>CALCJP010000194.1 GCA_937967625.1 uncultured Saprospiraceae bacterium
GATTTATGATTGGCGCTCTGTTCGAAAATCAAAAATCGTAAATCATTTAATCTTCAATCTATCATGATGGCGAATAATATTTGGTCAAATTATAGAACCAATCATTCCTGCCAATTTGGGGGTCAGGGGGTAAATCCCCACGTATTCACATCCCCGTATAATTAGCCGACCGCACCAAAAACAACTCCTTCGCCACTCGAAAATCTTCGGACTTCATCTTTTTAAATTTCATCGTTTTCCACTCAGTAGTTGGGTAAATTATAGTCATGTTTCCTTCAGTGCCGACTTTGATAGGCATGTCAAAATCATTGACGCCTGCCTTCCATCGATATTCCATTTTTAATCCTTTGCGGGTGTCTTTTAGTTTGTATTCGAAAATTGGAATTCGAGCATGAAATAAATACTGCTCGAAGAATGCCGACCAATCTTTCCCCGTTTTTTCATTGACGTAATTGATGAAATCTTCGGAGTGAATGTGCCCAATGGCATGCTTTTCATAAAACGATTTCAGGATGTCGAAAAACAACTCGTCATCATCAATCGCGTGGCGCAAGGTGTGCAACATCCACGCGCCTTTGTAGTAGTGATCGCTGCTCCCGAAGTCCTCAAAATTGACATTCAAAGGACCGACCATTGGGGTGACGTTTTTGATGTTTGGAAATTGAGAAGCCAGATAGCGAATCGCGTCATCATAGCCATAACGACATTCCACATAGAGCGCCTCCATATAGGTCGTAAAGGATTCATGAATCCACATTTCGCCGAGGTCGTTGCAGCTAATCGCATTCCCCCACCACTCATGCCCTGCCTCATGGATGATGATATAGTCCCAATCCATATCTTTTGGAATCATGCCGCCCATGTAGCCACGTTTGTATTGGTTGCCGTAGGCGATGCCGCTTTGGTGTTCCATGCCCAAATAGGGGGTTTCGATCATCGAGAAGCCATCTTCCCAAAATGGATATTTGCCAAAATATTTTTCATAGCAAGTCAACATTGGCCCCACCTGCGCGAATTGCTTTTTGGCTTTCGCCAAATTGTCTTTCAAGACATAATAATCCAACGCCAGCGAGTCGCCATCAGAAGCCACCCACACATCTGAGAAGTGCGCAAAATCGCCAATGGTAATCGACACATTGTAATTGTTGATAGGGTAGGAGACGAACCAATTCCAGACTTTCAAATCATCATCCGCTTGCTCGACGCTCCGCAAATTTCCGTTGGAGGCGCAGACCAATTGGTCATCTGTTATGACGCTGATCGACATGCTGTCTGGCTCATCGCTAAGGTGATCTTTGTTGGGCCACCAAGCGCTTGCACCCATGCCTTCGCAAGCGACACCAATCCAGGGTTTGCCATTGTCATCCTTTCGCCAGACGAAGCCGCCATCCCACGGTGGGTTTTTAGCAGCGATGGGTTCGCCCTCATAACTGATTGATATTGAGCCTTTTGTGCCTTTTTTGAAGGGACTATCAAAGGTGATGAAAACGGCATTGTGCAACCGTTCGTATTCGTTGGTGCGACCTTTAGATTCAATCTGGTTGATTTGCATGTTTTCGAAAAGGTCGATTTGCATTCTTTCAAAAGTCTCTATTGCATCAAATTCAATAGTGACCTCTCCAGCGATGTTTTTATCTCCTGGAAGCACTGCCACCGAGAGGTCATAAAACGTAACATCATAGCAACTTCGCTCTGCGCGCATCATGCCGCGTAGGGTGTCTGCTTCCGTAAATTTTCGGTTGTTTTGGTAGAAATCACGTTGCGCGAATAGTGAGGTGGTGAGTATCAGGAAGATGATGCAGTAGGTGAGTTTTTGCATAGTTATTTTTTTAAAAATTCGTTCATTTGATTGTAGGGACAATTCATGAATTGTCCCATCGATAATGGTAATCATTTGCCGAAAGGCAAAGAAAAATCCGTCTCCCATCAGCGAAGCGGCCATCCATCGTCAACCCAAGTTTCTCAAAATAGAAACCGTCTGATCCAACATCTCCTCCGTAAAGTCCAAATGCGTCACAAACCGAACCGTCTGTGGACCAAAAGCCGCCGCTTTGATCCCCTTTCGGGAAATGAGGTCGAGAAACTTCGTAGCCGTCATCGGTTCCTTAACGTCAAAAATCAAGATGTTCGTCTCCACCGGGCGGATGTTTTCCACAAAAGGCAATTCACTCAAAACGCCTGCGATGACGCGAGCGCGATGATGATCTAATTTCAGTCGGTCGATGTTGTTTTCGAGAGCATAAATACCGGCTGCTGCCAAATAACCTGCCTGTCGCATACCGCCGCCCATTATCTTTCGAACGCGTCGTGCTTTTTTTATAAAGTCCTGATTACCAATGAGTAAGGAGCCAACTGGCGCGCCCAAACCTTTGGACAGACAAAGCGAAATACTATCAAACAACTGCCCCAGATCTTTAGGCGAATCGCCTGACTCCACCAACGCATTGAACAACCGCGCGCCATCCAAGTGTAGCCCCATACCATGCTTTTCGCAAACCTTTTTGATGGGTGTGATTTCTGATTTTTTATAAATGGCGCCGCCGCCGATGTTGCAGGTGTTTTCCAAAACGACCAGCGTGCTGCGGGAAGTCCAATCATAATGAGGTTTGACCGCTGCCTCGACTTGTTCGGCTTTGATTTTTCCCTGAGGTCCATCCAAAGTCGTCACCGAAACGCCTGAATGAAAAGCATAACTCCCTCCCTCAGATTGATGGATATGCGACAACCGATGACAGATGACTTCGTCGAGCGGTTGGGTGTGGATGTTGATAGCTATCTGATTGGTCATCGTGCCGGAAGGGCAATAGAGTGCCGCTTCTTTTCCAAACAGTTCCGCTCCTTTTGCTTCCAGTGCATTGATGGTTGGATCTTCTTGAAACACATCGTCGCCTACCTCCGCAGCCATCATGGCTTCGAGCATTTCGGGAGTTGGTTTGGTGACCGTATCACTCAGTAAATTGATGGACATGAAATTGTTT
>CALCJP010000195.1 GCA_937967625.1 uncultured Saprospiraceae bacterium
GCTACCATTGACTAAAGGATGTTATGATGTAGTGAATGAAATAAGTACAGAAGCCTCTACTCAAATTAAATCAAGCTTTGTTGTTTTAGATGATGCCGATGCGCCTATAGACTACTACTTGGTGAATGAAAGCCATCCCAAAAATATATTCGAATTAGATTCTGTTTCATTAGAAAATAAATACATATCTGGAAAGTTTATGGTCTCTTACAATTTAGATACGACAAGAGGAAAGAACGAAGATTATAATCCCAATAATTTGAGGCTGTTTAATGGAAGATTTGAGGCTACTCTTTTAGAGTAAAAACATGAATAGATTTTTTACAAAGTCATTTCCCGAAAGGGAAAAAGGAAAAAATATGTCTTACAGCTAATTCAAAACAAAGTACTTTTTGTGCAAAATAGATATTCAATATCTAAATTACACAAAAATGATTGAGCGAGAATTCACTCAAAAGGTTTAATCTACGGAGGTGAGGAAAAGAAGCTACGGCAATGTGATAGGTTGGAAGGAATTGGAAGTGTTTGAGTTTTAGAACACACTTTTCCCGAAAGGGGGGAAAAGAATTTTCAAGTAAAAATACATCCATCGAAGCGGCGTAATGCTAAGCAGTTCATTAAGTCCTTTCCAATTAGGAATAAAAGTTGCAATTTTGCGTAAAGGTTTTGCTTGCTTGATTGCAAGAACTTTACTTAAGTTACCCTCTATCCGATACGTACATGAGAATTGGGCTTTTTCCTAAAATTGGTTTTTTCTTTTTGCTACTCCTGATGTTGCCGGGTCAGGCGACTTTGCTTGCGCAAAAGAGCAATGAAGTTCCTTTCGTTGTTTCCTACTCTTTAGAAGGTGGTTTTTATGATGAGGCGATTACAGTCGAGTTGGCGGCGAGTTTGCCGGGGAGTCAGATTTTCTATACACTCAATGGCGATGAGCCAAAAGGTCCGACTGCCAAGCGATATAGCGAGCCATTAAAAATTAAATCGAATACGGTCATCAGAACCGTAGCGCGACGGGCAGAGAAGAAGAGTAAGACCTTCGCGGAAGCGTATTTTATCAATGAGGAGCAGAGCAACTATCCGATTATTTCGATAGCAGTGCCGCCGGCGATGTTGTTTGATTCGAGAGATGGGTTGTTTGTGCAGGGGGAGCGAGCAGTAGATTCGGTTTACTCAAAACCGGGGGCGAATTTTTGGAGTCGCGTAGAGGTGCCTGTCCATATCCAGTTTTTTGAAACGAATGGCGAATCGGTTTTCAACAGTCGCACAGGGTTCCGATTGTTTGGAGGGATGAGTCGATTGTTTCCGCAGAAGTCGTTTACAATCGTTGCGCGAAAGCGCTACGGAAAAAAGAATATTAAGCACCGTGTATTTGGGCGCAAGGGCTTTAAAAAATATAAATATCTCGTTTTCAGAAATTCGGGAAGTGATTTTGGAAAAACTCATTTTCGAGATGCCTTCATGGGGAGTTTGACTGACGATTGGGATATCGAAAAGCAAAATTATCGCCCAAGTCATGTTTATCTGAATGGCGAATATTGGGGAATCTATAACATCCGCGAAAAAATCAATCGGCACTTTTTGGATCAACACACGGAGTTTGATAAGGATAGTGTCTCGATCATCGAGCATCAATATTCACTGAAGCAGGGCAGCAAGCGGCACTATGTGCGCATGTTGAAATACATGATTGACAATTCGCTCAAAGAAGATCATCATTTTGCGACCATTGAAAACATGATGGAAGTGGACAATTTTATGGATTATAAAATTGCTCAAATCTATTATGACAATGCCGACGCAGGCGGAAATATCAAATTTTGGCGTCCTCGCGAACCCGACGGTCGTTGGCGTTGGATTCTATATGATACGGATTGGGGATATGGACTGCATGATGAAAGTGCCTATCAATATAATAGTCTCGAATTTCATACGAAAGCAAATGGACCTTCTTGGCCCAATCCGCCGTGGAGTACCTTCATTTTGAGAAACCTTTTGGAAAACGAAGGCTTCCGCGACCGATTTGTCAATCGCATGTGCGATAGACTCAATAGTTGTTTTAGTGCGGATTTCGCTTCCGCGAAATTGGATGAATTCGTTGCAAGAGTAACCCCCGAAATCGATCGCCAAATAGAAAGATGGAATCTCTCTGAGAGGCAATATGAGAAGCAAATAGCTCGTATGCGAACATTTGCCGAAAGGCGACCTGAATATGTGCGCCAACATCTGGAAGCATTTTTTGAAACCGGAGCGCAGGTGTCGGTCAGCGTAGCATCTACGGTGGGTGGGCGCGTCGTCGTCAACGAAACCGTGGAAATCACCAATGAACGGATGGAGGGTACCTATTTTGAAAACATACCGATTCGGCTCAATGCCATTCCGCATTTTGGTTTTCGATTTTCGCATTGGGAAGGCATTGATATTGAGGAGGGCGAACGTAAATTTTCATTGCGACTCGATCAGCCGCTTTACAATATCAAAGCTGTTTTTGAAAAATATGATCACCCCCTTTCGGGAAAAATCGTCATCAATGAAATCAGTTGCAACAATCGCAAATCAAAAGATTGGATCGAACTCTTCAATGAATCCGACGAACCCGTCAAGCTACACGACTGGGTGCTAACCGATAAGAAAAATGAATTCCGACTACCCGACGTGACCATCATGCCGAAAGATTATTTGATTTTTGCAGAAGACTCGGTGAAGTTTTTAGAGGTGTTTCCGAAAGCATACAGCGTGGCGGCGAGTTTCGATTTTGGACTCAATAAACGCAACGAAATCATCGGTTTGTTTACAGATGATGGCGCATTTATCGATAGCGTGAGTTATAATTTGATTCCGACTGATTCGCTTTTCACGCTCAATCTCCTACTCCCTTGGCTCGAAAATAGTAGCTTAGACAACTGGGAAATCCGTCGAGGAATCGGCACCCCCAATGCCGCCAATCCTTACTATGTAGAAAGCCGCATCCAACTCCGCCAACAGCAGTGGATGGAAATCGGAGGTGCCGTAACTGTCATTCTGATTTGTATGTTAGCCCTATATTTGAGAAGGCAAGGGGTGCTTTAAATACAATTTTTGATATTCGGATATTGAGATATTTTCTCAATGTGTATCGCCACGAATTAAACAAATCATCTTCCTACCCATTTCTAATTTTGAAAACCCTACATTTGGTCAAAAGAATATTCACTTTATTATGATGAATCGAATCAGTCCAGTTGTCAAACAACTATTGATTATCAATGTCTTGATTTACGTTGTCGCCGTTTACGTGATGCCCCAATTTCAAAGCATGTTGGCTTTATACTATCCGGGTAGCGAAAACTTCATGCCTTTCCAGTTTATTTCGAGCATGTTTATGCATGGCAGTAATATGCACATCATGTTCAACATGATGTCACTTTTCTTTTTAGGCCCCATGGTTGAATCCCAAATGGGACCTAAAAAATTCCTTTTCTTCTACTTGTTTTGTGGTTTAGCTGCCAATTTAGCGCATGTCGGCATGGCATACTTTGGCATTATCGCGCCTCACCCGGTAGTGGGTGCTTCGGGAGCGATTATGGGAGTTTTTGTGGCATTTGCCTACTATTTTCCCAACGTAAAATTAATGCTCCTCTTTCCACCGATTCCTGTAAAGGCAAAATATATGATCGTTGGTTTGATGGCTTTTGATTTGTTTTCGGGAGTCAGTGGATTCAATACTGGTATCGCGCATTTCGCGCACTTGGGCGGAGCAATTATGGGCATCATCTTGCTGCTCTATTGGAGAAAATTTGACCAAAGCTATCGCATCAATTAAAAGTATTGCTCAGTGCGATTGTACTTCTCGGCTCCGCTCGAAGTACGAGGCGTTTTTTCATTTTCATTCTAATTTTCATTTTCATTAAAAAATGATTCTCTACAACGTAACAGTAAAAATCTCTAATGCCGTCCACGACGACTGGCTCAAATGGATGCGCGAAGTGCATATCCCTGACGTGATGGCAACCGGTCTTTTCATAGAAAATAAATTCTGCAGAATCTTCGATGACCAAGAAGACGGCACCACCTACGCGATTCAATACTACACCAAAGACATGGCCTCTTTCGAGGAATATCAAAACAAACACGCCAAAGCACTCCAAAAAGAACATACCGACAGATACGAAAACCAATACTTTGCTTTTCGCACCTTGATGGAAGTCCTCTGAAAAAAACCTGCATGGAACGACTCTCCGTTGTCATAATGACCTTCAACGAAGCTCCTCGAATTGAGCGATGTATTCGCTCCGTGCAGTCCTTAGCAGATGAAATTTTGGTGGTCGATTCTTACTCTACTGACCGAACCGTCGCGCTTGCTGAGTCGATAGGCGCAAAAGTTATTCAGAATCATTTTGAAGGCTTCATAGAGCAACGCAGGTTTTGTGTCCAACATGCAACACATGACCTCATCCTCGCCCTCGATTGCGACGAGTGCCCCGACGAAACCCTCCAATCCGAAATCCAAACTCTTAAAAAAAATACTACGCATGGTGCTTATTGGCTCAACCGCTTGAGTAGCATCGGAGGCACTTGGATTCGACATGGCGCTTGGCACCCCGACTGGAAGTTGCGCCTTTTTTTTAGAGAAAAAGTCATCATCAGCGGCACCCCGCCCCATGATCAAATTGCTCCTCAAGAAGGAGTTGCCACAAAAAAACTCAAAGGAAAACTACTTCACTACTCCCATGACACCACAGCAGACTTGATGGCAACCGTCGAAAAGTATAGCACCACCGCCGCTCAATCCCTTTTTGAAGAAGGAAAAAAGACGAATCCATTTCGCATTTTTTTCAAACCTCCTTTTCGTTTTATTTCAGATTTCATTTTGAAATTCGGATTTTTGGATAGCCGAATGGGCTATTTTATCGCCAAAGCCAATTCGCATTATGTCTGGCTCCGAGAGACAAAATTGAAAGCACTCTGGCTGAATAAAAAACGCTCAAAAAAGTAAAACCTGCATTGACAGACATCGACCAAATCCAAATAAACTTTAGTCCTGAGGCATTTGAATTACTCAATTTTGTCTTGGCCTTTTTGACTTTTGGAGTTGCCTTGGATATTCGTTTTGCCGACTTTCGTCGAATATTCGAAAACCCTAAAAAGGTCGTCGTTGGTCTTACTTCTCAGTGGATTTTGCTTCCTCTTTTTACGATTGGTTTGATTTATTTCGTTCAGCCACCACCCAGTGTGGCTCTTGGATTGGCTTTAGTAGCGGCTTGTCCAGGAGGCAATGTGAGCAACTATGCCTCGCATTTGGCGAAAGCCAATGCCGCCCTCTCCGTGACGCTGACTTCCCTTGTAACCCTGTTTTCGTTGCTGACGACCCCGTTGATTTTTGGCGCAGTTTCGCAGGTCTATCCAGCTGCTGCCGAATTACTTCAAACCATAGAATTGAAACCGAGTTCTATCTTAAAAACGATTGTTATTCTAATCATCATCCCATTGGCTATCGGTCTTTTTATTGGCAACCAAAAAGAAGATTGGGCAAATCGAATTCGAAAACCAGTGCAGCGACTTTCCATGTTGATTTTTATGGCATTAGTCATAGGAGCCGTTATATCCAACGTGGAAAATATTTTGGAACATCTACACCATGTTTTCTTTTTAGTCATTTTTCACAACTGCATTGCCTACGTGATTGGATATTATTTCGCGAAAGCGAATCGACTCCCCGAAATAGATAGAAAAACGATTGCCATAGAGACCGGCATTCAAAATTCAGGACTTGGGTTGGTCTTGATTTTTAGTTTTTTTCAGGGATTGGGTGGTATGATGATCGTTGCAGCTTGGTGGGGTGTTTGGGATTTGATCTCTGTATTTTTATTAGCACTTTGGTGGAATAGACAATATTCAGAAACCTCTAAAGTTTAATTTCGTAATTTTGCTTTTTTATCATCGCTATCTATTCAATCAAGCCAAAAAAAAATTCAATCATGAGTTCTAAGCATGAATTACAAAAAGTCTATAACGAGAAGGGAGAAACCATCAGCCCTCAGTTAGCAAACGACGTAAAAAATTACCTAATCGACATCGACGGTACCATCTGTGATGACATTCCGAATGAGGAGCCGGAACGAATGGGCACTTGCCTACCTTACCCGGACGCACTCAAAATTCTAAATAAGTGGTATGAAGAAGGTCATATCATCACCTTTTTCACCTCTAGAACCGAAGAACATCGTGAAGTTACCGAGAAGTGGTTGAAACAACACAAGTTCAATTATCACGGCTTGTTGATGGGCAAACCTCGTGGCGGTAACTACCATTGGATTGACAATCACATTGTGAAGGCAACTCGATTTAAAGGAAAGTTTACTGACTTGGTAGTTAAAAACCATGAAATAGAAGTCTTTAAGTCATAAACTTCTATATGAAAAAGGCTATTTTTCAAATTACTCTAATGTTAATATTGAAGCCTCGCTGTGTTTTTATCAATACAAATGCAGTTTATTAACTATGCTTAATTACATTTGTCATAACAAACACTCCTCCACCAGCACTATGAGTTTATTTACATACATAAAACTACTCCTTACGCCTGTGTTTTTTTCTATATTTTTTATCACAACCTTTTTACTTCCGAGTTGTAATGCGCCCAAGGTGGTGCCTACCTCTCCAAGTAATGATCAAGCCTACGAAATCAATTTCGAGCAATCAGAAATGCTGATGCCTGTTTTGGAGAAAGCCAAGCAGGAAGGCAAAATGGTGTTTGTTGACTTTTACGCAGATTGGTGTTTGCCATGCAAGCTGATGGAAGAAGATGTTTTCACTGATCCTGAGATTGGGAAGTTGTTCAATGAGACCTTTCTCAATATGCACGTGGATGGAGAAAGCGGAGCAGGATCGAATTTGGTGAGTATCTTTGAAGTAAAGGTCTATCCGACTTTGCTATTTCTTGACTACGACGGGAAGGTAATCGTTCGAAAGGAAGGTGCTGCTTTTCACTCTGAACTGAGAGATCTGGCAAATCAGGCGATAAAAGGGGGGAATCCGAATTAAAAAATCATACTTGATTTCTATATAACAAAAAGCCCCTGAATGATGTCATTCAGGGGCTTTTTGTTTGTAGTCCTTAAAAAACAAAACCTCTATAAATCATTGATTTACAGAGGTTTGTGTACCCGGGGCGGGACTTGAACCCGCACGAGCCGAAGCTCACAGGATTTTCTTACCATCTACAGCTTCCGCTGCTGCTGATCAATTTAATCAACATTTGTGGTCTGGACTTTCTCTTTACCATGTTCCATAAAAATGGAATTTTAGGTACTTCCCGTCAAGTCTCTACACCTTTCCCAAAAAAAATTATTGGGACTTGGCTCGGGATTGCCTGTTCACCTTTGTGAATTTAGGTTTCCCCGAATTTGAGAAGTTCTACTCCAAGGGTTTCCCCAAGGGCACTCAAATTTTCTTGTTCTTAGCTCGATAATTTTCTGTTTGACTGTGGCAATTAGGACAAAGCATTTGCAAATTTGAATGCTGATGATTTGTTCGGTTCCCATCTTTGTGATGTAATTCCATTTGCAATGGATTTCCGTTCCAAAAAGTAACCCCACAATTTTCACACTTATTTTTCTTTACACCTTCAGTTAGCAATCTCTTTTTTAATTTAAAAGATTGATAATGAGGATAGAGATTCTTCTGAATTATATCAAGAAGTGGAATTTTAGGAGTATTTTTCCTGATTCCAATACCCGCTTGATTTGGATTGTAACACCTTAGTTCAAGAGCTCTCTTTTTAAAAGAATTAAAATGTATTTTCAACTTTGCTGCAGCTTCAGCCATAGACTTAGATTCCTGACAAGCTTTAATAAAGTCATCATCACTAATTCTATTTTTGATAAACCATTTTTTCATTTTCAGACTTTTGCCTAAAAATAATAGCAAACATCAAATTTTCAAAGAACAAAAGTTATAAGTCCGGCGTGTCTACCAATTCCACCACCCGGGCAGGTAAGGACTTAAAAAAAAAGCCTTCAACTTACTTGAAGGCTCTCCTTGAGCGGAAGACGGGATTCGAACCCGCGACCTCGACCTTGGCAAGGTCGCGCTCTACCAACTGAGCTACTTCCGCGTTTCAATATTTTTATTTATGCTTGATGTCTTTTCATCAGACAGTTTGCCTTTCGGCAAATGCGGGCGCAAATTTAATCGAATCCTTGAATTAATGTCAACTTTTTAAATAGATTTTTTAAAAATTCTATTTCCACGAAAGTGGGACATTTCGCGAAAGCGAAAAAAGAATTTAAACTCACGCTCACTATTGCTTCTTCTGTAACCGCTTGTAGTAAAAATAAGTTTCCAATTGTGAACGAATTGGCATATCAGAACTATTGATTTTATACTTATTGGATTGGCGCTTGTCGATGATTCGGGATTTGACATTGTCACTCCATTGCAAGTCCATGATGTCGAGCACTTGTTGCTTTAGTTTTTTGGTGTAGATTGGAAATACCGTTTCTACTCTAAAACTCAAATTACGCGTCATCCAATCTGCCGAGGAGACAAACACCTTGTCCTCGCCCCCGTGGTGAAAATGAAACACCCGCGCATGCTCCAAAAATCGATCAACAATGCTTATCACCTTAATGTTATCACTCACTCCCCGAATGCCGGGTATCAAGCAGCAAATCCCTCTTGTAATAATTTTAATCGGTACTTCTGCCTGACTTGCTTGATATAATCGCTCCACCATCGCTCGGTCTTGCAAGCTGTTGACTTTAATCATGATGCCTGAAGGTTTGCCTTTTTTGGCTTCGCCGATTTCAAAGTCGATGAGTCGCTCCAATTCAGGTCGTAAATTAAACTGTCCAACCAATAAATGATTGAATTTAGTGCGCGGTTTTTTCTTTGTTTCTAAGTAGGAAAACACTCTTGCTGCTTCCACTGTCAATTGCCTCCTTGCGGTAAACAGCCCAAAATCGGCATAGACTCTTGCCGTGTCCTCATGAAAGTTGCCACTACTCATATATGAATAGAGTCGCGACACTTTCCCCTCTTTTCTTCGGACGATAGCCAATTTAGAGTGCACTTTTACGCCTGGCCAAGAGTAGTGTACTTGCACACCCGCTTTCTCCAATTTTTCGCCCCAATCCAAGTTTGCCTCCTCATCAAAGCGAGCTTTTACTTCAACAAAGCAGCTCACTTGTTTCCCCAAACCCACTGCTTTTATCAAGGCATTCATGATGCGTGATTTCTTCGCCACGCGGTATTGAACGATTTTGATATGGGTCACATGGGGATCAATGGCTGCCTCTTCAAAAAAACGAACCACTGCTTCATAAGAGTGAAAAGGCACATAAATCATGTGGTCTCTCTTCTTAATGGAAGCAAAAAAATCAATGGTATCTTCCAATGGCTCATAAGGCATGGGTGGCAACGGCTGATTGAGCAAATGCGTCATCCCAAAATCCGGAAATTTGAAAAAGTCGAAGTTGTTATGATAACGTCCTTCGCGAAGTAGTCCATTTTTCTTGATGCTGAAAAGCCCCGTCAAATATTCCAGAAAGGCTTCGGGCATATCGCGATCAAAAACAAATCGAGATGGAGGTCCAACATGACGCTTGGCAAGGCTGCTTTTGATTTTCATAATCAAATTGCCCGAAAACTCATCATCAATGTATAGCTCCGCGTCACGAGTCAATTTAATAGAAAAGGTATCTAAAATATTATAGCCCGGAAACATAAAACTCACATTGTGTCGCACGATGTCATCCAAAATAATGACATCATGTTGCCCCGGAGCAGAAGGTAGTTTGACAAATCGAGGCAGGTGGTCAGAAGGCACTTTCACCAATCCGTAATCGGTCTCGACTTTCATCTTTTCGCGATCCTGCATTTCGATAGCGAGGTAGAGTGCTGCCGTATTCAAAAACGGAACGACTTTATTTTTAACTAACAAAACTGGCTGCACGAAAGGTAACATGTGGTCTCTAAAATACCCCTCCACAAATTCGCGCTGCTCTTCATTCAGCTCCAATCTTCGTCGGATGTGGATGTTATATTGATGCAGTTCAGGAATGATTTCTTCCTCAAATATGCGGCTAAACTCCTCCTGCTGTTTGTTGACGAGTTCCAATATTTGTCGTAAGACATGCTTTGGGTTATACTCTAATTTCTTTTTGGTTTTCTTTCCAACACGCAACAAGTTGTGGTGATTCGCCACTCGCACGCGAAAAAATTCATCCAAATTAGAAGAGTAAATCGCCAAAAACTTCAACCGCTCAAACAGCGGAACCGTCGGGTCTTTCGCCTCTTGTAGCACTCGCTCATTGAACGAGAGCCAACTGATGTCGCGATGAATGTATGGTAAATTCGATTCTTGTTCCTCTACGTTATTTTTCATATAAATTTCTCTTCGCTCTTTAAGCATCGTCTCTCGAAGAAGACGATGCATTATTACGTTTTCGCATCGCCCCTCATCAGCAGACGACGCTTGAATTAACCTCCAATGGTCTAAAATAAACTCAATTGCCCCCCTTCGCCTGACTCATAAAACTTCGGTCCGCGCGTCTTCACGCCTTCTATTTTTTTTATCCTTTCGAAAAAATAGTGGCACAACTCCGGCGCCAATATATTATCTGGCTCATGACAAAAGAAATAAATATTTTTCACTCCCCTGCCAATCCAAGTATCTAATCGCTCCACCCACTCATCAATTCTCGTATAATCAGTCGGATGAAAATCATTGCCAACAAATCGAATCATGGCAGTATCAGTCGTCAACCCCATCTGCAATACATCCCTCCGACCTGCCACATCCGTTATGACCGTAGAAATTTGATGGCGTCGCAAACTTTCCAAAATAGATTCAAGTTCACCTGATTTAGAGAACCAATCTTCGTGGCGAAATTCAACTGCCAAAGGAATATGCTTCGGAAAGACTTCTAAAAATCGCTCCAGAATCACTTTCTTATCTGGCTTAAAATAAGGTGGCAATTGCATAAAACAACACCCCATTTTTTCCTGCAACCCCTGAATCGCATCACAAAACTCCAACAAATTACCACTCACCATTCCCAAATCATTTCGATGACTAATTGTCTGCGGCAACTTCGGGCAAAATCGAAAATCATCAGCCGATTGAGTACGCCACTTTTCAACGGTCGTCAGGTCAGGAATTCGATAATGCGTGGTGTTATGTTCAATCGTATTGAACTGCCGCGAGTAGTGATGCAGAAAGTCCTTTGCTTTGGTTTTGGGCGGATAGATTTTGCCCACCCATTCTTTCATGCTCCAACCGGTGCAACCAATATATACCGTCGCCTCGCGAGGCGTTTTTTCTTTTCTTTCGAAAAATAAATTGGTAGCCGCCGCATCAGGCGGCAAGGTAAAATCAATATTATCTATACTTTTGAGCTTTCCGAATTTCATTTTTAAACGATTTCGAGAGATCGGGAAATTGGGAGTTAGAGAATTGACACATTTCATTTTTTCGCTAAATGTGTTTATTTGCCGAAAGGCGAAGTTTAAGCACATCTAATTTGCAGCTCTCGAATTCCCGTCATCTCGAAATCTCGATTTCCAAATTTGACGAAAGTCATATGAGCAAACTCAAAGGTAAACTTTTCCTAATTCCTACGGTGCTTGGCGATGATGCTTTGCAATCAATTCCGACCTATGTGATTGAGCAAATACACGCGTTGCGCTATTTTATCGCCGAGCGAGCCAAAACCGCGAGGCATTTTATCAAAGCCACGCAGCCACCCTACCCCATCAGCGACCTTACCGTCATGGAACTAAACAAACGAGTCGATGCCGCTGAAAAAAAGACTTTTTTAAATCCCCTCCTTTCGGGAAATGATGTTGGTCTGATGTCCGAAGCAGGATGCCCCGGGGTGGCAGATCCAGGTGCCGAAATCGTAAAAATGGCCCATGCCGCAGGCATCGAGGTGGTGCCTATGGTTGGACCTTCTTCCATCCTTCTGGCATTGATGGCTTCGGGGATGAATGGGCAATCCTTCGCCTTCCAAGGCTACCTTTCGGTAAAAAAACTGGCAGCAGACCTAAAGAAAATGGAACAGACATCGCTCCGTCAGCAGCAGACGCAAATTTTTATCGAAACGCCCTATCGCAACAATTCATTTGTCGAGACGGCGCTGAAGACTTTGAGTCCTTCGACTCGGTTTTGCATTGCATCTGATTTGACCTTACCTTCGCAATATATCGTTACGAAAACCATCACCAATTGGCGCAAATCAGAACTTCCTGATTTGCATAAGCGACCTGCGGTTTTTTTGATTTTGGGTTGATTTTTTCTTGTACCATCTTTTTGCCGTAGCCTGAGCGGAGTCGAAGGCTACATTTTTAGACAGAAAGTTTTTTTTGATTTAGCCTTCGACTCCGCTCAGGCTACAGATTTTAAGGTCTTCATTCATGAGAAAACTCGTTTTATTTTTTGCCCCTTTTTGCCTAACACTTTTCTCCTTTTTTCACGAAAGTGAAATCAATCATGCCCATCATGATTGCTCTGCCCATTTTGAAGAAGAAGGTTTCGATATGGAGCAGCTAAGAGCAGCCGCTGCCGAAGTTGATAAAACAAATTTTCCGCAAGATTACTTCCGCTCGCCAGTTAAAGCAAAGATTCGATTGTCAGGGACTTTTGGGGAGTTGCGACCAAATCATTTTCATTCAGGCATTGATATCAAACCCTCTAAAGGAGG
>CALCJP010000196.1 GCA_937967625.1 uncultured Saprospiraceae bacterium
CCAACCTGACGGCAGATTGGGTTTCCACCAATGCCGACTCAATTGGCATTCAGTTGGATTCCTTGACCAATTGCGATACCATTTTGTTTGGCATTTTTCCAGCCAACGTCATCTCCGAGATGAGTACCAATATCGGCTCCCCCAACACCCGCTGCAACGAACTCATCCCCTTTGACCTTACGGCAAAAAACAATGGCAATACCATCACCTCCGGTTGGCTTTGGTTGGAAGTCGATACCAACATTGTCGATGTGACTTTCGTCCAAATGCCCGATGATACCTCCATGCCCAATCGCTATGGCTGGCAGTTTCAAGACCTCTTTCCCGGCAGCTCATTTAGAGTAGCCATCAATTTGCAAATTCCTGGACCCGACGACTTCCCCATTGGTGACCGATTACAATTCAAATCATGGACTGAATTTGAAGATACCAACGGAACGCAACGCTCCGATGAGTTCGTCTATGCCCCAGAAGTCCGCTGTGCCTATGACCCCAACGACAAACTCGTAAGTCCCTCACGCACAATGAATTACACCCAATTTGAAGAAACCTTGATCTATACCATCCGCTTCCAAAACACAGGCAATGATGTCGCCTACGACGTCGTCGTAAAAGACGAAATCGACCCATTGTTGGACCTCGCCACCTTCCAAGTTCTGGGCAGCAGTCATTACGAACACCTCAACACCCTCATCGACAATCGCGAAATCACCTTCGAGTTCAAAGACATCTTTTTGCCAGATAGCACCACCGATTTGGTAGGAAGTAACGGCTACGTGATGTTCCAAATCAATGCCATCGGAGGACTCTCCGAGTTTACGCCAATCGAAAACACAGCCGATATTTTCTTCGATAAAAATCCACCTATCATCACCAACACCACTCAAAACTCAATGGTCAGTTCCGTAATTGATCTGGACGGCGATGGCTTTTTAGAATTCCAAGATTGCAATGACGAAAACCCCAACGTCAACCCCGCTGCCGCGGAAATACCAAACAACGACATCGACGAAAACTGCGATGGCATCATCCTAATCATCGATGATGACATGGACGGCTACAACTCCGACGAAGACTGCGACGACACCAATCCCAACATCAATCCGGGCGCCACCGAAATTCCAGACAATGGAATCGATGAAGATTGCGACGGCATGGATGCCACCTCTGATGTAGAAGATGTTTTTGCTCAATCTATCAAAGTCTTCCCCAACCCCACCGAGGGCGTAATCACCCTTGCGGGAAATCATTTAGCGAAAGCTAAAATTACGATCACCTCCCTTACGGGAAATGTCCTCCTTTCGGAAAATTTGGGCGCGAACCAGCAAATTCATTTGCCGAAAGGCATGACTGGCATGTTGATTTTGAAAGTGGAAACGGAGGAAGGCGTGGCTATGAAGCGAATATTAAAACTATAAAAGAGATTGCAGAGGCTGTCTCATAAGTACTATTTTGCCTCATGTTTACTAAACTCTAAAAGTTTAGTAAACATCAAATCAGCGAATTATAAATTTAAAAATCACTAAATCGTCTGATTTCTTAACTTATGAGCCGCCTCTGCAATCAATCAAACCTCTTTTACCTCCTTAAATTTCTGATAAGAAAACAAAAACGGCACCAGCGCAATCGCAATCACGCCCGCCATGAATACACCAAAATAAAGACCAGGCGGAAGAAAAAATACCAACAAAAACATGATTGCACCAATCACCATCATAATGCGCCCGCAGAAGCGATGGGTCTTTTTCCACACCTCATCGTTTTCCAAAGTCCATGGCGTCCTGATGCCGATGAAGTAGTTGGGAGGAACGGTTTGCAAGTAATTGCCCAGCACCACGAAAAAGAAACTAATCAAACCAAACATCCATTTGGTTTCAATACTTCCAACATAGGTGGAGCGAACAATCATAAAAGTAAGCGCCGCTATAAATCCAACAATCAAGAGTTTTAGAGTCCAAAATTTGTTGCCCATTTTATGCATTTTCTGCTTGGGATCAATTGCCATGACCAACGACATGATTCCATAAGTCCCAACGGGCAAAAGAAGCGTCATCCAAAACAAAGTCATCTTACTTCCATAGTCATCAGGAGTCCCTGTATAATCAAAATGG
This sequence comes from uncultured Saprospiraceae bacterium, assembly GCA_937967625.1. Classification (GTDB taxonomy): domain Bacteria; phylum Bacteroidota; class Bacteroidia; order Chitinophagales; family Saprospiraceae; genus JAGQWW01. The sequence goes on from CALCJP010000196.1 coordinate 2,112, forward strand.
ATAGGAATCGTATCTGGCAATAGGTTCCAAATCATTCCTAAATAGGCAAGTGGCGCGAGCATAATAATCCAAAGAAGTAATTCGCGACCGATGTTTGATTGTTTCATGTTTGATGATTTTTTTGTTAGAAAATAGATTTCGGGTATTTGAGAGTTCGGGAGTTAAAATCAGTTTTCTCACTATCTCGTTTTCTCGAAATCCCGTTTTCCCGTTCTCTCGAATTCTTATGATTTCAAATTGATGAACCACGAAAGGATTTCATCCAAAACAGTGGCATTGAGTGTATAAACCACATATTGACCTTTCTTCTCGGAAGAGACGAGATCGGCTCGTTTGAGTTTGTCGAGATGATGAGAGATGCTTGGTTTTGAGATATTGAATGCCTCTGCGATTTCGCCGGCAGACATATCTTTCTTTTTGAGCAAATTCAATATCTCTCTCCTCGTCGGGTCATTCAATGCTTGAAAAACTGAATTCATTTAGATAGTTTTATATTTAGACAAATATCTAAATATTATTTTAGAACGCAAAATATTTTAGCCGTCTTTCGACGAAAGTCGGATTCACCAGGACGAAATCTACTATCCGATTCTTTAAAAGAATCAAATACTTTTTTAGGTGCAAATGGAACAGGTACGAAAAAGTATAGCCTTCCTATTAGAGAGGCTACAAATAAAAAAGGCGTTTTCCAATAGAAATGGAAAACGCCTTTATTGTTTCAGTTACCACTACTTAGCAGCAGACGCCGCCTCCGCAACAGCCTTCTGGAAAATCGCAACATGGTAAACTAAAACCACTCATAAAAAAATTGAAAAATGATACTCCTAACATGGTGAAAATGATTTAAAATAAAAGCTTTTGTGGCACAGCACGAAGCCTAAAAGATTAACAATCTGTGCGTTGTATTTTTCACCAAGAAGACGGACGACGGTCCGAAAGGACGCAAAAAGAAGCGGAAGTAAATTAGATTTCTAAATGAAGAAACCTACTGGCAGATTCCATCGCCACAGCAATTTTTTGCAAAATCGAAACAAGGGAAGCAAAACCCGTTCATTAGCAAATTGAAAAAAGTAACTCCATACATGACGCAATGGTTTTGTGTTAAAATATTTTATTTCTTCACTCCAAAGAACGTAAAAAAATAAACAATTAACAACCCTTGCAAAGATCACTTTTAGGCTGATAATCAATTATTTTTCCTCTTTTATCAAATTCAAAATCACAACACTGCAGGAAGAGAGACTTAACATGCTCGCGCCCCCGCTGCACACGCGACTTAGCACCGGAGAGCGAAATGCCTGCCTTTTCGGCAAATTCCTTTTGAGAGATGCCTTTCCAGTCTATCCAAAAAACCGCCTCCGCGTATTTGGGATCAACCCCCTCAAAAAAGCTGCAAATAGATTTTAGAAATTCGATAGCGTCCGCTAACTCATCCTCCTCCCCTTTCGAATTGAATGCCATCATACCTTGGGAGATATTAGCAGCCAAAAATTCAAGATCCTTAAATGCTCCGATTTGTGGTTCAATAGGTTCGAGAGTAGGCAATTGGGCTTTCAGTTTTATTTCTTTTCCGTTGGCACGAAAATGATCGGTAATGGCATTGCGCGTGATTCTAAACAGCCAAGATTCCAATTTATCTGATTCTCTTAGCCTATCGATGTTCTTGTGTACTTTAAAAAAGACCTCTTGCAGGATGTCTCGGGCATTAGGTTCTGATTTCACCTTTTGAAAAATAAAATTGTAGAGGTGGTCAGAGAAGTTTTTCCAGATGATATCAGTCGTCATGATTTTTTGAAGTTGTTTGATAATCAAGTCTAACAGCGAAAATTTGAGTTTGGTTTGAAGTTCAATAAAGACGCAAGCTGTTAAAAAAGGACGCAGACGAGGTTAATATTTACGAATCTGCAAAATTCATGCAACCACTAAAAAGACTTTATGTCTATCAGATTAGTGATTCGTAAATGATTGATTTTAAAGGAATTAAGACGAATCCAATAAGAATCACCCGACTAATTTTTTTCATTAACTTGTTAAATTTTTTAGAGCCATTCGCAGCGTTGTGAATGGTTTTTTATTTTACCAATTATTGCTTTTACGGCATATATGTTGCGTTGATCGAATTAGTTGCAAAATAACAATCGGCAATATCCCGTTTTTTCCCATGAATATTGTTTCATAACAATGTGTTAATCTTAATTTTTTTTACATACCTTGCGGCCCCGAAATTGCAGGGAAATCGATTTTGGACAAAGATTTTAAATAATCTGAAACACTCTAATGTTCGTTTATTTGAACCGATTTTAAAAACCGAACCTTAATTGGTCAAAACATTCGCGTTTCATGGAAAAATCAAAAACCCGAAAGCTATCTGATTTTATTCAGAAGCTCACAAAAGCTGCCAAAGAGCAGACTCAATCTGAGAAATCTATTTTGGAGAAGTACTCCGACAAAGCCACCGAAAGAGTGGATGAGGGCATTTCCAAATTGATTCAAAAAACAATCGTAACAGAGTAAATATGAGGCATTCCTTTTCGGAATGCCTTTTTTATTTGCCGAAAGGCATTTTCCCGAAAGGGCATAAAAAAAGCCGCAAATGCAGAAGCAAATGCGGCTTTTTTAGTTGGGGTTTGGCAATTATTAAACTTCCAGAAGCGATGAGGTTATTTTTTCTTTTATCCAGGCAAAATTTTTGAGAATAGCCTAAGCTATTATCCGAAATTTTAACGCATAAAAAAGGAAAAAGAATCCATCAGAATGGTAGGTTATTATTTTCTAAACCCCCAAGTGACCCCGGCACGATTCGAACGTGCGACCTACTGATTAGAAGTCAGTTGCTCTATCCAGCTGAGCTACGGGGCCAATATTTCAAATTTGCTTGCCTTCCTTCCGAAGGCGGCGCAAAGATATTCCTTTTTAGATATTTCGTAAATCAAATTGAGACTTTTTCTTTTTAGTTTCGAAAACAAATCTGAGATTTACGCATTCTACCTACAGATAAAAAATAAATTATGGCATCCGCACTGAAAAATCTAAGCGACTACGACGAGTCAACGCTACCCGATGGCGAAAAGTTTCGAATCGGCATCGTTGTCTCTGATTGGAACAAACACATCACTCATAAACTTTACCAGGGTTGCTATGAGACCTTAACCAAACACGGCGTCAAGGAGGAAAATATCGAAACCCTCCAAGTGCCTGGGGCATTCGAATTGCCAGGAGGTGCGACCATGCTGATGAAGTCCAAATCAGTCGATTCGGTCATCTGTATTGGCTGTGTCATCAAAGGCGAAACCCAGCATGACGAATACATCAACAACGCAGTCGCCGCAGGCATCACTAACCTCAACATCGCAACAGGCAAACCTGTCATTTTTGGATTGCTTACGCCAAATGACGAGCAACAAGCGAAAGATCGCGCAGGCGGAAAATACGGCAACAAAGGCGTCGAAGCCGCCACTACCGCTCTCCGAATGATAGGCGTTAGAAACTCCTTCGAAACGAAAAAATCTAAAATTGGTTTTTAAAAAAATGATCATGAAAAATATCCTTAAACTACTCATTGTCAGCGCATTAGCAATCGGATTCACGAATTGCAACCAAGCGCAAAAAAAGGTAACTCAAGAATCCACCAAGGTGAATTCTCTTGATAAAAAAGACCAATTTTACCTTTCGGAAAATGGGGACTCGATCTTTAAAGTCAACAAATCCGACGCAGAATGGAAAGCCGAATTGAGCGACATGGAATTTTATGTGTTGCGCGAAGCAGGCACAGAAAGAGCAGGCACCGGCGACTTACTCAAGGTCAAAAAGAAGGGCGTTTATACTTGTGGGGGTTGTCAATTCCCGCTTTTCTCGTCAGAGACAAAATTTGATTCAGGTACGGGTTGGCCAAGTTTTTATGCGCCTCTCAATACGCATTGTGTCCAAGAGGACACTGACTATAAAATTGGGTATGCACGTACAGAGGTGCTTTGCAAAAGATGTGATGGACACTTAGGGCATGTCTTCCCGGATGGACCAGAACCAACTGGTTTGCGCTATTGTATCAACTCTGTTTCGTTGGACTTTGTGGAAGAGTGATTTTGACGGTGGACAAAAGACGTTCGCTTCGCTGTACGGTGGACGGTAACTGGTAAAATCTCGATAAATATTTGGAAATCTATTAGTTCACAAATTGGTTACTAATCACCAATTACAAGTCACTAATCACCAAATCACTTCGACTTTGCAGTAGCACGAGCAGCACTATTCAAAAAAATTTCGGAATCCGCTTTTTGGTAGGAGTTGAAAAAGCTTTTTAGTTTCATGGTGAAGACACCCCAGATAGCTTCTTTGATGATGCCGCTTGACATTTTTGAAGTTCACTCTACCCTATCCGTAAACGTAATTGGAACCTCCGCAATCTTAAACCCAAGCGTATGCGCTGCAAATTTCATCTCAATCTGAAAGGCATACCCAATAAACTTAATCTTATCTAAATCAATGGTTTCCAGCACTTTGCGTCGGTAGCAAATGAAACCTGCTGTTGGGTCCATGACCCACATCCAAGTAATCAAGCGCGTGTAAAGTGAAGCACCTTTAGAGAGAAAAATTCTATCAAATGGCCAGTTTTCGAGTGCGCCACCTTTCACATAGCGAGAGCCAACTGACAGGTCTGCTCCGTTTTTGCAAGATTGATAAAGTCGCACCAAGTCGTCTGGATTATGCGAAAAATCACAATCCATCTCAAAAATATAATCATAGCCTTTTTTGATGCCATATCTAAATCCAGCGATATAAGCTGTTCCCAAGCCCAATTTTCCCTCTCTTTCGAGCAAATGCAATCGACCCTCAAACAACTGCTGCTGCTCACGAACCAAATCACCGGTGCCATCAGGAGAACCATCATCAACAATCAAAATGTCGAATGGATAAGAAAGCGAAAACACCTTGCGAATCATCTTCACAATGTTTTCCTTCTCATTGTAGGTAGGTATTATGACTAAGCAATCGGACACAAAAGACCAGTTTTATTGTGAATAGACTTGTTCAAAAATAACATAATTGAATGTGAAAAAATCTAATTTTCATATTCTAATTTCTTATTCCTGAACAAGTCTAATGGATGTGTTCAAAACGAATAACAAACTTCCGAAGTTTTTGATTAAAAATCTTAACCGAAAATAAGTTATTTCATATTACAAAAAATCATAATTCAAAAACGATACCACTTTCGTGGAATAGGGTTAAGTTTCTTTCGTCTTTTCCCATCTCCTAAATTTAGCGGTTTCTTCAAAAACCCGCAAGAGAATCATTCTATCTGTAACGTCAAATGGCCTATCACGTCGTGCCATTACCCTTTCCACGGTTTCAAAAGCCTTATCAGCCTTATAGGTCGTAAAGCCTGCCACCCCTCCCCAAGCAAAAGAAGGGATAAAATTGCGCGGATAGCCTGCTCCAAATAAATTGCAAGCGACTCCCACCACAGTTCCCGTATTAAACATCGAGTTGATTCCAGCTTTGGAGTGGTCGCCCATTACCAAGCCGCAAAATTGCAAACCCGTATTTTCAAAACGCTCGGAGTCATAACTCCAAAGCTTTACTTCTGAGTAATTATTTTTCAAATTGGAGACATTCGTATCCGCCCCAAGATTACACCACTCTCCCAATATTGAGTTGCCCAAGTAGCCATCATGCCCTTTGTTAGAATACCCCAAAATCACAGAGTTACCAATCTCGCCACCCACTTTTGAGAAAGGGCCAATGGTAGATTTACCATAAAGCTTGGCACCCATTTTCACTACGGCTCCTTCGCATATCGCAATAGGCCCTCTTATGATGCTGCCTTCCAGTATTTTGGCGTTTTTTCCGATGTAAATCGGCCCATCTTTAGCATTTAGGATGGAGAAGTCTATTTCTGCTCCTTCCTCGACAAAGATGTTTTCCCTATTAGCAACACGGTTCGTATCATTGATAGTTTGGGAAGTACGCCCTTCTGTCACCAACTGAAAATCAGCTCGAATGGCTTCGTCATTTTTAGCAAACAAATCCGAAACATGACCTAACTTCGTGAATGGCGTATTTTCTAATTCAATACTCACAAAGTCTTCTAACTCCCTGTCATTAAGCAAGTTATCAAACTGCTGATCATCAAGTCTTGCAGCAATTAACTCCCCATCTTTGAGATAAGCCACATTGAGATCCATCTCCTTGATCAGCATTAGCAAATGTGCAGAAGGCAGCACGGTGCTGTTTATCAGCAGATTGTCCTCTTTGACTCTGACCTCATATTTTTCCGAAAGGTAGTCCTGAGTAATGAAGGAAGCCTTGGTGGCAAGATGTTGCTCCCATTTTTCTCTGATGGTGAGGATACCCATCCGCAATTCGCAGACAGGACGAGTATAAACAAGCGGTAAAAAACGATTTCGAATTTCGTTATCGAAAAGAATTAAATTCATCGAGTGCGTTTCATATAAGTAGTGCGGCTTAAATAATCGTCATTTTTGACAGAGCAGATTTTTCGATAATCGAGGCAAAAAATCATTGCATAGCCGAGTTACGGAATTATTTTTTTAACGAAGAGTAGCGGAAAATATGTTTGTCACAAATGTGTCGATTATTTTAGCCGCGCTACTTGTGATTTAGGATGGTGCAAATTGCAAAAAAAAGCCCTAACCAGATGACTGATTAGGGCTTTTTTGAATTTCAATAACAAGAAGTAATTCCAATTATTGATTGTGATGGGTTCTGCGTCCTGAAATTTTCGGGACACAAAATCCTGAATAAAATCATTTTACTCTGTAACTTCTTCCTCCTCCTCTTCTTGTTTAGCAGAGAATTTACCAGAGCCGAATTTCTTGTTAAATTTATCAATACGTCCAGCTGAATCGACAAATTTCATCTTACCGGTAAAGAAAGGGTGAGACTTAGCAGAAATCTCCAATTTTACCAAAGGATATTCTTGACCATCCAAAGTGATGGTATCTTTTGTCTCAACTGTCGAACGTGTCAAAAAAGTGTCGTCAGTAGATAAGTCTTGAAACACTACGTAACGATATTCTTTTGGATGGATTCCTTTTTTCATTATTATTGAATTTTGAATTTTCGTGATTGACCTTTGCCTTCCGGCAAAATGCGGGCGCAAAAGTAGGTATATTTCACTAAAAAGTCCAAAAAAAA
>CALCJP010000197.1 GCA_937967625.1 uncultured Saprospiraceae bacterium
TCTTTTCAGAATGCGCCAATAAAAAAATCGACTGTAGAATCTGATTCACGAAACGGGATCGGTCATACGATTCCCGAAATCAAATTTAAGAAACAGGTTCGTTTAAAAAAGGATGAGTCTAATTTGCAGCAACCTATACCGCCTGCAAATGACTTGTCCTTTATTCAAAATTCAGAGCCGACTTTCGTCAAAAGACAAAACAATCAAACTGCCCACGAATCCATCATTGGCAATACAACTCCTGTTGAAAAAACAAATGCCACCAACCCAAGAAATTCAACCCCATTGGGAACCGACCATTTTTCCCTTTCGGGAAATGATCATTCCTCGAAAGAGGAAAAAAAATCTGCATCTCAACTGCTGACCACTTTAGCATCCAAACCCACCACGCTATTACCAGTCAATTTTAAGTTCAATTTTTCCTTAACAGAAACATCACCCCCCGCCATCACTCCCCTCAAAAAACCAACAGGCGGTTTTTCAATCACTGCCGCGGTAGGCGTCGGTCGTCTCAAAGAGCAATTCAAAACCACGCCTCCCCCTCCTCGCCGACAACGCTACCTCATTGCAAAAAATCAAAACCAAAAAACCTATGGCACCTCTTGGGCAAGTGGTGCCCAACTCAAAAAGCAAATCAGTAATTGGCAAGTTGTTACCGGTCTTTTAGTCCGCAATGAAAAGTTTGCTCATCTAAACGAATTTAATATCAAATTCGAAGAATTCAGACGCGACCCCAACGGTCGTGAGCACCAAATCGACTTTGAGCTAAATGCAGGATCAGGCATCGGCAAGGTGGAGTTCAGAGCCAAAAACGCAACCAATGAACCCATCCATAACGACGACGAAATTAAAATTAGCATTTCCTCTGAGAGAACTGCCACCTTCCTTTCCATACCCGTTTCGTTGGGCTATCAGCTCAAAAAAGGAAATTGGTTTGGGGCAGCAAAAGGCGGCGGCATGATAAACTTCCTTCGAAAAAGCAATTTTGAAGTTACCGCAGAAGCAGACCATCCTCGATTGAATAGAAGACTCACCACCAGAAAAAGAAAAGATCCAAAGGACTTCCAAAAATCCACCAACCTTGATGGCTTAATTGCCCTGAGTGCAGGCTATGAGTTTTCCCACCGATGGAGTATTTCGCTGACTCCTACCTACCAATTCGAAATAACAGATCGGCACCAACGCCCACGAATCGAGACAAACATCAATTCTTTTAACCTGAATGCAGGACTGAATTATCGTTTTTGAGTTGGCGAGTTGGCGAGTTGCGAGTTGGCGAGTTGCGAGTTGCGAGTTGGCGAAAATTAAGCGCAAAAAAAATACGGGTTGCAAGTAAACTCGCAACCCGTATTCCCGCAACTCGCAACCCTACAAATGAATCACCTCACCATAAGCAGCAGCAGTTGCTTCCATTATTGCTTCGCTCATCGTCGGGTGTGGGTGTATTGCTTTCAAAATCTCATGACCAGTCGTTTCTAACTTACGCGCCGTAACGACCTCCGCAATCATCTCCGTAACGTTAGCGCCGATGAAGTGAGCGCCCAACCATTCGCCATATTTTGCGTCATAAATCACTTTCACAAATCCCTCAGGCACGCCTGCCGCTTTCGCTTTTCCACTTGCCGTAAATGGGAATTTGCCCACTTTTACTTCATAGCCAGCTTCTTTTGCCGCGGCTTCAGTATAACCAACAGAAGCAATCTCAGGAATGCAATAAGTACAGCCAGGGATGTTATTGTAATCAATCGGCTCAACGTTATGCCCTGCGATTTTTTCAACACAAAGTATGCCTTCCGCAGTCGCAACATGTGCCAACGCTTGCCCAGGTGTCACATCACCGATGGCATAAATACCTGCCACGTTGGTTTGATAAAATTCGTTGACTTGAATCTGTCCTCTTTCGGTTTTGATGCCCAAAGTTTCGAGACCGAGGTTCTCGGTGTTTGGCGTCACGCCCGCAGCAGAAAGCACCACATCACAAGTAATCACTTGCTCGCTGCCATCCTTTCTGCTTTTCACAGTCACCTTGCAGCCTTTGCCTTTTGTATCCACTTTCTCAACTGAAGAATTGGCAAGAATCGTCATACCTTTCTTCTTGTAGAGTTTCGTCAGTTCTTTAGAAATATCTTTGTCTTCGCGAGGCACCAAGCCCTGCTCCATGTACTCCACAATCGTCACATCTGTCCCGATGGAGTTGTAGAAGTAAGCGAACTCCACTCCAATCGCTCCTGCGCCAACCACAACCATTTTCTTAGGTTGCTTGTCGAGTGTCATTGCTTTTCGGTAGCCAATTATTTTTTTGTCATCAATCGGAAGGCTTGGCAACTGGCGTGCCCGACCGCCAGTGGCGATGATGATATTTTTTGCGTCGTAATTGGTCTTTTTGCCTTTGTCATCCGTCACTTCGACTTTCTTCCCACGGAGCAATTTGCCCGTTCCCATGATGACATCAATTTTATTTTTACGCATCAAAAACTGAATACCTTTGCTCATTCCATTTGCCACATCGCGGCTTCGTCCGACCATCGCTCCGAAATCAGCTGTTGCTTTGCTCACTTTGATTCCATAGTCTTCTGCATGCTGCATGTATTCAAACACCTGCGCTGACTTCAACAACGCTTTGGTAGGAATACATCCCCAATTCAA
>CALCJP010000198.1 GCA_937967625.1 uncultured Saprospiraceae bacterium
ACGGGTGTATTTCATCGCCATACCTGATGTTGTTTTCATCTATCACTCTAATAGAGCAATCCATCTGGAAAGTGGTCAGATGGGGATAGAGCTTTATCGACGAATATGGGTTTGGAAGATTGCTCGCAAGAGGCGAAAAGGAGAAGGGAAAAGAGGAAGGGTAAGAGGCGTATATATTTTTTGAGTAAATATATGGCTTTTGTAAACATCAATAAAAACTCGGAGTCCGAACGAAGCAGGGAACGAAAACGCAAGATTGCTCTTTTGATTTCGTCCTCGGCTTCGCTCGGACTCCGGGGGTGCTAAATCTACTAAATTACCACCTGCTGCACCTGCTGCCCAATCTGCAAAAAGTACAAACCAGCTGCAAAATCAGCAGTGTCAATTGTTTTTGAAATTTGACCTTTTGCGAAGATTTCTTTTCTAACTAATTGACCGAGAGTGTTATAGATATTTGCCGAAAGGCTATTTGTATAATCAGTTAACTCCAAGTTCACTTGAATGAAATCAGCCGCTGGGTTCGGGAAAATCTCAAAACCAGTCAATTCAGGAATGTCATCTGTGCTGGAGGAACCAAAAGAAATTTTAGTTACACCAGTGCTGGTTGCTACCCAAACATCATCAATCGGATCGACTGCCAATCGCGTCACTGCATGTCCTGCCAATCCATCTGCGACATCATAATCAATCCAGTCGGTGCCGTCATAAAAACTAACGCCACCTTCTGAGACCAAGTAGTCCACAAAAACGCCTGCCCAGACATTTCCTTTAGAGTCGATTTTGACATCGGTCACTGGGTTTAAAGTGTCAGGAGGTGGGATGGAAAAAATACGAGTGTGGTGATCGACGACTTCATCATTGATATTGGTGACAGAAATTCCTGAAGAAGTAGCGACCCATTTGTTGTTGTCTTTATCGGCTGCTATTCCGCGTACTTTGTTGCTTACCAAACCATCGTCTTCTGTAATGTAATTGATGTTTATGCCATCAAATTTGATCATGCCACCGAGAGCAGAACCCATAAATTTGTTGCCTAAACCATCGTAGGTCACATAGTCAATGCCCCCAAATGGCAAGCCATCATCTTGAGTCAGCGAAATCATATTAGGACCTTCGATGAGCGTTACGCCGCCTTTGTTGCAAGCCCACATGATGCCTTCGAAGTCTTCAAATAAAAAGGTCACGCGGTTGTTTGCCAAACCATCATCTTCAGTGATGGTAGTCCAAACCGTATCGTTAAACCACATCGCGCCGAAGTCCGTGCCTGCCCAAATATTGCCTTTGGAATCCACCTCAATTGCAGTGATTACGTTGTCCAGCATTTCAGGGTGCGTGGATTGATTATAGGTTGTCCAAGTGGTGCCGTCGAATATGCTGACCCCATTGTTGGTGGCGAAATAAACAGTGCCATCATCGTCGGTTACGACGGCGCTTACATTGTCGTCTGCCAAGCCATCAGCTTCTCTATAAGTGGTAAAATTTTGTGCAGAAATACCTGCTGCAAGGAAGAGAAATAAAACAGGTAATAAATTCTTCATTGTTCTTTTTTATGGAATTATAAAATCAGTTTTGAAATATAGTTTTCAATGGATTTAAACCCATTGGATGAAAAGTTAAGTTAAAGTTTAATCACTTTTTCCGCTGTCGCGAAATCATCAAAGACCAAATGTACGATGTATATTCCTTTCGGAAAATGACCTACTGAAACACGCACCCATTCTTGGTTCAAATTAATTTGTTTGGAAAGGTGTAGTTTGCCATTTAAGTCTTTGATTAACAGTTGGTTAGGTGTTTTGTCCTCGAAGTGAATGTTCAATTTTTCAGCCGCTGGATTGGGGAATATTTTTACCCCTGATTCGACGAAAGTCGGATGGGTTGCAGAAAAGTCGTTATTGCCATTGAAAGTATGCAAACCCTCTTCAAAATCTCCAGTGCCATTTGGCTTACGAGCAAAACTCAAATCTGTTGTCGCATTGGTATAACTTATTGAATCAATGACGGTGCTATCTGCATAGTTGAGCATCAAAGTTTCGCCTCCTGCCGATAGTTTAAAGTTGGCATGAAGCGGTCCCTGATTGCCATCCTCATCTGCCCAAACAATCAAATAGCCATTGGCTGGAACGATGACGTCCGGCAGTTCGAACTTATCGAAATTGTTCACTTTGTCAGAAAGGAAAAGACCAGCAGTTGAGACATCCGAATTGGTGGTATTATACAACTCAATCCAATCATCAAATTCATCTTCTTCATCTGAAACCGCCGTCTCATTGGAAGCCATGAATTCATTGATGACCAACTGGCCTACGCCAATTTTGGTTTGCAAAGTGAAATGCTCAAAAGCAGCCCGTTCAGGTGCAAAGCGCCCTGCCACATCATTTTCAGCATAGAGATAATATTGAATCGAATTGGAGGGGTTTGGGATTTGTGCGCCGTAGGTTCCGTCATTGGCAGCGCCGTCATTTTGATTGCCATCGTCTTCCATTTTTACTTTCGTAAAATTGCCGTTGCCGCCAGCGCGGTAAGCCAAGATGACATTATTTCCATTGGTGATTTCTGCGGTTACCCACACTTCGCCTGACTGCGTGATGGGTTGGATTTGTTCAATAGTCGGCGCACCTGAAAAACCATCATAATCCAACAAATAATCAGTTCGATCATCCATCAAGTCAAAAATGCCCGGATAGTCTATCGTCTGCGAAACGGTTTCTGTTAGGTTGTCTTTAAACTCTTGATAGCCATAAAATAGATTGGGATCAGTTTGGACAGACGGGTCGATTAGTGCCTGCAATTCAGTGGCGCGAGTTTTATAAGACTCGTTTTCAAAATTTTCTTTGATGATGGTGCGCATGTGGGCCAAATACATGCGGCGATAAGTGTCATTAGCAAAGAGGTTTCGCATAAGCGGACGCGGCAAAACTGATACACTTTCATGATGAAGCAACGGATCCATCGCCTTTGCCTGACGAATTGTAAACCCATCAAAATGCTCCGAAGCATCCGTAAATCGAAAAACGCCAAAAGACATATTCAAATCCCAAAGAATCGGATGAAACACATCATTTTCTTTATACAAATAGTAGTTCTGCGCATAGCCAATGTAGCTATCAAAATTGATGAGCGCATAATTGAAGGCATGCATCCAAAGCGTTCTGTCCACATTCAGGACGGATTCGATTTCAGATGGATTGTTGTTCAAAATATCTATCAATTCATACAAATCATCCCATCCTTCATCCGAGCGCAATTCGTATAATCCTTTATAGTTTTCAATATCCGTTCCTGGGCTATTACTTAGGTTGCTATTTTCGCCATCGAGGTCTAAATCTTCAGGATTGCACTTGAAAAACGGATTGTCAACTGTTGAGAAATTATCTGCCAAGAATTCCTTATTGACGGATTGGACGTTTGTGAAAAGCCCCCAATACTCATCATTAATATACACCTCCGCAAAGTTGGCGCGGGAGGCAGGCATATATTGCCGTGCGATTTCATAAGAAAGTACTTCTCTGATGAAAGAAGGGTCTTGAATGACGTTGCTCAATTTGATTTTATCAACGCCATCGTATTGCTGGTCTTTGAGATAATTTAATTTGATATTGAAAGGGTTTTTGGTTCTATTGACACTCACGGAGCTAAATCCTTTGTAGCGAATGCCGACACTATCAAATCGTTCGCCATTGATTTCGACACTACCCATCAGGCGCTCTTCATCGCCTGCGACAAAAAGGTCATCTAAGATTTCATCCCAATTCGACTCTTCGAAATAGATTTTTATTTCTTGAATGGTATTGGTCTCGTAAAAGTTGGATTGGGCTTTCGCCAAATGATTTCCCGAAAGGGAGAGGAAAAGCAAAAGGAGGAAAATGCAATATCTCATGGAGGGTGATTTTGTGGGGATTGTCCCATGACCTTTGGCGATCAGAAGATAAAAAAAGACCTCCGATTTTTGTTGATTGCAACACCAAAAAAAGGGAAGTCAGGCGTATTCAAAAAATGAACATAAGTGTAAAGTAAGTCAATTGGAACAGAAACTTGAAAAAGCGCACTAAAAAATTCAAAGTTTAGAATCGAATCAAAGTAAATTAAGAATCCAATTATGTGGAGCGCGTAGGTCGTTGAAAGATTCTATGAAGAGAGGGTTTCTTTGTGGGCAAAGTATTAGTCTAAATCCTTGGAAGCCAGGGGTTTAGAGTACACATAAGTTCAATTTTGCCGCATCTTTACTAAACTTTTAAAGTACAATAAAGATCAAATCAGCGAATTCGTCTGATTTTTTTATTTGTGAGACAGCATCACGATAATTGCAAATCGCGAAAAAATGAAATACACCCTATCACTCCTATCTTTTTTACGAACTTTCTCAGGTTTCTTTTTCATTTGATTTATTTTGCGATTTTACAAATTTATTTGAAAACAGATGACTACCATCTTACTTAGAGCTTTTTCAATCAACAAAAGAGGAAGGTCAAGGAACAATAAAAAACAGCAAAACATGAGACTCACTCATTTCTTCATAATTATTTGTTTTCTAACCAGTTGCAATAGAACTCAAAATAAATCCACTTCCGTGGAAACACTGGAACAGATCAATCCCTCTGAAACTATAATCACCTTCGGCTCCTGCAACCGTCAAACTGAAGCCAATAACCTTTGGCAACACATCGTCGAGCAAAACCCAGATCTATGGATTTGGCTCGGTGACATCATCTACTCCGACACAAAAAAAGCGGAGGTGCTTAAGCAAAACTACGCCATACAAAAAGCGAAACCTGGCTATCAAAAACTAATAGCGGCTTGCCCTGTGATAGGTATCTATGATGATCATGACTCTGGCCAAAATGATGGAGGTAAAGACTATGCCATCAAAAAGGAGAGTAGAGACTTGCTCTGGGAGTTTTTAGATATAGAAAAGTCCAATCCAATCTGGAGGCAAGAAGGGGGCTATTCGTCTCACACATTCGGCGAAAGCCGCCAAAAAGTAAAAGTCATCTTGCTGGACACGCGCTATTTCAGAGATGAACTGGAGCGCGCGCCAAAAGGAAATTACCAACGTTATAAACCTAATCCTGAAGGAGATGTTTTAGGTGAAGAACAATGGCGATGGCTTGAAAATCAATTGGTTGCGAGCGAGGCGCAGGTTCATATAATCGGTTCGAGTATCCAATTGGTGGCAGAAGAACATGGTTTTGAGAAATGGTCAAATTTTCCAAAAGCTCATCAAAGGTTTTATGAGTTGATAAAAAAGACGAAACCAAAAAGACCCATCATTTTGAGTGGGGATAGGCATATTGCTGAGATTTCGAAAATCGAATTGGAAGGATTAGATCAACCCCTTCCAGACATCACCTCCAGCGGCATGACGCATTCTTACGAAAAGATTTTGGAGAAAAACGAACCCAACAAATTTCGCGTAAGCGACAAAATCACTGGAGAAAAGAACTATGGGGTTTTAAAAATCGATTGGAATAGCAAACCAGTTTCTATTATTGCAGAAATTCGAGGGCTTGAGAATAAGCTGATTTTGGAAGAAAAATTGTATTAATTAGAGGCGAGAGACGAGAGACGGGAGGCGAGAGACGAGAGACGGGAGACGAGAGACG
>CALCJP010000199.1 GCA_937967625.1 uncultured Saprospiraceae bacterium
ACGCCCACGACCGGAGGACAAATACGGCGATATTTTTGTCGATACAAATAAGTCGCACGAGATTTATAAGGAGTGGCTGGCAATGACGCGACCCGCTCCCGGACCGAATGGCTTGCGAAGACCGTTGTGGTTTAAGCGACCACTGAAACCGGATGAGTCGGTTTATTATGTGGATGGGGCTGCTCCGCCTACGACGACCCATGAATAAAATTCATGGGTTGCTGATGCCACACTACTGTTTCCCACGAATTTCATTCGTGGGCACTCGCGGGTACTCGTGAAGTGGGGAATACAATCAAAATATGAACTTCATAAAAAGACGCATACCTGCCCTCGATTGGGGATCAACCTACTCCAAATCAGACTTCCGATTTGACCTGACAGCGGGGCTGACAGTAGGCGTGATGTTGGTGCCGCAGGGCATGGCATACGGGTTGTTGGCTGGTGTGCCGCCGATTTATGGCTTGTATGCAGGCATCGTTCCGCTTTTCATCTATGCGATTTTGGGTACTTCGCGCCAACTTTCGATTGGGCCCGTTGCGGTTTCGGCGTTGTTGGTTTTGGCGGGGATTAGTAAACTTGCGGAGCCGTTTAGTCAGGAATACATTTCGTTGGTGATTTTGACGGGTTTGTTGATCGGGGTTGCGCAGACCACGATGTCATTTTTGCGGTTGGGATTTTTGGTCAATTTCCTTTCTCATCCCGTCATTGCGGGTTTTACCTCGGCGGCGGCGGTGATCATCGCGGTCAACCAGTTGAAATATTTGCTCTGCATTGAATTTCCCCATTTCGAGTATTTTTACGAAACCTGCGGATATGCCGCTTTCCATCTTTCGGAGACCAATCTGCTGGCGTTGGGTTTAGGCATTGGAGGCATGGTGCTGATTACCGTACTCAAAAAAATAAATAAAAACATACCCGGCGCATTGATCACGGTGGTGATCGGGATTGCACTGGTATATATCTTTCGTTTAGACCAGAAGGGCATCAATATCGTTGGCGGCGTTCCGCAAGGGCTTCCTATGTTTATCCTTCCGGAAATAACGTGGCACAACATCAAACTCGTACTTCCAACTGTACTCACCGTGACCCTGATCGGAATCGTTGAGTCCATCGGAATTGCAAAAGCCATCGAAGCCAAACATGACTATTATCAAGTGCGCCCCAATCAAGAACTTTTTGCATTGGGGATTTCTAAAGTAGTGGGGGCATTCTTCCAATCCATCCCTACTTCGGGTAGTTTTTCGCGGTCAGCGATCAATAATGAATCCGGTGCGCGAACGGGAGTAGCTTCCATCGTCACAGCACTCTTGCTTTCGATTACCCTGCTTTTTTTAATGCCGCTATTTTATTATTTGCCGGAGGCCTTGCTGGCGTCTATTATCCTCTTGGCAGTCAAAAATCTGTTTGAATATAAAGAAGCGATTCGACTGTGGAAAATCCACAGAGGTGATTTTTGGATGATGATCACCACTTTCGTGATCACCTTGCTTGTGGGGATTGAGATAGGAGTTTTGACGGGTGTGGTGCTATCTGTTTTGCAAAATACTTTCCTCAGTTCGATTCCGCCCATGATCGTTTTAGGGCGCATTCCGAGGACTAACTATTTTAGAAACGTGAGGCGATTTCCGGAGGCGAAACAAGTGGAAGGCGCTTTGATATTGCGCTTTGACGCGCCGCTTTACTTTCCAAATGCCGATTTTTTCAAAAAGAAAATTCGAAAATATGTCAATGAAAGTGAAGATATTGAACTGTTGATTTTGGATGCTTCGAGTATTTTGACTGTAGATTCGACGGGTATGCATGCGATGGAAGAAGTACTGCACTTTTTGAAAAGTAACGGCATCGACTTCTACATTAGTGGCGCGATGGGCATGGTGCGCGACCGATTTACGAAAGCAGGACTCATGCGGCAAATTGGAGCCGAAAATCAGTTTATGATTATCAATGATGCCGTAAGCGCCTATCTCACTCGCGACGATGATAGCGTAAATATTTGGACAAAATTAGCGATTCAAGCGAACGAAGAGGAGGAGTAAGCATTAATTGTTACGCCACTTCGTGGCTGATTGTTTGATTGTTAAGCTCGCTTTCGCGAAATGAAATTGCAAATCCATTTGACGAAAACTTGTCCCGAAATTACTTCGGGAGTCAAAAAAACAATCAAACAATCAGCCGCCGCAGGCGGAGAAACAATCAGCGAAGCGAAACAATCAGTGACAAAGTCACGAAACAATCAGCGAAGCGAAACAAGATCATTTTCCCGAAAGGGAAGAATCAGGTACTCTAATTAAAAAACAACTGAATCATGATACTATCAATTATCGACTTCATCAGCCAACCGTGGCATTGGGCAGTTTCCGGTGCAGCGATTGCGGGACTGATGTTCATCATGCTTTATGCAGGTGAAAAATTTGGCGTTTCGACCTCTTTCGAGACGGTTTGCTCCATGGCAGGCGCAGGTAAGAACATTGAACTATTCAATTATGACTGGCGCTCGCAGACGTGGCTGTTGCTGTTTTTGACAGGCGCGGCGATTGGCGGATTTATCGGCACGACGGCGCTGCAAAGCCCCGAACCCGTTCAAATTTCGCAATCGACAGTGGAATATCTCGCCTCGGTCGGCGTCGCCACGCCGCAAACGAATGCGGAAGGATTGGGCTACGTGCCGCGTGAGATTTTCAATTTCGAGACCTTATTTTCCGTCAAGGGAATAATCATTATGGTCTTGGGTGGCTTTCTGATTGGCTTCGGTACGCGCTGGGCAAAAGGCTGCACTTCGGGTCATGCGATCAGTGGATTATCCAATTTGCAATTGCCTTCTCTCGTGGCGGTCATTGGCTTTTTTATTGGCGGATTGGTGATGACGCATTTGTTGTTGCCGATGATTTTGAAATTATAACCGCTCGCGCCCTGAGCTTGTCGAAGGGTGCAATTAAGAAAATCACGTTTTTCGATGTACCCTTCGACAGGCTCAGGGTACGACTAAAAAAAGATAAATATGAAACTCATAAAATTTCTCCTTTTCGGAATCCTTTTTGGGGTCATCATGACCAAATCAGAAGCGGTCTCTTGGTTTAGAATTCAGGAAATGTTTCGCTTTGAAAGTTTCCACATGTATGGTATTATCGGCACTGCAGTCGTCCTTGGCGCACTTGGCATTTTTCTCATGAAACGCATGGGTTTGACCACCTACGAAGGCAAACCGCTCAAACTGCAAGCCAAAGAAATGCAGGTCAAACGCCTCCTTTTTGGAGGAACGATTTTCGGCTTGGGTTGGGCGATGACAGGCGCTTGTCCGGGTCCACTCTACACCTTGGTGGGGCATGGCGTTTGGGCGATTTTGGTGGTGATTGCGAGCGCGCTTTTGGGGACTTTGGTCTATGGGGCTTTGAAGAGTAAGTTGCCGCATTAATTGATTTTTCACTTTCGTGAAATGATAAAATGGCGCGTAGCGACCTCAATGTTGGTAGAAGGAAAACAGCAAAATCCAAAAACGGCGCGTAGCGACGTCAACGTTAAAATGAACGTTAGTGTCGCTACGCGCCACGACTGAATAATAGAAAAAGATTTTATATACGGCTAATTCCAAGTCGTAACACGAGGTTATGATTTTCACCCCATTTCCCGAAAGGGGAAAATTCGTTTTTAGAAGCTGTGTGAACTTTTCTACCTTCGCTCTATGGCAAAGAAAAAAATCGAGGTTCAGGGAAATGAGTTGACCATCATCAATGGCTTTGGTGATGAGGACTTTATTTCGCTGACCGACATGGCGCGTGGATTTGATGGAGAAGCGGGGGAGTTTATTCGTAATTGGCTGCGCAATGGTTCCACAATTCAATTTTTAGGAGCTTGGGAGAAGGTTTATAACCAAGATTTTAATTTGGTGGAATTCCACCAAATTAAAAGTGAACTGGTCGATAACACCTTTATCATGTCTGCCAAAAAGTGGTTGGAGCGCACGGGTGCCATCGGTTTGGTCGCCAAAGCAGGGCGCTACGGCGGCACCTATGCCCACAACGAAATTGCCCTCCAATTTGCGACTTGGCTCAGCCCTGATTTTCACGTCTATTTGGTCAAAGAATTCAAACGATTAAAACAGGACGAGGCGCAAAAATTAGACAGTCAGTGGTCAGTACGTCGAGAAATATCTAAAGCCAATCACCCCATTTTCACAGAGGCAGTAAAGACCAATTTAATTCCTTCCAGATTGCCCAAAAATCAAACAGGAATCGTTTACGCCAGCGAATCCGACCTTCTCAACATGGCGGTATTCGGCATGACCGCCCGCGAATGGAAATCTATCAATCCCACTGCAAAAGGCAATATCAGAGACCAAGCATCAACGGTTGATTTGCTGATTTTATCCAACCTACAGGTATTGGACGCAAGTCTGATCAAATGGGGGAGCGACCAACAGCAACGCCTCGAAATCCTTACGGAAAAAGCGGAGGAGCAACGAAAGATATTGTCAAAAAGTAAAGCCGTTAAGCGACTCAAGAAAAAATAGTTCGACCTTTTTGGTAAAAAATTTAAAAAACAAAACGAATGAATTTTGAATACACCGAGAGGTCAAAGGAACTCCAAACAAGAGTGGATGCTTTTATGCAAAAGCACATTTTCCCAATAGAACAAGAAGTGGCCGCCTTTCGGCAAATGAACTTGTGGCAACACCACGAGAGTTTGGAAAGGTTGAAAGATTTGGCGAAAGCCGAGGGATTATGGAACCTCTTCCTCCCCAAAGCCTATGGCGACCTCAGCCCCGGACTCACCAATTTAGAATACGCCCCTCTCGCCGAACTCATGGGACGCATCGTCTGGTCATCCGAGATTTTTAACTGCTCTGCCCCTGACACAGGCAACATGGAAGTACTCGCAAAATACGGCTCAAAAGCACACCAAGAGAAATACCTGACCCGCCTGATGGAAGGAAAAATCCGCTCCGCTTTCCTCATGACCGAGCCTGAAGTCGCTTCCTCTGACGCGACCAATATCGAAACCTCCATCGTCCGCGATGGCGATGAGTATGTCATCAATGGCAGAAAATGGTGGTCATCTGGCGCGATGAATCCGAGTTGTGAAATATTCATCGTGATGGGCAAAACGGATTTTGAAGCGCAACGCCACGTGCAGCAAAGCATGATCTTAGTGCCGAAGGATACGCCCGGGGTCAACATCATTCGCCCCATGCAGGTGTTTGGAAATTTGGACTCCCCGGAAGGACACGCGGAGATAGAATTGAAAAACGTCAGAGTGCCCGCTGAAAATTTAATTTTAGGAGAGGGTAGAGGTTTCGAAATCGCTCAAGGTCGATTGGGACCCGGACGGATTCACCACTGCATGCGCCTCATCGGCATGGCGCAGCGCGCCTTAGATTTGATGTGCAAACGCGTAGCAGAACGCGAAGCATTCGGCAGATTGATAAAAGATTTTAGTAGTATTCGGCAGGAGATCGCAAAGTCTGCTTGCGAGCTGAAACAAGCCCGTTTGCTCACCTTGGCTGCCGCCGATAAAATCGACCGAAAAGGAATCAGAGAAGCCAAAGATTTGATTTCGATGATTAAAATCGTTGTGCCTCAGATGACTTGCAATGTGGTGGATCGCGCCATTCAGGCGCATGGCGGCATGGGTGTGAGTCAAGACACGCCGTTGGCTGGTTTTTGGGTGTATGCCCGAACGATTCGTTTGGCAGATGGACCGGATGAGGTGCACATGTATCAGTTGGGGAGGAATACGGTGAAGGAGACGATTCGCCGAGAGGCGTAGAAAATCGCTCGCGCGAGGCTCTGCCTCGTGTGTGGCATCAGTTGGCGTCTTGCCAATTAAAAAGCGCCAGAGGCGCGACAATATTTATAGCAATTAGCGTAAAATTTAACACAAGCCCCAGCGGGGCGATCATATATAAATCACATGAAAACCTTCATTCAAAATGGCGGATACCTATACCCAGATTTATCTCCAATTTGTATTTGCCGTTAAAGGCAGAGAAAATTTAATAAAGGCAGATTGGGAAGATTTTTTCTACAAATATTAGCGCTCCTCTGGAGCTATTTAGCATGATTTGTAAAAATGCTTTACCAAAAAGCTCTGCCTCGTATGCATGATCTTTTGGTTTTCAACCAACGTTGGCGATGACGCCAACTGATGCTTCACACGAACCTTGAGGTTCGCGCGAGCAGGTATTTATAAATATACTTTCTCCCTTTCGGGAAATAACAAAAACAAAAAATGAACAAACAACTCATACTTTCAAAACGCCCGGTAGGAATGCCGGCGGCAGATACTTGGACTCTCCAAACCAACCCAATCCCCAAAGCGAAAGAGGGCGAAATGGTAATCAAAACCCATTACGTTTCTCTCGATCCCGCCATGCGTGGCTGGATGAATGATGCGAAGTCATACATCCCACCTGTCCAATTAGGTGAGGTCATGCGCGCTGGAAACATCGGCGAAGTGGTGCAATCCAATCACCCAAAATTTGAAGTGGGCGATGTCGTGACAGGTTGGGGTGGGGTGCAGCAATATGTCGCATCAGATGGAAAAGGATTTTATAAAGTCGATACGAAATTGGCGCCAATGCCGACCTATATCGGCACCTTAGGGATGCCGGGTATGACTGCCTATTTTGGAATATTGGAAGTGGGAAAAATCAAGGAAGGTGATACCGTTTTGATTTCAGGAGCAGCGGGCGCCGTCGGCGGAGTTGCTGGACAGATCGCCAAAATCAAAGGTTGCCGAGTCATTGGAATTGCAGGGGGTGCGGAAAAGTGCCGCCACTTGGTCGAAGACTTGGGCTTCGATGGAGCGATTGATTATAAGAACGAAAACATTTATGCAGGGATTAAAGAACATTGCCCGAAAGGGATAGATGTCTATTTTGATAATGTGGGCGGCGAAATTTTAGATGCCGCACTGGCGCGCCTCCGCATGCATGCGCGAATTGTAATTTGCGGCGCTATTTCCCAATACAATAATACTGGCGCTATCAACGGCCCCAAAAATTACCTTTCTCTACTCGTCAATCGCGCCACGATGCAAGGCATGGTCGTCATGGATTATGCGCCCAAATACAAAGAAGCCGCTCAAAACATGGGCATCTGGATGGCGCAGGGAAAACTGAAAAGCCGCGAAGATGTCTATGAAGGCATCGAGAATTTCCACGAAACTTTCCAACGACTTTTTACGGGAGAGAAGAAAGGGAAATTGGTATTGAAAGTGATTGAGTAATCAACCTGGAGTTCGAGCGGAGCCGAGAACGAAATCAAAAACTCCAAGTTTGCATTTTC
>CALCJP010000200.1 GCA_937967625.1 uncultured Saprospiraceae bacterium
CATGGATTCAGGACTTGGACCTATCCAAATGATTCCGGCATCGATGATGGCTTGGGCAAATTTTTCATTTTCCGAAAGGAAGCCATAACCGGGATGGATGGCATCTACCTCATTTTCGATTGCAGTTTTTACAATCAAATCAATGTCCAAATACGGCTTGAGTGGATCATCTTCTTCGCCGATCAAATATGCCTCATCCGCTTTGTAGCGATGGAGCGAATACCGATCTTCATAAGTGTAAATGGCAACAGTGCGGAGATTCATTTCGGCAGCAGCACGAAAGACGCGGATGGCTATCTCTCCGCGATTCGCTACCATTAATTTCTTAATGGTGCGTTCTTTAATTTTCTTAGGCATGAATTATATTGGTTAGAGAAACGAATGTAGAGTTTAAGGCAATGCGAAGGTCGGGGTAATAGTCAGGAAATGCAAAAGCTGTTTCCTAATACGATGAAGTGCACTCACTTTTTCCGCTTTCGGAGCGAGTTCGGGACAGGTCTTCGCGAAATAAGTGCATTTGCCGAAAGGCGGAAAAGAAAAAAGCCGCTCCAAATGGAACGGCTCTTCTATATGATTTACCAACCAAATAAATTTGGTTGCTACTTTACATGTTCTTGATGATTTCATCTCCGAACTCAGAGCATTTGAGCAAGGTTGCACCTTTCATCAATCGCTCGAAATCGTAAGTTACGCGCTTGCTTTTCACGGCGCCTTTGATTCCTTTTTCGATCAATTTTCCTGCCTTACCCCAGCCCATGTAATCAAACATCATCACACCTGAAAGGATGACTGATGAAGGATTCACTTTGTCTTGACCGGCATATTTTGGAGCCGTTCCGTGAGTTGCTTCAAAAACTCCGATACCGGTATCGTAGTTGATATTTGCACCTGGAGCGATTCCGATTCCACCGACGATTGCCGCCAAGGCATCAGAAATGTAATCTCCGTTCAAGTTCAAAGTTGCGATGTGGTCATAGCTCGCAGGTCTCAAAATAATCTGTTGCAAGAACGCATCTGCAATCACATCTTTGATGATAATCTGACGTCCTTTGTGCTCGATTACTTGCCATGGTCCGCCTTCGTAATCTACTGCGCCGAACTCATCTTTAGCCAACTGGTAACCCCATTCTTTAAATTTACCTTCAGTAAATTTCATGATGTTTCCTTTGTGGACTAAAGTTACTGAGGTTACTTTTTTGTTTCTCAAGGCATCATTGATAGTCGCACGAACCAAACGCTCAGTTCCTTCTTTAGAAACTGGTTTCACACCCAAAGAAGCAGTGTCAGGGAAACGGATACCTTTCGCGCCCATTTCTTCAATCAAGAACTTCTTGACTTTTTCGTTTTCAGGAGTTCCGTGCAAGTATTCGATACCTGCATAGATGTCCTCGGTGTTTTCACGAAAAATCGTCATGTCCACCAATCCCGGTTTCTTAACTGGAGAAGGAACCCCTCTGTACCATTTGACTGGACGCACACATGCGTACAAATCCAATTTCTGACGAATCGCTACATTTAGTGAACGAATACCGCCACCAACTGGAGTCGTCAATGGTCCTTTGATTCCAACTTTGTGTTCAGACAATGCGTCTAAAGTTGCTTGTGGTAACCACTCACCAGTTTTGTCATGTGCCTTTTGACCAGCATAAACTTCTTTCCAGTGAATTTTGCGGTCGCCTGCATAAGCTTTTTCTACCGCTGCGTCGAAAACTTTTTGCGCTGCCGCCCAAATGTCAGGTCCAATTCCATCTCCTTCGATAAAAGGAATGATCGGATCTTTGGGTACTTGCAATTTTTTTCTTCTACTAATAGTTATTTTTGTTCCTGCCATTTTTTTGATAGGTATATTTTAATTGAAAATTTAGATTTATCTATGCCTTCATTTTCCGAAAGGAATAAAATAAAGTGTGCTTAGTTATTCCTTTGTTTGTGCCTTTCGGCAAATAAGCGCACAAAAGTAGTTTTCTAAAACAATTAGAGAAAAATTTTACGTCATAAACTTTCCTATAAATGAAGTCTTTTTTAATAAAAACCACCCTTTTTGTACTCCTTTTAGCTTTTTTAGGTTGCGATACCACCAAAAAAGTACCTGCTAAATCTGATTGTAACACCGTCGGTTTTGTCAAAGATTACACGGGTCTTGACGGCTGTCGCCTAATGATCGAAACTGAAGATGGCAAAAAACTACTGCCCGCCATTCTTCCTGAAGGACGCGTCCTCAAGGATGGGCAAAAAATCGCTTTTGACTATGAGGAAGCTAAAGACTATGGCATGACCATCTGCATGGCAGAAGACATGATCATAAAAATCACATGCCTCCAAAATCTCGAATTGACAACAGATGACTTGAATAAATGTGTGGATACTTTCAAACCGGAGGAGGTCGAATGGCTCAAAAAATTAATTGAGGAACTCAAACCGATTCGGGTTCTAAAATATCCCAGAAGTGAGGAAGAAATTTTTTACATGCTCGCTGCAAAACCGAACAGCATCGTCTATGATTGCAAAGGCGATAAGGTTTGTGAAATTCCAAATGGAGAGGAGAATGATTGCCACCATACGATGCAGGCATTGGGTAGAGGGCAGTTGATTTATTTGGATAAAAATAATGGTGGACGGTAGATGGTGGAGGGCCGCTTCGCTGATGGGAGACAGGAGCAATTGGTTAGAACTTTCTTTTTAACTATAAAAAACAGAACTATGGGAAATTTTAAAAACTTACGTGTTTGGCAAGAGGGGATTGATTTGGCGGAAGCCATTTATAAAATTACATGAGAAGGGTCTTTTTCAAAAGATTTTGGGTTAAGAAATCAAATACAACGAGCTGTTGTTTCGATTTCATCTAATATCGCAGAAGGAGATGAACGAAGTACAAATAAAGAATCTATTTACTTTTTCAATATAGCCAAAGGGTCTGCTGCGGAGGTGATTACCCAATTACACATCGCAAACCGAATCGGTTACATCAATCAAGACGCTTTGGAGAAACTGGAAGGGCACTCTGAAAAAATTCGAGCTTCTCTGAAGAACTTAATAAAAGCTCGAAAACAACGTGGGTTAAGTAATTTCAAAAACTTTCTTTTTAGCTTCTTGGGTTAGCCCAAAAGCGCCGTCAACCATCGGCCATCAGCCGTCAACCGTTAAAAAAAAATGAATCCAAATTTAGATGCCGCTGGAGAAAACCTCAACTTGGAAGATCGCCAAGTTGAGAAAGCATTGCGCCCAAAGGCGCTAAAGGAATTCTCAGGTCAATCCAAACTTGTTGAAAATTTAGAGATTTTTATCGCTGCCGCGAAACAACGGGGCGAGGCGTTAGACCATGTGTTGCTACATGGTCCTCCTGGATTAGGAAAAACAACCCTTTCATATATCATCGCTACTGAATTAGGAGCGAATCTAAAAATGACCTCTGGCCCCGTTTTAGAAAAACCCGGTGACTTGGCTGGTCTCCTTACCAATCTTGACGATGGCGATGTGCTTTTCATTGATGAAATTCATCGGTTGAATAATGTGGTGGAGGAATATCTCTACTCTGCTATGGAAGACTATCGAATCGACATTATGATTGATAGTGGCCCAAACGCGCGAAGTATTCAGATTACTTTGAATCCGTTTACTTTGGTAGGCGCAACGACTCGGATGGGATTGTTGACGGCACCAATGCGCGCGCGTTTTGGAATCAACTGCTTGTTGGATTATTATGGCGTAGAAACCTTAATCGGTATCATCAAACGCTCTGCGCAGATTTTAGAAATTCCAATCAGTGATGATGGGGCTGCCGAAATCGCTCGAAGAAGTCGAGGCACTCCGCGGATTGCAAACATGCTGCTGCGGCGGATTCGTGATTTTGCACAAATCAAAGGCAATGGAACTATTGATGTGAAAATTGCAAAATATGGACTCGGCTCCCTCAACGTAGATGAAAGTGGATTGGATGAAATGGACAATCGAATCCTCTCCACTATCATTCATAAATTCAAAGGTGGACCGGTTGGGTTGAGTACAATTGCGACGGCAGTGGGTGAAGAGACCGGAACGATTGAGGAAGTCCATGAACCATTTTTAATCATGGAAGGCTACATTCAAAGGACTCCACGTGGGCGAGAAGCAACTGAAAAAGCTTATAAGCATTTGGGGACGATGCCGCCTGATTTAAAGGGGACTTTGTTTGATAAAACTTGATTTTTCGCTTTCGCGAAATGATAATATTTCGCGAAAGCGAGCATTAGGTTTAATCAATAATCACAATTTTACCTGTCTGTATTATTTCAGTTTCAGATTGGATTTTATAAAAATAAATTCCTTTGGCTAACCCCACCATAGAAAGTCTTTCATCTGGGATAATAGTCCTCCAATTTCGAACAATATTTCCATTCAAATCCAATAACTCAACTGATAAATCTTCATAAGTCGGATTGCTTACTGTAAAGTAATCTTTGGTTGGATTTGGGTAAACAAAGATTTCATTAGAATAGACGACCTCATCACTTGAAGATGTCAATGTACCTGTCAACATATCAGGAGTGACTCGGATGATATTGTAAAAGTTACCTTCAATATTGTTATCTGTGTCTAACTCCGTGTGTATAATGTATAGGAGGTAATCTCCATTATCAAGCTCCACTATTCGATAAGGATATGGATAATAATTTGGTGGACTCTTTGCCAGCAAAACATTTGAATACAATTCAAACTCAGTACCTGATGTTTTATAAATCCTCATCTCCTGACTTTCGCCTCGATACCATCTATATTCAGCAAAAAATACTTCTCCCATATCATCCATTCCAAGAAGATTTCCTCCTTTGTCATTGATATCTTCTAACACTTTTACAATATTTCCATCTCGATCCAATATAGCAACATCAAAAAGATCAGAAGTTCCAGTTGGATCTTTATGGAAAATTTGGATTAAAATGTTTCTTTCCGTAATATCAAATAACGCATAACCTGTATATCTATCGATACGAGGAAAATCCAAATCAACTCTTCGAATATTGTTGCCTTTATGGATTTCTAAAACTGCAATTCCAACACTTTGAGAAGCGTAGTAATCGATCCAATACAAAGTTCCATCTTTGGCTCTTTTATAATTATAATTATCCGACGGATTTGAGTCCCACCAATTGTGACCTTCTATCTGTGTTAAAATTGTATCTGTTGAATTGAGTAGCTTTCCATGATAATTCAAAGTATCAACAATGATATATCTACCTAAACTATCTGAGTTCAAATTATAGTCAATATGCTCGATAGAATCCGAAGAAATGATATTGAGCTGATTCTCTGCCTGAGAATATGGTTCTATAAGTTTTACCATAGAATCCATCTCATCAGAAATCAACTCTTCTATTAAATCTCCTGTATGAACATTATACTTTCGAATCTTTAAAACACCCCATGTATCTTTTGCACCAATAATTATCAACGGCAATGCCCACTCATGCTCCTCGGTCGTCATTTTCAAGTTGAATAATAGAAGCGTATCTCCACTAATAATAGCTTTCTGAATAGGTTCCCTATATTCACTAGACCGCAAATCAAAAATAGATCGCCATCTTAATTCCCCCGTTTCAAGGTCAATCTTCTCAATAATACCTCCTGACAAATCACCATCATACCGAGTGCTTGATATATTATAGAGAAATCCATCTTTTATTATTGGCAAATCCGTGAGATTCCTTTGATGAAAATTATAGACATGACTATAACCATCAAATTCCAACCCTAAATCCCTTGCCTCTGGATAAACGTGATCTACGATTGAGCTATCGTAGGTGACATGAGTCCAAGTTGGATTAATATTATCAAATTTTAGAGGTAGAAAAGTACCACCGCGCTGAGCGTAAACGCTACAGACCGTTAGTAAGGTTATCAAACATATATTGATGGATTTCATGTTTCAGTAATTTTATTAAAAAAGATGCTACACCAAATTATTTTTATTTAGTGCAGTTGTGATTCCATAGTTAGCTTGTTTCAAATTTAACAATAAAAATAGATTTAGAGAATGTCTTGTTGCATGAATTGTCAGAATAAGATCATTTTTTATTTTGTGACCCATCTACCCTATTCAGTCTAAAAAGTGCATTAAGAGTTTATTCACTATATTAACATTTCATTAGAAACTCGAAAGTTATTTGGTGAATCAATTTTTTTTTGTCATTTTAGCGACCCGTTAAATCAAAACTCCATTTGAAAGTAATTTGGAACAACCTATTTGAGGACATTTAAAATTTGACAACATGTTAATACTCTACATTGCTTCAGCAGCATTTGTAGTAGGTGGACTGTTCGTTCTTGCAGCCAATTTTGGCTCTCAAAAATCAGGACGATTTTAAGAACTTTGAACACAAAACCTAACTACAGCAAAAACTGCATTTCCGAAACACTTGTAGTCGAGAGAAAAGAGTTAAACCAGTAGAAACAATTCAAACCAGAACGAAAAACAAGTTCCTTCCCACGAACCTTTCAAATCCCAGAGTATAAATTTCGACTACCTCTTTTAATTATCAATCCCAGGCCTCCTCAAAACTATTTCTAACTAAACCTGCCTTTAGTTAGCCTAAGAATGTTTTGAGTACACACTAAATTTCAATTCGAATTTAATTCGATTCAAAAAAAATTAGAAAGACCGCTTTGGCTTGCCATTGGGGTCTTTTTATTTTCGCAAAAAACTTAGCACTTGAATATCAGAGAAGCATTAATTGACGAGCACTCCAAACAGCAAGCGGTGCGAATTGCTGCCTACATTGGCAACGATTCGAAGCGATTTGCGGAGTTGATTAATATTGTCCAAGAAGAGGAATATCGATTGGTGCAGCGGGCCGCTTGGGTGATCAGACATTGTTTTGATGAACATCCTGAATTGATTGAGCCGCATCTTGATGCTTTGGTCAAGCAGCTTCGCAGACCGAATCAAGACGCCTTTCGGCGAAATGTGTTGGCAATTCTCGCCGACATCAAAATTCCGAAACAATATATCGAGGAGTTAGCAGATCTTTGTTTTGATTTGTTGGCTTCCCGAAAAGAACCCATTGCGATTCGGGCGCATTCTATGGAGGTCTGTTATCAAGTTTGTACTCATGAGCCTGAGTTGGGCAATGAACTCAAACTGCTCATTGAGGAATTCATGCCCCACGAATCAGCAGGTTTTAAGTCCAAAGGAAAAAAGATAATTGCTCGACTCGCAAAACTGAACTTATAGCTTCTCCTGATCTATCCACGCTAGTTTGTAAGAGCCATTGAACTTGGCGAAGTGATAATTTTCTGCCAAGACGGGAGAAGTCCCAGAACTCGTCTTAGTGATTCGCCTGACTGTGAATTTATAGATGGTAGTGCCTTCCGGCAAATTATAACTTGGGGCGGGTGAGTTCTTATAGGCATTTCCCGAAAGGGTGTAAGAAGAAACATCTGAAGGCGACTTTTTCAAGACTTCCCTTTTGACCGTAGCGTCAAAAATGGTAAACATATTATTGCCAAATTCCATCGCATCTGAGGTCGCGTTATAGATGTCATCACAGACCAAATTGGCTCCCGTTACCGGAAAATTGATAATCGAAAGCATCAAGGGGCGACTGTCTTTTTCCATTCCTTCTTGAAACCTGGTCCAGCACGCCACCCAGGCTGCATCGACCGCTTGTGAGTCTGAAACTGGAGCTGCCGGTGGCAATGGTTTGGTTGGTTTTGGGCGATTTGGGATGGTCTCTTTTTCCACGACAGTGGTGGTGTTTGAGCCGCATGCCACTATGAACAAAAAGAGTAAAAGTGAGGAGTAACGTATCATGATTAGATTTAGAATTTCCATTGGATTTTTTTTCT
This sequence comes from uncultured Saprospiraceae bacterium, assembly GCA_937967625.1. GTDB lineage: Bacteria > Bacteroidota > Bacteroidia > Chitinophagales > Saprospiraceae > JAGQWW01. The sequence goes on from CALCJP010000200.1 coordinate 7,822, forward strand.
CACTTTCGTGAAATGCGCTCATTTCGCGAAAGCGGAAAAGATTATTGAATTCAAAAAGAAAACCTCCCCAAAGATATGAGGAGGTTTTCATTTCAAAAAATATGGTTCTTAAAAATGATTGGAGTCATCATTTTTCCGAAAGGAAAAATTATTTGACTAAAATCATTTTTCTCGTTGCAGTATGATTAGAAGTTTCTAAACGGTAGTAAAGAACTCCTGTCGCAGCAATGTCTGTATTGCTTACTCTAATCTGGTTGTGACCTTTCGCAAACTCACCTGTGACGATTTTGACTACTTTACCTGATAGGTCATAGATGGTCAAAGTTGCATTATCTGCTTCCGGCAATTGGAAACCGACAACGGTGTTGAGTGAGAATGGATTTGGTTTGTTTTGGTACAACGCAAAACCGGTTTCGACTGATTGCGATTGGTTGAAACGCAAGGTCACGTTCTGGCTTTCGATGTTGCTACCTCCCAAAGTTTGGTATGCTTCAGCCTCAGTGTACTGAGAAGTGATGTTAAGTAATTCACTAAGTGTTCCTGAAGTTGTTGTTTGAAAGTGTAGTGTAAAGAGAATGCCAGTTTGGCGGTTTAGTGTTGTTTTTGAATTGTCCCAAGAAGTTGTGATGATACCGTCATTGACCATAGTCAATCCGAAGTTAGCTTTTGACATGCCTTTCACTTCGCCCATTTCGATATCGGCAAGTTGAAGTGCTTTTGTGTCAAATTCCATTGTGAATTGGTATCCAACAATTCTTGAGAGGTTATCTGCAGTAACGGGTACTGCGATGTTTTGACCTGCTGTGAAGGTCTGTTCGTTCGTTGCAAATGTAGTGGTACCGTTTAGGGTACGGTCATCAACACCTAAGATGTCGTTTGGATTAGCGTCGCCACTGACGTCACCTACTTTGATGGCGATGAAATCACTGATATCCATGTTTCCTTGAAGGTTGTTGTAATTCATTACTTCAGGGAATGTTTGTGCTAATGGATCTGTTGGGTCGGCAAATACATGATTTCTATCCACGAATCTCCATGAAGTATTGTTTGAGTACTCGTTAGTGACTCTCAAGATGGCTTTTCTTACTTCTACCAGGTCAAGTGTTGATACATTGCCTGTGCGGTTAGCATCTGCTGCAATGATTTTGTATGGCGAATCTAATCGCTCTACGTTCAATACGTGCTTGCTGATTAAAACCAAATCGTAGGTAGAAACACCGTTTGTCAAATCTGCATTCAAACGAGGTGTTACAGAGTAGTCAAATCCATCTTGCAGATTATCGAACATGTACATACCGTCAGCAGTAGTGGTGTAGGTATTCAACATAGAGTTACCGATATTCAAATCAACTTGAACGCCTTGGACGCCTTCGTTGTCTGCATCTTTGATAGCTCCGCCGATGCGGCTTGTTGCGGTACTGGTGCAGACACCCATGTTGTCTTGAATGTCAACGAAAGTCTCACAGAAGTCCATGTTGCCAGCTCTATCTGTTACTTCCAATCGAACCAATTGAGGACCAAGGTCATCACAAGTGAAATCTCTTGGCGTCAATACGTATTTCAATCTATTCTCAGGAGTACAGTTGTCAAAACTCTTATTGTTGAACATCATCGGAGTCAAACGAACCATTCCTCCTCCTCGCCCATTAGGCATTAAGGTAGCTGAAAGTCCATTGAAGCAAATCGGTGTTGGTTTCTTTCTATCGACGATTTCGAGAATCACTTCACAGAAAGAAGAGTTACCACATCCGTCACTTGCGACGAATACTAATCTATGAGTTCCGCCTTCGTATCTTCCACTGGCATCATTGCCTGCCATGATAGAGTCAACTCTTCCGTTGTTTCCGTAATCAATTCTTACCTCGTAGGTCAAACTGTTACTACAATCTGTTGCTACAACAGGTGGAATATCTGCATTGATATTTCTACAATCCGCATCAAAGTGCTCGATTACGACTGTGTCCATCGGACAAGTCAATACTGGAGCTTCTTCATCTAATGCTTTCAATACTTGAGTGTGACTCCAGTAGCCTTCGACAAACGCTGCGTTTGGATCATACTGACACCAGTCAATAATTACCCACTTTCGCAATACTTTTCTACATGCATTGTTGATTGGCAACTCTTGGTCTGTATAAGTTACAGCTATCAATCCGCAGTTAGACTGGCGGTATTCTGGGCGACACCAAAGAATAGAATCACATGGAATGTCGTCAGGATCAAATGTTGATCCGCATGCAGTCGTTGTGTAATCTTCTGGCCAAGTGACGTCATCTAATTCAAACGGATCATCGTTGATAACCGTAATTACCTGACCACATGAATCTAATCTTCCACCCATGTCTTCTCCGATAAACCAGCGAGTAATCGTTCCTACTCCACAGTTATCTACATCTCTGTCAACTCTAGTCCAAAGTCTCACTGAATCACAATTGTCGATAGCCGTTGCATCTCCAAAACTTGACAAATCAGTCAAATCAAATGAGCAATCAACGGTCTTGTCTGGAGGACAAGTTACTACCGGAGGTAGTTTGTCTTGTACCTCAACTTCTACCATACATTCATTATAATTTCCTGCTTTGTCATAAACTCTCATGGCAACCATGACCACTGATCCGATATCGCAGCAGAAGAAGGTTTCGTACTCATCAAAGTAAGTCGTGTCTTTGCACGCATTGACCATTCTTCTAACTTCATAGCGATCGATTGCGCAGTTATCCGAACTACCATCATTGAAAGTAGTCGCATACGCGATACCCGTTCCATCATCGGTAACAGAAACTATCGTGTGCTCATCACAAACTGCAACCGGAGGCACGTTGTCCTCTACAACCACTGTTTTAGAGCAAGTAGTAGAATTACCACAATCATCAGTTGCGGTATAGGTAAATACATGAGTTCCGGCAGGTACATTTTCAATAACGCCACCATTATCATTAACAACTCCATAGATAGAGCTGATTTGAACAGCTACATCTGAACAATCTCTAGTTCTGATTGGAGACAACGATACATCACCATGACAATTGTAACTGTCTGTAGATGAATACACAGGGTCTCCACAGCCTCCAACAATAACAGGTGCCGTTTGGTCTTCAAATTTAATTACTTGGATACAAGTCCAAGGATTTCCAGGTCCAATTGGCGTACACCAATCATAGATAGTCCAAGTTCGTAAGATTTTCTTTCCGACACCGCAAAGTCCAAATTCTTCATCTGAATAAGAAGCAGCCAAAGCACAGAATGCAGAAGCACCCGGCACCACCTCAATTGTCTCGCCTCCTATCAATACTGTAGGATAGCGGTTGCCGACAGGCAAATCTTCTGGTTCAGTACTTGGGAAAGCATTAGGATTTGTACAGTCCAATTCAACATTCATTGGACACGCAGGCGTCACAGTTCCCAAAGTTACTTTATCCAAAGTAATGGTTTGAACACAAGAAGTCGAGTTACCTTTAACGTCGGTAGCCACCCAAGTTCTTCTAATCAAAGAATTGAAAGGATCACTACAATCACCACTGGTAATTTGATCAGTATGACTGATTACCAATGTCGAAACCCCCATACAATCATCGAATGTTGGGTCAATCACTTCTCCACCCTCACTCACAGGGCGAGGGTCTTGAATACAAAACAAAGTCGTGTCGTTACAATTCGCAATCGAAGGACCTAACTTGTCCTCAATCTTGATAGCTCCCCAACACTCATTGCTGGTAGCGTCATCAATTACTTTTACAGTCAATACCTGCCCTTCGTAGGTGTCATCAACTAATGCTCCTGTGAAGGAATTACTTGGGCCATAACCAACAGATGGAAGCGTTCCACCAGCACCGTCATAGACAACTACAGTCTTCGTGCCTGGACAAATCAAAAGACTCGATGTCATCACCATTGCGTGAGTAATCGTCGCCTCACAATCCGCACCGGGACCAGGAAGAGATACCTGTGCTGCACTATTGCAAGACAGGGTACATTGGGCACTCACACTTGAAGCCCAACCAAACAGCAAAGCAAGCAAAACACTCGTCTGCATCATCCGAACTAAAATCACTGTTTTCAATGACTTTGTCCGGCTCAAAAACATGCTAGTAAGCTCTGTTTTTTTCATGGGAAAAAATTTAAAATTTAGAAATTGGTTAATAAAAAATGTGTGTAAGTGCATTGGTTAACTTTCCGCCCGTGTAGGGTAAAAAATAGTAAACCAAGTTCAAGGCATGCAATGACGCGAAGCCACCACAAACTTTGTGTTTGTATTTACCGACTTATAAAAAAAAATTATTCGATGCAGCTTTTTTAAAACAATTAAAAAGCTGCGATTTTCCTAATGGTTAATTTTTAATTTCGATGTGTGCTAAAAAAAAGAGCAGCACCTGGATTTGAGCTTGTTGTGCATAGATTGTTTATAGTGTTGTGTGTAGGTTAAAGAAATATAAATTCGAATTAAAAAAAATCCAGGTGTGCTCAGAAACACATTATGCTAAAAAACTACGTCTCAAAATTTATTAAGGCTCCCTTTCGGGAAAATTTATTTCTCAAGTATGTCCGGTTGTCAGAATCTACTTCAATCAATTAAAATGAAAATCTAAATTAAAATGAAAAAGGCTCTGAGTTGAAACGCTTTTCATTTTCATTCTCATTTTAATTTTCATTGAAAAAGAAGGTGAAAAAAAGTGGTTGCCCCTGCTCACAAAAAATATCAAACGCGGAGCAACCGCCCAATCCAAAATCTAAATATGCAATCCTTCTTTAGAGGTTCGACTTTCGTCGAATGCTACTATATCTTTATTCGAATCATTTTTCCAGTCGAAACCGGCAAATCGTCGGTGATTAATTGATACATCACGGTGCCGTGATAATTCGCAAAATCATTTGACGAAAGTCGCCATGAATTTTTTCCTTCCGGAAATGATCGTCGTAATTCATTCAATTCTGTACCGTATAAATCATACATTTTCAAAGTAACATCTGCCGCGTTTGGCAAATCAAAGCTCAGCGTCGTCGCAGTCGTAAAAGGGTTAGGGTGAATCTGTTCCCTTAGTTCGTTGGTGTTTTTAGATTCTGTGAAGTCAAGTCGTACATTCTGCACAGTGACATCAGATTCATGAAGCCCCATTGAGTAGGCTTCGGTTCGTATGAATTCAGAATTGATGGCAAATACTTCACTCAGTTGGGCGTCTTCCTTAGCGGAAAATTTCAAGAAATAAAGCGCAGCAGTTTTTGGGATAGTAGCCGCTTCTGCTTCATTCCAGCTAAAGGAAAGCAAGCCTTCTTTGAGCTTTGCCATTCCGAAATTATTGTCATTTATTTCAGCGAATTGCCCTTTAGCAACCCCCTGCCATTCAATCAGATTTTTATCGAATTGAAGGGTATGTTGAAAGCCAAAAATATTTTCAAAGTTGTCAGCGAAAACAGGAATCTCGTATGATTGACCTGCTTTGATTTCTTGATTTTCGATATTCAAAATCAATGATTCGCCTGCTGTTCGGTCGTCGATGGAGATGGCAGTATTGAGCGTTGCGTCGCCAGTTACATCTCCGATTTTGACCGCTATGAAATCTTTATTCATGTGATTCCAAGCGAGATTGTTGATGCTGATCGCTTCCGGTATGAATCCTTGTAGGGGATTTCCCGAAAGGGGAAAAGCATGGTTGGAGTCAATGAAGCGCCAAGAAGTATTGTTTGGCAAATCATCAATTACTCGCAAGACCAGTTTCCTCAAAACCACCATGTCAAGCGTCGTTACTGTCCCTGACCGATTGGCGTCTGCCGCTATCCACTGATAGGGAGAATCAAACAATTTGACATTCAATACATGCTTATTGATAGCTACCAAATCGAGCGTACTTACGCCATCAAAATAGTCCACATCATAGGTCGGCAGCACTGTATAGTCTTCGCCTTTCGGCAAATCCTCGAATCGATAACCGCCCTCTGTATCCGTCTGAATCGCTCTGCGCAACCCTCCCGAAAGTCCTACCAAAACCTGAACCGCAGGGGTTCCGCCCATCGTCTGAACAGTTCCGGCAATGCTTGCTACATCATCGTCACCATTGCAGATGCCCAGGTTATCCTGAATTTCAACTGTGGTGGTACAAAAACTTTGATTGCCGGATTGGTCAGTCGCATAGAGCGTTACTAATTGGTCGCCCAGATGTTCACAAGTGAACATGGCTGGCTCTATTTCTAACTCAATCGCTGCTTCAGGTGAGCAATTATCAAAAACCGTATTGGTGATAATGCTATGATGAATTGCAATCATGCCATCCGAGTTGAGCGATAACCCAATGCCTCTATTACAAACTGGCGTCGGTGGCTTATCGTCCTGCACCCTAATTGTCAATGTCGTCTGACTTGTATTTCCACAGCCATCGCTTGCAGAAAATGTTATCGTGTGTTCTCCTGTGGGGTAAGTCCCACTCGCGTCGGCACCGTTGGCGTCTGCATAAGGAGAATCATTTGTAATTGTTACTGAACCGCTGCAATCTGTCGCTGTGGCGCGGGGCGTCTCGACCCAACTGTAGCAGTCAAAATTGCCTGCTCCGATTGCTATTGACTCCATCACTTCCATCTCAGGAGCGATGGTGTCGTTGACTAAAATTATTTGCTCTGCCGTCCATTGACCAGAGGTAGTTGTGAAGGTGCAAAAATCTACGACTGACCAGGTTCTTATTATTTTATAGCACGCAGGCACGGCGGTTGGATACACCTCATCTGTGTGCTTGATTTCCAAATCTTCGCAGTCGCTTCCTGTCACTATCGGCTCGCCGGTGATGTCAGAAGTCGTCGCTGCACCACACTCATAAGTCACATAATCTTCTGGAAATTCGATGGAAATCGGCGTGTTATCCATGATGATTAATTGCTGAGTACAAGTCTTTTGATTACCGCTGATGTCAGACGCTGTCCAGTGGCGGGTTATCTGCCCTACTCCACAGGCGTTGACTTGCAAGTTGTCTGAAAAAGTGGTCGTATCAATCTGACAATTATCACTTGCTGTCGGCATTCCGGTTATCTGTGCGTCGTTGCGATTTTCGGTACATTCAATGGTGATTTGTGGCGGACATTGGATGTCGGGGCGCACATTATCAACTATCTGAACTTCTACATCGCATTCGTTCATCAAGCCATTTGAGTCACTGACTCTGATTTTTACTGGCACCGGAGTCTGCATGTCTGCGCAGGTGAAGTCTATATATTCGCCGAAAGGCGCTCCATCTCGCGACGCTTCGATTAAGGCGATGCCGCAATTATCACTGCTGCCATCATCAAATGTGCTTGCAGGAACCGTCGTCGTGCCCATATCAAGTAGCGACAATTCTTTATTCAAATCACAAACCGCTGTCGGCAATTGCTTATCTCGAATGACGACTATCATCGTCTCGGAAGCCGTGTTGCCACAATCATCTGTCACCGTGTAGGTAACGGGATGAAAGCCTTGCGGCACATCTGTAAAAGGTCCGTTTCCGAGTCCCATGCCCCAGAGAATCAAGGTGCTCGTCTGAGAGCAGCTATCGGTTACTGTTGGGTTGGGTAGATTGACCGTCGCAGTGCAATTGAACTGATTCATATCAAATTCGAGAGAATCAGGCAAACTGATGGTCGGTGGTTGAATGTCTTTCAACCGAATCAACTGAACATGTGTCAAAGAACTATCTAAGCATAAATCGGTCACAGTCCAATGTCTCAAAATCCGTTGCTCTCCGCCGCAAACCGTTTGTATATCATCCTCATAAGAGGTTGCTAATTCGCAATTATTAAAAGTATTTAATGAGCCGCCATTGATAGCAGGCGTTCCTGCTTTTTGGAGGTCATTAGGATTGTCTCTTTGACACAGTAGATAAGGCGCTGCAAAGCCATCTCTATCTGCTGGCCACTCCACGTCGCTCAAGGTTTTTCTTACGAAAAATATTTCTTGCCGACAGCTCCCTAAATTACCACTGCTATCAACCGCAATCCAGTTACGCGCCACCTTCGCTGTCACTGTCGAATCTCCAAAAATAGTGTAGCATGGATATTCTGTCAGCGCGTCGGTATAAGCCAAATTCGCTTGGCTCATCTGATTGATATTATCAGTCACTGTCGGATAGCCAATCTGGCTTGGCAAAATCGAATCTGCACACATCACAAAAGCGGTTTGGCAATTAATCACGGGTCCATTCTCATCAATCACCTTTAAGTTAGCGAAGCAAGCAACTCCTTGATTGGGCACTTCCACCTCAACCGTCATCGCCTTTCCCAACATGGTGTAATTGACAAAATCACCGGTGTGATTTCCATTGTCATCAAAGACCTTTATGTCAAAGCTACCTCCGGGACAATTAGCGTAGGGGTCAAAGACCACCATGTCCGGTATCAATGTGAGATCATTCGTATTGAACAGCGAAATCTCTACATTCGAAAGGCATTGAATCGTACACTGCGCCTTTGCGCCAGTGATTGAAAATCCTATAATTGCAATGAGCACAATTAAGATTTTCAGATGATTCATGACTTGCATTTGCACGCAAGTGCGATGATTTACTTTTTTCATTTGTAGTGTATTTAGCAATATGTGTAGGAGTTCTAAAATTTGCTCCTTATGTTTCTCAAATTTCGATTTGACGCGTAGTTGTAGAGGGTCGCCCGTTGGCAACTCATCTTGATTGTGGTTATACAGCAATGAATAGTTAGCTCTTCACGTTGCTCAATGAGCGGCGTGCGGCACATGCTGAATAAGACCTTTGTTGTTTGCTAAGTGAAAAGTCCACGAGATTAAAAAATCATCCGAAATGATTCCTTCATGTGGAAATAGGAAAGGAAATGGTTGTGAAGGTATTTTTCTCGGTATTGTGACTAAGAGGCAATCTTAATCACTTTTAAAACAAACTCATTTTCCAGGACTTCTCATAGTATGTCTTTTCTTCTTTTTTCTTTTCCCCCTTTCGGGGAATGTCGATAAAAAGAAAAGGGATTATAATTTGTTATTGAAATCGTTTTCTCAATATAAGTTTGTGTAGTTGTGGTAGTTGAAGCATATCATTTATTTTGATATGTCAGTTTACTCTACTATATCGAAATATTGTGCCAAAGTGGATTGATGTGTTAAAATTTTTAATAGAAAAAAAATCATAATATATAACTCGTTCAATTTCTACATCTTACAATGGAAAACCTTCGAGCAGTACTTGTATCTGAATTAGTGATTTGAAAAATATAACTCCCCTCTTTCATCGATTGCATATTAAGATCAATGGTGTTATCCCCTGATATTACCATCACCTCCCGTTCTTGAATCAGCACACCATATAAATCAAAAACTTTGCAAATCATTTTACCGGAGTATTTGGAGTAAAAGCTAATATTCAAAACCTCTTGTGCAGGGTTCGGAAATAGTACCAATTCTATCTTCTCATTTTGCTCTTTTGTATCTATACTCATTGGTGGGTTCATCAAGGCATATCCGATGATGTTGAAATAGGATTTCTGTAACACGCGATAGTATTCCATTTTCAGCCATCCAATATTGATGATTTCTGTATCTTTTACAATCAAGAATCCTAGATAATTAGGTCCTATACCCAACCAGTCCTCAACTAAAAAAAAACTACCATGAAACTCAGTCCATTCATTTGCTATCAAAATAGCATTAGCAGTATCGTATTTTAAATCATTGTCAAGTGTATCACCAATTTCAAGTGTATCAACTATATTATGCAACCAAAATTTCGGACGACTAGGAAAAAGTAGCGAATCAATATTATATAAAGTATCTTTTCTTGAGTACGCGATCATGTTCTCCCCATGTGGTTCAACAGAGACTCTACCAGAGCCTCCACCAAGACCGTTGCTATGATGATTTATGATTTTAAAATCAATTATTCCGTCTAAATCTAAATCCAATTCTGTTTCAAAGAATGCGCTAGGATACTCCTCAAATTCATAATAGTATGAAGAATCAAACTCATGAACATACAAAGAGCCACTTTCCCCAATGACTATTTGTGCATTCAAAAAAGACAAACTACATATGAATATTAGAGAAAATAAATAAGCTTTCATAATGGCGATTTTCTCAAATATCTACATAAAAAAAGACCAGTGTTTGTAGCACCAGTCTTTTTCAAAGTTTATGTCATTTGAGGTACGTTAAAACGCATACCCCACCGAAAGACTAAACCTCGGCATAATCCCCGAACTCAAATCAGATAACAACTGCACCGGTCCTAAATCAGAATCACTTCCAGGAGGCAGGTTAAACTCAGGAATGTTCGCTATCTCATAATAGCCGGCACCTAAGTTAAAATCAACTACAATATTCTTTTTAGAAATGGTTTGCCAACCGATTAGTAGTCCATATGAAGTTAGACCAGAGGGAAGGGTTACATCAATGTTATATGTCGTTACGTCAGTAGCAGATACGCGTTCAACGACCTTGCTACCAATCGTATTCAAACTGCGCTGCAAGGCATAAAGTGAGATATAGAAATCTACCAATGGTTTGCCTTTTTTGGTAGTGTAATAGCGCGCCTCTACGTGATAGCCTACAGACGCTTCACTCAAGCCAATGCGCCCCAGTCCTTCATCAGCATTACCGCTTTGAAATTTTGGAAAATAAGTCCCAAAAACCGTCAAGGAAAAGTGGTCGCCGAAACCTCTTTCGTAGCCCAAACTTGCTGCGGTTAGGAAATTGGTTTTGATATTATTCATCTTACGACTCGATGTGGCTTCTTGTGCAGTGGCATTTTCCGAAAGGAAAAAAATCAATGAGAGAAGTAGGCAAATTGTATAAGTTATCTTTTTCATTAGGCTATTGTTTTTAATTTTTAGGGATAAATTCCGCTGTTGCAGAAACCGCAAAGATGACGGATTGAGTAGAGTCCACTTGCTCGCCAACGGTTACTGAATAATCAATCGTAAAGGTACTCCCAGCTACGATTGCTTCCGCAAAATCGGTCTCCAAAGCGGGATGAGTTTGTCCCGCCTGATCTGAAACTTGAATGTAATTTGGCTGGTCGCAGATGCCTTGTAGGGCATTGCCTGAACCTGCATAGCTAATTGGCTGAACATTGGGCAAATTAAACGTTGTGCTTAGCTCAGACAACTTTTGGCAAGTCTCCGAATCTATTCCAGCACTTAACTTTAAAAGACGCAGAGAGCTTAGTGTATTTTCATCGAGGTCAATGCCGTAGCGTTCACTGAATTCGGTATTCAAATCAATAATTTTTGAATCTGTCCATGAAGCACCGGCAGGCAGTGGGAGCGAATTCATTGCCTCTATTTCTACATCCACTTGTAGCGAAATAGTAGTATCTGGGTCAGTGTATGAGCAACTTTGAAATATGAACCCTGCTAATAAAAATAGTAGATAATATTTTAATCTCATTTTAAGATTTAATTTTATAATTATAAATCACAGTTGACATCGATCAGTCAACGAAGCATGGTAGTGTTTGTGATTTGGGTAATCAATTCCTGACTTATTGAAAAAGTTCTTTTGCATTTTTGCCTTACGGCAAATAGGAAAGCAGCTCGGACTATTTTCAATTGGTTTCTTTCGAGGCAAAGATATTGAATTTATTTCTATATGCTCATTCCACGAAAGTGGAAAAAGAAAAAAGCCTCTACCGACTTTCGTCTAAATAGAGGCCATCCCAAAAACCAATTGTTAGTTTTGACTGGTTGGGTCAAATCCTAATTGGTAGCTTTTTATATTTTCTCCCCTTTCGGGAAATAATTTTAATTGCTACCCCCTTTATCATCTTTCATTCGACCGAAGTCGAAGCTTAAAGTAATTTCGTGCGTTCCATTGCTATATTGCTGGAAGCCTTGGAAAGAGACGTCGTAAGAATAATAAACCGCGAATGGATTCACCTGAGTCCCTAACAACAGCCCCATCGCTCCTCCAACTCCTGAACGGTAGCTCACCCCTGCTTGCAATTTATCACCCACAAATCCACCCAAAACATTGAAGTCAATTTGAAATGGAATATCCTCCATCTTGCGAATCATAACCGACGGACGGATATTAAAATCGTAGTCTTCGAAGTCAAATTTATGCCCTACTGTTGCGATATAAAATTCAGTAAAAGCACTACCATCGTCTTCCTGAGTTTCAATGTCATTCAACTTAGAACGAATCAAGCTTGGAAAGGAAATACCGAAATAAGTATCCTCTTTATAGGTTCCAAACAAGCCCAAGTCTGCATCAAAAAACGTAAGCCCATCAATAGCATTTTCTACAACGATGTCTCCTGGCTCATATAGTGGATTGGGTTGGTCGTAGATGGATTGAGCCAGTGAAAACTGCTCAAACTCAGTAGAAAAACCAATCGCTAATTTTACTTTTTCGCTGGTGCGAAATCTGAATGCGTAGTTGATTCCTCCTTTGACTCTTGAAATCTGTGCGATTTCTTCTGAAAGCACATTCAAGCCTATCCCTAATCTTTTGGTCATTGGACCATTGTAATTGACGGCATAGGTAGCTGGTGCGCCCGGAAAGCCAGTCCATTGGTTTTTCAGATTCATCTGTAAATGATGTAATCCAGAAAAACCAGCCGCTCCTGAGTTAATTAAAATTGGATTAATGTGATAGTGCGTGAAAATCGCTTCTTCTTGCGCTGTCGCGAAATTCAGACCTAAAGCGACGAGGGCTATAATTGTTAATATATTTTTCATCGTAAAAATCGGTTGTTATCTTAGAAGTTGTCCATTTTAATTTGAACAGCAACTTTTAAATGGGATGATTTAAATTGTTTGTTTGTTCAGCGCTGCGAACAGTGCTCGCAGCGCTGAATCGTTTGTTCTTTTATTATTCGCGCAGCAGGGTGAAAGACCCTCTGTGCTGCAACGTTACATCGTTGATGACATATCTAAACACGAAGAAATAAGCTCCGTCTGGCACTTCGCTTCCACGTAAGGTGGTGCCACGCCAGTCGTTTTGATAATCTTCGGTTTCGAAAACCAATTGTCCCCAACGGTTGTAGATTTCTAATACGTTTTGTGGGTATTGCTCGATGCACCAGATGATGAAGTTTTCGTTCAGACCTGCTCCATCGGGAGTGATTACAGCACGAGTGCTGAGGCATTCGATAGCGGAGTTATTGACTCTTGCTGGAGAAGGTATTGTACTTACACATCCGTTCGCATCCGTAACCGTCAAATAGTAATCACCTGTTGCCAAGTTGAAAAGCTCTCTGTCTGTACTATCAGGAGTACTTACACTCCATTCATAGAAATATGGCTGCGTTCCTCCTACTACTTCTGCTCTTACCGAACCTGTATTATTTCCATTATCATCTGTAGATGTTGCGGTTGCAATCAAATTCATAGTTGGTCCTTCAACGGTAACCTCTTGAACAGACTCACAGTCATGCGCATCCAAAATCGTTACACTATAATCGCCTGCTGGCAAAAATCTCGCTGTGGAGCCACTTAACGCAGGGTCAGACCATTGATAAACATAAGGTGGGTTAGTTGGGTATGGAACTCCACCAGTTGTCAAGAACTGAATCTCGCCATCATCATCTCCAAAGCAATTGACACCCGACACCAAGTTGTTTACTCGAATCTCGGTTGGTTCAGTTAATTCAACCATAGCCGAAGCAGAACAACCTGCTGCGTCAGTTACCATAACAGTTACGGTTCCCGCACCGAGTCCATCCACTCTATCTGAATTAACACCGCTCTGACCAGCTGACCATGCATATTGATAAGGTTGTTGACCATTTGCAACAGTTACTAACGCACTCCCATCAGCAGCTCCGTTACAACTGATATTGAAGCCGCTGAAATCACTCATCACTTGTGCCGTTGCAACCACATCAGAACTTGAAACTATTGTATAAGTCTCAGTAATCATTACTCCTGAAGCACCTCGTACTTCTACCGTATATTGACCTGGAGCTAAACCAGTTATTACTGGATTATTATCTCCAATCATTGTATTGCTTGCGTCCGTCCAAGTATAGTTATATGGCGCATCTCCATCTACTGTTATGCTAATCGCACCTTCTGTCAAACCAGTACAACCAGACTCATCCACCACCGCGTCTGAGATATTAAAATAACTTACGTCAAATGCGTCTGTTGTAAATGAACATCCGTTTGCGTCTGTAATTACGCAGGTATATGACGCAGCAGAATTAACCGTAATGTTCGGTGAATTCAGAGCAGCAGGTGTCCAAGCATAATTAAAAGGCGGCGTGCCTCCGATCGGTGTCAATTGAATCTCACCCGGTTGGTCATCCGTCTGTGGCTTTACCACACTAAATACAGAAAAAGCAGCAGCTTCGGTTATCTGAACATTGAAGAATGCAAAGGTTCCGTTACCGTCTGTTACCTCAATTGTATAATTCCCAGCCGCTAAACCAGTCATTGAGAACGTATTGGTAGTTTCCACTGCATTGAAAGCAGATGGCAAAGCCGTACTTGTCACATTTATATTAAAATCAGGTTTCCCTGTCGGGAAATTTAGCGTAAAGCTACCTGTTGAAGCGCCGTTACAAGCCACGTTTGTTACATTGCCTTGAGCAATGGTAACTGGTATTTTACATTCAACTTCAAAGGTACCGGTGCCAGTACATTGAGTTCCGTTATCCACCACATCTACTGTGTAGGTACCTGCTGTCAAACCATTGATTGCTGAAGTCATTGATTGATCATGTTGCCACGTGTAGCTATAATTACCGCTTCCATTAGTAGTGGTCGCGTTGATTGCGCCATTACTTGGTTGGGTTTCATCTGTTACACTTGCTGTAACTGTCAGTGATGGATGAGCCATTACATTTATCGTAGTAGGACCTGAAACAACACTTCCATTATCAGTTATTGTAAAAGAATAATTGCCTGGCGCCAAACCAACTGGATTAAATCCAAATTGATCCAATACAGATGGAGTCCATGAAATCTGTGGATTACCACCCCCTGAAAAAAGAATCAATATTTCTCCATTATTAGAAGTAGAACATGAACGCTTCACCTGAATGTCATCCACTGTAAATGGCGGCGTCAAATTCCCTCCAACAGTAAATGGAGAACTTGTAACCGAACATCCTGTCGCGTCTGTCACTACCAAAGTATAATTACCCGGCTCTAATCCACTGATGTCTTCAGTAATTCGAGGAGTTGAGAAATTACCTCCTGTCCATGAGTAAGAATACCCTGGCGAACCGCCCGTTACGTTTACATCAATTGCCCCATTGGCAGTACCAGAAGCAGGAGTAATTTGATTGACTGAAATTACAATTGCAGGCTTAGTACCTACTGTGTATGATTCTGTAATTGAGCAACTGTTTTGGTCACTAATCACTACTGAATAGTTACCTGCTGCCAAACCAGTAATCGTATTACTTGGCACCTGTGTAGGATTCCAACTATAGCTATAAGGTCCACTCCCGCCAGAAGTAGTTACTGAAATTCCTCCATCAGATCTTCCTATACACGACACATCTAAAATTGTCGCTTGCGCGGAAATGCCAGATGTTGGCGCTGTAATAGTAATAGGACCTAAATTGACTGAACAGCCATTAGCATCAGATACTATTGGCACGTAAGTGCCGGCAGATAAATTATTAATAGTTGGAGTGGTTGCTGAAGAACCTACCCAAGTGTAGCTTAATGGCGCTGTTCCACCAGAGGCATTTACAGTAATAGAACCATCATTTACTCCAAAGCAATTGACATTTGTTACCGTGCCAATCGTTGCAGAAAGCGAGGTAGCTGGTTCGGTTACAGTATAACTTTCCGTCGTTTGATTAGTACCATTTGAAATGGTTACGTTATAAACTCCAGCCGCCAAGCCAGTTAAATCTTCTGTGCTATAAGGTCCACCTGGCCCCGTCCATGAAAAGGTCAAACCAGTTGATCCTCCTACCATTGTTATGTCAATCGCACCTGTTGATTCACCTCTACAGTTGATATTGGTAATATCATCTGACTGAACCACTGGAGTTGCTGGTGGTGGACTACAACTTCCTTGAATATTTATTGAACCACTTTGGAATGGTGTAATGTTATTTAGCAGAACATTGCCATTGGGTTCCGAAATTTCGACACGAGTCGGTCTATCCAAAAAGATAATCGGAGAACTTGAACCCGCAGGTCCCAATGCTTTAAAACAAAGGTTGAACAAAACCGCACAATCCGCAATCGTCATACCACTAAATGAAGGATGAACCCAAGTTACAGTGACAATTTTATTTGTTCCTGTTGGATAGTTGAAGTTTGTTCCAACAATATTAACTCCTGGGAATCCGAGATTCATTCCTTGTGAGTTTGGATGAGGTCCCCATCCAAAACTATTTGGAATTAAGGTATTTGAATACGCGGTATCTAATTCCACTAAAGTGGAATCAAATAATATCGAAAACTGAAAACTTAAAATATTTTCAAAGTCCTGAGCCAATACTTCAACACAAACATCATCTCCTGGCTCAACACAATTTGAGTTCATATAGAATGACAATCCATTGATGGAGCCACATGCCCCCGGAGGATTATTAATAGTCACAGTTGAATTTTGAATGTTAACATTCACATCCATCATGGTAATATCTGTCGCCTTTACAGGCAATGGGGCATTACCAACATTGACCATAGTATTTGAACCTCCGCTTCCGCTCAATGCATCAAAACATACTTCAAAAATAACCGTCCCGTTGGGTACGCTTACCCCTGCTATGGAAGGAGCATCCCAATCGAAGGTCAAATTGCCACTTGCCGCATTGGTTGAAAAATCTGCCATTGTCAATCCAGATAAATTCAGATTTTGAATAGCATTGAAATTCAAAAGTGAATTATCCAAAGTCATACTACCTTCAAAAACAGTTAAGTCTGTGAAA
>CALCJP010000201.1 GCA_937967625.1 uncultured Saprospiraceae bacterium
AAAGGAGTTAATTACTTCTTCGAGGCATCGCCTCAGGTTATCACTTTCATATCAAATTGCTTTTTAGGAGCGCAACTAAGGAAACATTCTTACCTCATTCACTTTTGGGTTCCTTGTCATACTGTTGCTTCTCTAAACCAAACCTCTGAATAATTTCCAGTTGCATATTGCTTTGCAATATTGCCACCATGCGTTTCCGCTCCGGCACACCAAACCATATTCTTTTCAGGTGCTTTACCGTTGGTTTGATTATAGCAGCCTTGCTTAAAATAATTTAGCTCACCTGCATAAGCTTCTGGACGCTCTACCCCATCTTGACCAATTGGCACAAATAATTTTTGCGTTTGCTCCGGAATATCAGCTTTCGCAGTATATTCTGATTTAATCAAGTTTTTAGTGAAGGATTTGGTTTCATGTCCCTTGCTGGAAAAGGTGACCGTCATGATTCCTTTATGAACATTGATCTCATAACTGAACTCTTCGCCTAACTCAATTCCATCCTTAGGTTCAGCTGGAAAGTCAGTTGGGTTTGCACCAACGACCGACATATCGTAGCCCCAAACTGGGTAGGAAAAATCCCACCTGCCACCATTATCATCGCCCGCAGTATTGATTTCATAATTCCAAAAAACAGAACCTTTTTGGTGACCTGGGAATTTTTTGTAGAAAATCTTACAAGGTTCATTTTCATGACCATCACCACTATGGATTTGCCCTATTACCGTGGAGTAAGAAGCTGCCACTCGCGCATCTCCTGATGTTGATACGTGCATGACTTTACAGGTGCCTGTAAGCTTGCCACCTTGCTCAGGTGTCCATTCTCTTTTTTCATGCAGTTCTGTTCTGGTATTGCTTGAGTTTTTGGACGTCACTCCGGAGTTAGGCGTTTTGTAAGATACCCATCGACGAGTACCGTCAATTACAGTAAAGAAAAAATCTTTGTTTTCGTATTTAGTGAGGTCTTCCACACTTGTTCCATCTCCCAAAAGCATTTTAAACTTATCCATGAATGGAATCACCTCGTTTGGATAAACTACCTTTTGGCTCAAGCCATCATTCGCTGCGAAATATCCTTCATTTGAAATCGAGCCTTCGTTTACTTCAACCGTTGCGTCTTTGAACCAAACCTCTGCATAATTGCCATCTGCATATTGCTTTTGCACATCACCTCCATGCGTTTCGGCACCAGAGCACCAAACGCCATTCACAGCGGGGTCTTTTCCGTTGGTTTGATTGTAGGAGCCTTGCTTAAAAAATAATCCCTCATTTGCGTAAGCAGCAGGTCGCTCTACTCCATCCTGACCAATTGGCACAAACACTTTTCGTACCTGCTCAGGAATATCTGCTTTGGTGGTATATTCTGATTGGATTAAATTTTTAGTAAAGGTTTTCGTCTCATGTCCTTCGCTCATGAATTTTAAATTCATGATTCCGTCCTTTACTTCAACCTCATAAGTTATTTCCTCCCCCAATTCAATTCCATCTGTTGGTTCGTCAGGGATGGTATTTTTATCAGCAGCAACTACAGAAAAATCATATCCCCAAATCGCATAAGAGTAATCCCATCTTCCTGAGTTATCATCATCGCCGGCAGTGTTGATTTCATAGTTCCAAAAAACAGAACCTTTCTTATGACCCGGAAATTTTTTATAAAACAACTTGAATGGTTCATTCTCATGCCCATCAGCACTATGAATCTGACCGATGACCACTGAGTGCGTTGCCGCCACGGTTGGGTCGCCTGTTGGCGAAACATTCATCACCTTACAAATGGCAGTCATTTTACCTCCGACCATTGGCGACCACTTTTGTGATTGCCCCAATTCAGTTCTAATATTGTTGGATGTACCGTGCGTATTTCCGGCATTGGGCGCTTTGTAAACTACCCAATCGTCTGTGCCATCATTGGTAGTGTAGAAGTAATCTTTACTCTCAAAATCAATTGGATGACCGACATTGGAACCATCTCCCAGTATCAATTTAAACTTATCAAAAAAGGAAATGACGTCGCTTGGATAGACTGTCTTTTGAGAGTTTGAATTGTTATCTCCTGTGGTTTTGCAACTGCTTAGTAGTAGAATAATGCTTACCACAAAAAGGGTTGAAAATTGAGTGTTTTTTTTATTTTTCATTATTTAGATTTATGATCTAATCTTTCGAATATTATCCAAAGCCCCTCTGGTCAATTCTTCAATTTTCTGGAAGTCGAAATTGCCATCCGCATCCTTTGCCATCAATTTAGAACCCATGCCCACGCAATATGCGCCTGCATCAAACCATCCTTTCAGATTTTCATATTCAGGCGAAACGCCACCTGTCGGCATGATGCTCGTCCAAGGTTGCGGCGCGCGGGCTGCTTTGATGAATTTTGGACCATAAGTACCTGCTGGAAATAATTTTACGATTTCGCAGCCTAATTCTTCAGCACGAGCAATTTCGGTTAAACTACCACAGCCAGGAGACCAGAGTACTTTTCGACGATTGCAAACGGTTACGATGTCTTCTCGCAAAACGGGCGTTACGATAAAGTTCGCCCCAATTTGCATGTAGTGTGAAGCCGTTCCACCATCGGTGACGGAGCCTACTCCCATGATCAATTCAGGCAATTCGCTTTCCGCAAATTTGTTTAATTCATTGAAAACCTCGTGGGCGTAATCGCCTCGGTTGGTAAACTCCAAAAGGCGGGCACCACCTGCATAGATGGCTCTTAAAACCTTCTTGCCTATCTCCGCATCAGGGTGATAAAAAAGGGGAACCATTCCTGATTCGCCCATTGTTTTTGCTACTTGTAATCTTGTAAATCTTGCCATATTAATTTGTGGAGCGGAGTGGTACTCCGCAATGGATTTTTTTTAATATTTTTTGACTTTCGTCAAATGTGGATATTTGCCGAAAGGCGTAAAAATTTAATGTTTTGAAATGGAAAAGCGGAGTGCCAAAACGCATAGTTAGCGTGCTACTCTTCCTGAGGCATCTCCACCCATCAATTTTTCCACTTCTTCCACTGTTGATAAATTTGCGTCTCCATAAATGGTATGCTTCAAACAAGAGGCTGCAACCGCAAAATTCAACGCTTTCTGATTGTCATCTGGATAGGTCAGCAAACCATATATCAGACCGCCCATGAAACTGTCACCGCCTCCTACTCTATCAACGATATGTGTGATTTGGTAGGTCGGTGCTTCGTACAAGGTTTTGCCATCCCACATGACGCCTGACCATGTATTATGAGAAGCAGAAATCGACCCGCGCAAGGTGGTGATCACCTTTTTGGCGCGAGGGAACATCTCTTGCAATTTTTTCAAAACAGACAAATATGCCTTTCCGTCTATGGAATCGCCCTGCGTCACATCAACATGATCTGGGTGCAATCCAAAGTGCTTTTCAGCATCTTCCTCGTTACCGAGAATGACGTCGCAACCTGCCGTTAATTCCGGCATTACTTCGCCAGGTGCTTTGCCATACTTCCATAATTTCTTACGATAATTCAAATCTGTGGAAACAGTGACGCCCATTTTATTTGCCATCTGGATGGCTTCCAAACAAGCATCTGCTGCCCCTTGCGAAATCGCTGGAGTGATCCCCGTCCAATGAAACCAGTCGGCGTCTTTGAAAACAGTTGCCCAATCAATCATCCCTGCTTCAATTGAGGACATGCCTGAATGCGCACGGTCATAAACTACTTTTGCACCTCGACTGACTGCTCCGATTTCTAAGAAGTAAATTCCTAAACGCTCACCACCTCTGGCGATGTGAGAGGTGCCTACGCCACGTTTTCGCAATTCCATAAGGGCGCAATCGCCTAAATCATTCTGAGGCAAACGCGTTACGAAATCGACTGGTATGCCATAGTTGGCAAGTGATACTGCGACGTTGCTTTCGCCGCCACCGTATATTACATCAAAACTGCTGGCCTGCGAAAAACGCCTCATTGCGGGAGGCGTTAATCGAAGCATTATTTCACCAAAAGTGACTACTTTTTTCATTTATTGAGTGATTAATTGATGATTTGAAAGTTCATTTCCCGAAAGGGAGAAAAATTTAAATCACAAATTACGAATTTAGGAGAACGCAAGCCCTCCATTAATATCAAAGTTTGCTCCTGTGACAAATGAGCTTTTGTCTGAAGCTAAATAAACTACTAAATCAGCGACCTCGTCTGCCTTACCTTCCCTTCTCACTGGAGTTTTCCCAGCAACGATTTTACGGATTTCATCTTTGGTAAAGTCATCATGGAACTTGGTTGCAATCAAACCCGGACACACTGCATTTACTCTGATTCCTTTAGGTCCAAGTTCCTTCGCCATACCTCTTGTGAAAGTGGTAGCGGCTCCCTTTGAGGAAGCATAAAGAGAAGAACCGCCGCCGCCGCCGTCTCTCGCTGCAAGCGAAGAAAGGTTGATGATGGAAGCGCCTTTGCCCATTAGCGGCTCAAAGGCTTGCATTACGAAAACGGTAGATTTAAAGTTGACGTTCATTACCAAATCGTAAAACTCTTCATCGAATTCTTGCAAGGTTTTACGCGCAAAAAGACCACCGGCATTATTGACCAAGATATGGACTTTTTTACCAAATTCCTTAACGGTTTTGTTCTTTAATTTCTTGATTCCTTTCAAGGTTGAAACATCTGCTTTGACAGCGATTGCTTTTCCGCCGAAGGATTCGATTTCGGCTACTGTTTCCATGGCTCCTTTTCTGGAGCTATTATAATTCACAACGACTTTGGCACCTTCTTTTGCCAATGCAATTGATATTGATCTTCCGAT
The DNA here is from genome assembly GCA_937967625.1 of uncultured Saprospiraceae bacterium. GTDB lineage: Bacteria > Bacteroidota > Bacteroidia > Chitinophagales > Saprospiraceae > JAGQWW01. Next base: position 4,767 of record CALCJP010000201.1, read on the forward strand.
ATCTCTACCGCCGCCTGTTACAACTGCTACTTTTCTTTTAAATTGACTCATTGATATTTTAGATTTGAATTTTCAAAATAAATAATCGGTTTAGTAAAGTTGAAAAAATAACATTTCGATTTGAAGCGGTTCTTTTCCTATCATACTTCCCCGATTAAAATCGGGACACGCGTTAAAAGTCCTCGCCAATGCTAAGGCATTGTCTGCGTTTTTTGCCTCGTCTGATAGAAAAATAACTCACTTCATTTTCGAAACTTTATTATTTCAACTTTACTTAAATTAAATCCCCAATGCTTGACCGCCCCCTACTTGAATTGTTTCGGCTGTCAAGAAACCCGCATCTTTACTAACTAAAAATGAAACGACACCCGCAACATCTTCCGGCTGCCCCAATCTTTTTAGCATGATATTATTCGCCCAAGAAGCGAATACTTCTGGTTTTGTTGATTTTATTTGTTTGTGAAAATCAGTGTCAATAGTACCTGGAGAAACTGCATTCACTCTAATCCCATATTCGGCTAAATCTTTTGCCAGTGCTCTTGTAATGGTATGAACTGCTGCTTTTGAGGTTCCGTAAATTCCAGCACCAGGACCGCCTGCATTCCAACCTGCATTGGAAGTATAGTTAATGATGGTCGGGTTGTCACCTTTCTTCAGATATGGGATTGCTGCTCTTGAAGCGAAGAAAACAGAATCCAGATTGAGCGCCATGACAAATCTGTAGAATTCAGTGGTCATTTCTTCGAATCTTGATCTGCCACCCAAGACACCTGCATTATTGACTAAGGCGTCGATTCTTCCGTATTTTTCACCAATTTTTTTGATGTTTTCAGTAACGGCGTCTTATTTGGTCACATCAAAGCCGTAGTATTCAGCATTGATTCCTTCGGCTTTGAGTTCTTCAACTCTTTTTGCCCCTTCTTCGTGATTGATACCGTTAATCGCAACTGTAAATCCGTCTTTGCCTAATCTTTTTGCTACTGCTAAACCAATTCCAGTAGTGGCTCCTGTTACAATTGCTACTTTTCCGTTTGAACTCATGATTCGTTTTTTTAGTTTGAAAGTTTAAAAAGGCTAAAATGCCTTGATTTTTTTTTTGGGCGAAATGTGTTTTGGTGAATTGTATTTCAAAATTTTGCTTTTGCTACACCTCCAAAATGAGTTCGAATTTAGCCTTTCGGCAAATAACGATATTTAGCGAAAGCGAAAAAAATGAAATCACTTTTTTATTTTCCTATTTATTGGCTCACTTGTGGTTTCAATGGCTCAATTTTTCCGCATAACAACCAAACACTTGCAAGTGCAATTAAAGCCAACGCTGCTCCGATTACGAATGCCGGTGTGTAGTTTCCTCCTGAAGTCAACCACGGAACAAACCAAACCAAACCAGCTGCTGAAAACTTAGCCGCCATACCTGCAAATCCTGAAAGTGTCCCTACTGTTTTTCCACCGAAGAAGTCACTCGGCAAGGTTTGCACATTACCGATTGCAGTTTGAAATCCAAACAGAATGACAGCCATTAAAATAACAGCAGTGACTGGACCTCCCGGACTTGACATCGCCAAAAGCGAAGGCAACATAATCAAACAACCGAGTGTGATTACGAATTTGCGGGTTCTATCAACTGACCACTCTTTCTTCATCAACCATTGGGCTAACAAACCTCCAAACCACGCTCCTAACATCGCACCAACGTAGGGAACCCAACCGTATAAGCCAATCTGCTTAACATCCATCCCGTAGGCTTCATTTAAATAAATTGGAATCCAAACTACAAACAACCACCATATAGGATCAATCGCAGCAGAAGCAATTATGACTCCCCAACTTTGTTTGTGAGCAAGCAATTTACCTGTTGTTGGGTTATATCCTTCATCGTGTTCGCCGTCTTTATCAAGGTCTTGGTTTTGCTGACCAGTCAAAATATATTCTCGCTCCTCGTCAGTAATCCAAGGGTGATCTTTTGGTGGGGATTTTACCAAAATCATCCACGGGATCAACCAAAGCAATCCAATCAAACCGACAATAATGAAAATGGATTGCCAGCTAAAAAATACGGTCAAATAAGCGATGATTGGAATTGAAATTAAACCACCGATTGATGCCCCTGAATTAAATAATCCTTGGGCAAATGCTCTTTCTTTTGTGGGAAACCATTCTGCATTTCCTTTGGCTGCACCGGGCCAGTTACCTGCCTCAGCGATTCCTAAAATGGCTCTAAAAATCATGAAACTTGATAAGCCACGAGCTAATGCGTGCATTGCCGTCGCTATCGACCAAACGCCAATCGAAAGGGCAAACCCCAATCGAGTCCCTATCCAATCGAAGATTTTTCCAAAGATGGCTTGACCAAAAGCATAAGCAATTACAAACACAAATGAAATTCTTCCATAGATAGCCTTGCGCTCATCTGGCGAACTATCAGGGTACAATTCTGCAGCAATATCTGGCCACAGCACTCCTATTGATTGGCGATCAATATAATTGATGACCGCTGCCAATGCAATCAAAGCCACTACCCACCATCGTAATCCTTTCTTTTTCATTTTTAAACGGTTGACGGAAGACGGTTGACGAAGGACGGAATGCCCTATTGCTCAACCATTCCCGATTGTTACTCTAAAAAATCTTCTCTTGCAGGACTAAAAACATCAATCAATTGACCCGCTTTGAGACATTTACATCCATGCATGACCATGGTCGGGATGTAGTAAGAATCACCTGCTTTGATAATTCGAATATCATCACCAATAGTCATTTCGAATTCGCCGCTCGCAACGTAAGTTACTTGCGAATGGTGGTGATTGTGCATCTGCCCTACTCCGCCTTCTTTGAAGTCAGCGATGACCAACATAATCTTCGAATCATAGCCATGAATTTGCCTTCTTAACAGTGGGTCAACTTGTTCCCATTCCTGATCTTGTTGTAGGAAATATGGGAGGGTTGGTTTGATTTCTTTCATTGTATTATTTTAAATTTCTTGTTCTAAATTTTTTCAAAATTTATGCGGAATACGATTCCGAATTACGTGAAAATCGCAACGGCTCCGTTGTATGAAATGATACATGCAAAAACGAGCGCGAGCACCATTCCTGTGTTTAGAAGCCAACCTGCTTTATGCTCGCCCATCAACGATTTTCGGTTGATTAAAATCAGCATGGCAATGATAACTAACGGCAGCACAAATACATTAAAAACCTGAGTCATTATTTGCGCATTGATGGGATTCGCTCCAAAGATTGGAACCGTCAATCCGACCAAACATGCCAGCCCTGCTATGATTTTAAATTGTTTTGATTCGATGTCTAATTCTCCATTTTGATAATCTGCAATCATGATTGGAGTGATCATCAAAATCGGAAAAACGGAAGATAGCCCCGCTGCCATCGTGCCAAGGAAAAATATCGCTATCGCGAATTTTCCGGCAACGGGTTCTAAAGCAGTCACCATGTCCAATACTCTTGTTATGGTATTTCCGCTTTGATACAACACACCTGTTGCTACTGCCATGATGGAACCGCTAATGAAAAATATCAAAAGCGCTGCCCACATGGCGTCTCTTTGTTGGTTTTTGAGATTATCGATTGTCCAACCTTTTCCTTTAATGAAAAGGGGACGAGAGATGAATGTGGCTGCTGCCATCGTGGTGCCCACAAAAGCGGCAACCAGCATGGTGCCACCCTCTACTTGAGGAACACTTGGAATAAATCCGTTGATTATTTCTGAGGGTTCTGGGATTACAATAAATAGGGAGAGTACAAATGACAATCCCATCAGCGAAACGAAAAGCAATAACATTTTTTCAAAAAGGGAATAACTGCCTCGCCAAAGGATATAATACATCGTGCTGATAACGATGACTGCGATGGTCAAGACTGAAAGGTATTCGTTGCCTTTCATGGCAGGTATGAAAAGACTGAGTGCTTCAAAAATAGCATTGGCAGAAATGCCTAAAATGCCGATTAAGGAATTCCATTGACCAAAACTGATTCCAATGATTATCATCAGGGCGATGATGTTTCCGCCGGTGATATGTTTGCGAAAAGCGTGTAAAGCGGTTTCTCCTGTCACGAGTGCATAGCGCCCGTAAGCCTCCATCAGCACCCAAGAAAACAGACAACTCAATGCCAACACCCAAAGCAATTGCATTCCAAATTGGCTACCCGCAACTATCATCGAGGTGACGCTGCCTGTGCCAATCGTATAGCCGATTGCAAAGATTCCTGGACCGATTCCAAGTAAGAATTGGAGGATTTTTTTTAGGAATGTTGGTTGTTCGTTCATCAAAAGTTTTGAAAAAAAATCAGGCGGTTTGCGACTCTTAAAGATCAGAGAATCACAAACCGCTTTGACTTAAACTCTCACTAAATTCTTAATGTATTCAAAGCATTTTTTATTTCACTTTCGTGAAATGTGCGTATTTCACGAAAGTGAAATACAGGTTTAAAATGCTATCTCATATTTTCCCGAAAGGGAAAAAATAAGTCATCCCAAATTTATTTTCCTTACGGAAAATCCACTCATTCCGCGAAAGCGGGGAAGTTGAGATTTGGGATGACTTTTTAGATTCTATTTAGTATCCAGCATTTTGAGTAATCACTCCAAAACTGGAAAGTACTTCAGAAACTGGAATTGGGAAAATGTGGTAATTACTGTTGATCGTTTGTCCCATTTCGGCATCGACGGTTCCGGTTCTAACCAAATCAAACCAACGCTGACCTTCGAAAGCTAATTCCAATCTTCTTTCGTCTTGGATTGCGCTTCTAACGTCACCTTGAGAAGATGCGCTTGAATCACCTAAACCAGCTCTTGCTCTGATTTTATTAAGCTCAGTTAAAGCTCCTGGAGTGTCTCCAGTTTCATTCAATGCTTCTGCATAAAGCAAAATCACATCACCTAATCTCAACTCGATCCAATCATGATCAGGACCTCCTGTTTGTGGAAATTTTGGAGACATCATGAGTGTATCATCGATTGAAACAGCTCTTCTTAAATCACCAGGACTTGCGTCAAATGCAGCAATTAAATCTGGGTCCAATGGCATCAAAGATTTAGTATCTAAACCTCCAGACCAAGACCAAAACTCAGAAAAACCGTACTCATCATTGATTGAACTTAAAACCTGTTGAGCGAAAATAATCTCAGAATTTAAATCATTATCGACTCCGAAGATGTCTGCAAAGTTGGCCTGAAGGCTAATGCCCGCAGCATCTGCTCCGCTAACAACTCCAGCTAATTCTGACTTAGCCTTGCTGAAATCGCCCATCTGCATGAATACTTTACCCAACATTCCCATAGCTGCAAGTCTTGATGCTCTTCCATTTACGGAAGCGCCCAAAGCCTCTTTTGCGTCTGTCAAATCAGGAATGATTACGTTGTTGTAAACATCTGCAACTGGTTGTCTTTCTAAAATAGAGCCATCAGTTGTGCTTGGAGTAGGTGACAAATTCACTGGCACATCACCAAAAACTCTCACCAATTTGAAATATGCCAAACCTCTCAAAAATTTAGCTTCTCCTACCTCAGTAGCATCTGCTGAATTGTCGATAACATTGTTGGCACTTAAGATTGACTTGTATAAACCTGTATAGAAAGGACCAAAAAATTGATCTTCCATAGAAGTTAGGTTAGGAGTGAACTCATCAAAATCAGTGTAAGGGGCTTCCATCATCAAAGCATTATCTGCTCTGAAATCACCCATTACTGCCATCGGAGTGGCAGAAGCATGCTGATAATAATATGCTGCGTTTAGCACTCCAACATATTCAGTTAATGAATTTGAGCTTTCTACATTAGCTGGAAACTGCTCCAAGTCATTGTCGCAGGCAGTCACAAGCAGCACTGCAACCAATATCATATATAACTTATTCATAAGTTTAAATTTTATATTAAATTAGAGTAATTCTTTTTTCGCTCCCGATTAAAATGCGAGACAAGTTTTCGCTAAAAGCGTTCATTTGCCGAAAGGCAGAAAAAAGAAATGCGCTCTGATTACTTTTAATTCTTAATTAGAAATTAACGTTAGCACCAACTGTGAAACTTCTTACAATTGGACTCGCACCTACTTGCACACCATACGTGGTTGGTCCTAAGTATCCACCATTTGTGATCTCTACACCTTCTGGATTGAATGAAGTGTAGTTGTCTCCCATGATGTAAAGCAGGTTGGTAGCAGCGCCATAGATTCTCACTGAACCGAAGCCTGCTTTGGTTAACTGCTCTGGAGCGAATGTATAACCAATAGTTACGTTTCTCAATGCAGTGTAAGAAGCATCTTGAATCATTGCGTCAGTTTGATCTCTGTTACGATCATAGAACTCTCCATTGTGGTCAGCTCTTCCGTCACCATCTGCATCAAAATCATCTTGCAAAGGACGCCCCCATTGAGAGCCGTAGTAAAGTGGGTCAATGTTGTAAACTTGAGCACCGCGTGTTCCTTGAAGTTGGATACCAACGTCAACTGAATTGAAGGTAAGTTGACTTCCTAAACCCCAGTACAAATCAGGAGTGTTTTGTCCGATTTTCACTAAATCTCCACCTTCTGATACGGGCTTGGTTGCGTCGATTACACCATCTCCGTTTTGGTCAACGATGTAGCTATATCCACTCTCCTGACCTGCATACTCCAATGGATTTTTAAGATGCTCCATCTCAACAACTCCAATAGTTTCGATACCCCACATTTCTCCGATTTGTCCACCGATGTAGTTTCTGAAAACTGGGCCTCTACC
>CALCJP010000202.1 GCA_937967625.1 uncultured Saprospiraceae bacterium
TTATCAATACCATCATAAGGCACTTCGGTTTGATTTGGATTTACCATCGCGTTCATGTCATCACAATCGTTGGCGTTTATGAAACCATCTTGATCTAAATCATCATCTAAAGTCATGGCGTCGCAATCGTTATCAATTCCATCATAAGGTACTTCGGTTTGATTTGGATTTACCATCGCGTTCATGTCATCGCAATCGTTGGCGTTTACGAAGCCATCTTGGTCTAAATCATCGTCTAAAGTCATGGCGTCGCAATCGTTATCAATACCATCGTAAGGCACTTCGGTTTGATTTGGATTTATCATGGCGTTCATGTCATCGCAATCGTCTGAGAGGTTGAATCCATCACGATCTAAGTCATCGTCTAAAGTCATGGCGTTGCAATCGTTATCAATACCATCATAAGGCACTTCGGTTTGATTTGGATTTATCATGGCGTTCATGTCATCGCAATCGTTTGCGTTTACGAAGCCATCTTGGTCTAAATCATCGTCTAAAGTGTTTGGGTTGCAATCATCATCCAATCCATTGTATGGAATTTCGGATTGGTCAGAATTGACCATAGGGTTGGAGTCGTCGCAATCTTCGTCTGAGTTGAATCCGTCCATGTCATTATCAATGACTAAGGTGATTCCATCACAGTTTTCATCAAATTGATTATTTGGAATTTCCATTGCGCCTGGGTTGATTGCTGCATTTTGGTCATCGCAATCATCTAAGCCATATCCATCTCCATCGAAATCTGATTCAATGATTGAAAAGCCATCGATGGCAGCTTCGACTACGTGGTTCGGGTTGCCATCTGCGGTTTCTATGATTAATTGCATATTTCCCGAAAGGGGGAGAAAATCTTTGATAGATAACTCTAAATCCGTCCATTGATTTTGGATGCCTGTGATGGTAGCAAGTGTTTCGGTTTGCATTCCGTCAGTGATTTTAATCGTAAGGTTATCATTTGGAGTCCCTAATCCAACTGCATTGAGGAACCAATGCGAAAGTCGAAGAACAGGAACGTTATAGGTCGTCAGATCAAATTCAGGAGAAGTCAAAGTCACCACGCCGCCGTTGACATCATCATTTCCAGCTCCAGTGACATAACATTGGCTCCCGAGATCATTTGCTAAGTCCTCTTCTGGTTGAGCGATGGTTCCGCTATTAAGTTGATAGCCAATCGGATCTGCCAATTCCCAATCTCCTGAGCTGGCAGTGCTTGTGGTTGTCCAACCCAAATCGAAAACGAAATCATCTTGATAACCTGCCGTCAATTCAACTTCAAAATCACTTCCATCGGCAGCTTGAACCGCAAAGGCAGTATGTTGATAGCCCCATTTTCCAGCAATCAATTCGTAATCACCGGCAAAGGCGTTTTGAACTGAAAACTGACCATTGGCATTGGCTTTCGCCGAATATTCATAAAAGTAATCTCTGATAATTACATCGGCATCAGCAATTGGATCACCTGTGTCTAAATCCAAAACCAAACCCGTGAAACTCACATTTTGCAAAGGTTCTAATTCGACATCCAGTTCAGTCAAAACGCCATTTTGCAAATTGACATTAACGGCTTTTGACCGATACCCTGATTTCACGAAAGTGACAATAAAATCACCATCCAAAACCTGCCCGGTTTCGTAAGTTCCATCATTGCCAGAGGCGGTCTGATTGGCTTGATCTGAGATGATTTCTATTGCTACACCATCGAGTAGGGCGCCTGTTCCTTTTTCGGTGACGATTCCTTCCAGCCAGCAGGCGCGTTTATAGGTCGGTACGGTTACGACCAAACCATTTTGTCTGTCCGAAAGCAGTACAGTTTGTGAGGGCAAAAATGGGTATGCTCCCCAAACGCCCCCAAATCCACCATTGCCTCCAAAAAAGGAATCGAAGTTTCCGACTTCAATCAAATTGGAAGGACGTGACGCATCAACAACGCGACCTCCGTCTGTGTAATATGAAATGATTAAATAGTCATTCCAAGTATGAACATTATGCGGTATCGTATTGCTATTGAGAGAAGTCAAAGGGCGATATTCATCTAATAACTGAATGTCGTCCAAATCTGAAATATCATAAGCTGCCACAGGTGCATTCCCTCTTTCATCGGTGGTGAAAATCACCTTGCTATTATCAGATAGCCATGCGTTATGCGTAAAATTAAAAGGGGTTTGTTGGCGTGCCAATTCGATTGGGTTGGTTTTGTTTGAGATGTCATAAATTGCAAAATCACCTTCATAGATTTCGGAGGCATAGAGCGTATCACCCCTCGTATAGACATCATGTGCATAGATTGGATTTCCCCAACCTATGACCTGAGGATCTCCTGGGTCGGTGTTGACATCTACAAAAATTGGTGCGCCCGCATTGAGGCGTCCGCCTGCTTGTCTTCCACAGCCAGTGGGGTAGAGAATACCGTTTTCGTCAACGAAGAGATTGTGGCAACTCCATAGATTTCCATTCAGCCCCGGTATGTCTGGCGCCCAATTGAAACTTGGGGCGGCATTGGGCAACTGAGAAAGGTCAATTACCAAAATTCCATTTCCAGCTTCATTCGAAACGTAGGCATGGTCAGCCCATGTTTTGATGTCTCTCCATGTGGAACTGATTCCTGAAATGAATTGAACTTCTGAGGCATTGTAGGGGTCAGAGACATCAACGATGGAGACGCCATTGACAAGACCGACGATTGCGTATTCTTTTCCATCGACGGGGTTATGCCATCCCCACACGTCATTCAGAGTGTTTTGATAGCCGACTTGGGAGCCTAACTCCATATTGAGTTGAGCAAATGAAGTAATATTAAGAAGTAAAAATAACAGGTGGAGTGAGACTCTTTTCATGGTCAGTTTTTTAGTTAAATACAAACTTGCTGCTTAACGCAAAAAAGGGGAAAAGAAACGGGGATTTCCCGAAAGGGGGAGGTTTTTTGTTGCCATTGTTATCGTGGTTACCAAGTTACCGTTGTTGCCGAGTTACAATTGGCAACTATGGTAACTCGGCAACTATGGTAACTTGGAAATCAATTCAATCGTTCAAGACTTTCTTCCAAAATACGAATTCGCGATTTACCATCAGCGAGTTTTTGGCGTTCTCTTTCGATGACTTGTGCTGGGGCATTTTGAACGAAACGCTCGTTGCCCAATTTTTTCTCAATACCGAAAACGAAACCTTTTTGGCGTTTGAGTTCGTCGTTGATTTTTGCTTTTTCTGCTTCGACATCAACAGTTACTTCTGCGACGAGATAGTATTTGTCAGCCCCAGAAACGAAACCGATTCCTTCTGCGGAATCTGCAAATTCGATAGAAGAAATATTGGCAGATTTACAAACGATTTCTTGCATTCCGCTTAGCGCGAATAATTGCGCTGTCGCCTCACTTTTTTCTACCAAAAGTGGCAATGCTTCTCGTGGGCTTAATGCGTTAGCGTCTCTGGTTTCTCTGATTTTTGTGATCAAGGTTTGCGCCTTTTCCATCAGATTGATCAGACTTTCGTCAAATTGGCTCCCTTTCGGGAAATCACTCACCACGCAGTCCTCACCCTCAGCTCTTTCTTTTACATTATGCCAAATTTCTTCGGTAACGAAAGGCATAAAAGGATGAAGCAAAGCCATCTGTGTTTCGAAAAACTGAATGGTTTTATCCATCGTGCTCTTTGCAATTGTTCCTCCTTTTTCAGGCTTGATATATTCCAAATAGGCAGAACAGAAGTCATTCCAAATCAATTTGTATAAAGTCAAAATGGAGTCAGACAAACGATACGCGTCTAAATTCGAATTCACGGATTTGATAGCTTGATTCATGCGGTGCTCAAACCAATTGACTGCCAGAGCGCTTTTGTCATCAGCGCCTTTTTCTTCTACCTCCCAACTTTTGACGAGTTTGAGCGCATTCCACATTTTATTGCAAAACTTGCTGCCTTGCTCGCAAAGTTTACTTTCGTTGAGCGTCGCTCCTGTTTTTGGATCAGAAGGAGCGTCAAAGATGATGTCATTACCCGCCGAGGTGCAAGAAAGAATTCCGAAACGAACGCCATCTGCTCCATAATTGTCAATCAAGCTCAAAGCATCGGGCGAGTTGCCCAATGACTTACTCATCTTCCGCTTCTTATTATCTCTCACCATGCCCGTAAAAAAGACATCTTTGAATGGGTAGCTTTTTCCTTCACCGAGAAGTTCAGGTGCCCATTCATAACCAGACATTATCATTCGAGCCACCCAGAAGAACATAATATCCCAACCCGTCACGAGGACGTTCGTAGGGTAGTAGTAGTTCAATTCCTCTTGATTGTGGAAGCCATCAAAAACGGACATTGGCCACAGCCAAGAGGAAAACCAAGTGTCCACTACATCTTCCTCACGTTTGAGATCGGCTGCGGTAAGTGATTGATTACCAGTGGTTTGGCGCGCTAATTCGAGGGCTTCGGCTTCGTTGTGTGCAACGATAGGTTCATCATTGCCTTCTACATACCAAGCAGGTATTTGCTGTCCCCACCACAATTGGCGAGAGATACACCAGTCACGTACATTCTCTGGTTTGAGCCATGAGTTGTACATGTTGCGCATGTTGTCAGGGAAGAATTTTACCTCGCCATTTTCAACTGCGCTCAATGCAGAAGCAGCAAAATCATCCATGCGCAAAAACCATTGTTTGGTCAAACGAGGTTCTACGACAGCGTCAGTTCTTTCAGAGTGACCAATGCTGGTTCTATAATTTTCTAATTCAACAAGCGCGCCCGCTTCTTTAAGCAAAACTTTGATATTCCTTCTCGCCTCAAATCGATCTTGCCCTACCAAAATTTGGGCATGCTCGTTGAGCTTGCCTGATTCATCTAAAATGTCGATAACCGGCAAGTTGTGTTTCTTCCCAATCTCATGGTCATTTTGATCATGAGCAGGGGTGATCTTCAAAGCACCTGATCCAAACTCCAGCTCCACATACGAATCCGCTATGATTGGAATCGCCCGATTGACTAAAGGAATTATCGCTTTCTTACCTACTAAGTCTTTATATCTATCATCGTCTGGATGAACTGCAATCGCAACATCTGCCATAATAGTTTCAGGACGTTGGGTTGCGATGACGATTGATTTAGAAGGATCATCTTCCAAAACATACCGAATATGATAGAGGCTCGAATTTTCTTCTTTATAAATTACTTCCTCATTAGAAAGTACTGTTTTTGCTTCAGGGTCCCAGTTGGTCATGCGAAGACCACGGAAGAGTTTTCCTTTTTTGTGGAGGTCAACGAAAACTTTAATAACTGCCTCGGAAAGCTTTTCCTCCATCGTAAAGCGAGTACGATCCCAATCGCAAGAAGCACCGAGTCGTTTCAGTTGCTCCAGAATGATTCCCCCATATTCGTCCTTCCATGCAAAAGCATGATTTAAGAAGTCTTCTCTCGAAAGGTCAGATTTTTTGATGCCTTGCTTTCGCAACAGCTTGACCACTTTCGCTTCAGTGGCAATAGAGGCATGGTCAGTTCCAGGTACCCAGCACGCGTTTTTTCCTTCCATCCGCGCTTTTCGGATGAGGATGTCCTGAATCGTATTATTGAGCATGTGCCCCATGTGCAAAACCCCCGTCACGTTGGGTGGGGGGATTACGATGGTGAACGGCTCTCGCTCATCTGGG
>CALCJP010000203.1 GCA_937967625.1 uncultured Saprospiraceae bacterium
ATGTCGGCTCTTACGAGCGCATTTTCTGCTTCTTTTCCAGTGACTTCTTTCGAGCGTAAGTCGATAAGCATAAGGTGATTATCAGTTCCACCTGAGATAAGTTTATAGCCACGCTTGACAAATTCTTCTGCCATCGCTTGCGCGTTGTTGATGACTTGAACGCCGTAAGTTTTGAATGAAGGATCTAATGCCTCTCCAAATGCAACCGCTTTGGCGGCAATGACGTGTTCTAAAGGTCCACCTTGCATACCTGGAAAAACGCCACTATTTAAAATGGAAGACATTTTAATGACGGTTCCTTTTCGAGTGGTTCTGCCCCAAGGGTTTTCGAAATTTTTGCCCATCATGATGATGCCGCCTCTTGGACCTCGGAGTGTTTTATGAGTGGTGGAGGTGACAATGTGGCAATGTTCTATTGGGTCATTTAGAAGCCCTGCTGCAATCAAACCTGCCGGATGGGCAATGTCAGCTAACAAAAGCGCGCCTACTTTATCGGCTATTTCGCGAAAGCGAGCATAATCCCAATCTCTTGAGTAAGCGCTTGCGCCACAAATAATTAATTTCGGTTTTTCGGCCAATGCTTTTGCTTCAACTTTATCCATGTCGATGGTCCCTGTTTCCTTTTCTACGCCGTAAAAAGTAGGTCGATACACCTTACCTGAAAAGTTGACCGGAGAGCCATGAGACAGATGACCTCCATGCGAAAGGTCAAATCCCAAAATCGTATCTCCTGGTTGCAAAACGGCTAAGAAAACGGCTGCATTTGCTTGAGCGCCTGAGTGTGGTTGCACATTGGCGTATTCAGCGCCAAAGAGTTCTTTTAATCTATCAATCGCAAGTTGCTCTACTTGATCAACTACTTCACATCCGCCATAATATCGCTTGCCGGGATAACCTTCAGCGTACTTATTCGTCAAACAAGTACCCATTGCATCCATGACTGCCTGACTGGTAAAATTTTCAGAGGCAATCAGTTCAATTCCCTCCCGTTGGCGATGAAGTTCTTTATTGATGAGTTGGAATAATTGTTGGTCTTTTTGCATGTCAAATTTTTTGGAAAAAAGAATTTTCGATTTTTTTTTAAAAGAAAGGCGCAAAGGTACAATATTTATGTACTCATAAACTTTTATACTGACTGATTTTCTATCTTCGACCTTTCAATAGCCTGATTTAAATTTTGTTTGCAACCATGAAGTGATTTTTACGAAGACTACTCAAATTCTAATTTAAAGAGAATGAATATCCGTAAACACAAATTTTTAATACTACTTGTCTCAATCGCCTTGTTTTCCATCGAAATGGTGGCGAAAACAGGTCGTTATCGATTGGTATGGAAGGATAATCCTTCGACCTCAATAACTATTGGTTGGGATCAAATTTCGGGCAAAGAAGGCAAAATCTACTTCGACACTTCGAATAAGGGTAAATTTCCCACAAAATATAGTCTTTCAAAGTCTCCTGACAATGTTGTTTCCTACAAAGGGATGAACAATCATTTTGTCAGATTAACTGGGTTGTCGCCCAATACTATTTACTATTTTGTAATTGCTGACACGGAGGGTTCGAGCAAGGTTTATTCATTTCAGACGGCTCCTGATGATTCCAATTCTCGTCTTTCGATTATTGCAGGAAGTGATTCTCGTAATCATCGGACTGCAAGGAAGAATGCCAATAAATTGGTAAGTAAGCTACGACCGCACTGTGTTATGTTTGGTGGTGACTTTACTGACAATGATAACGAAAAGGAATGGAAAGCTTGGTTTGATGATTGGCAAAGCACCATCTCCTCAGATGGACGCATGTATCCAATAATCGCGGCAAGAGGGAATCATGAATTTTCGAATAAGACGTTGATTAATCTTTTTGACCTTCAGATGAAAGGACTTCATTATGCCATGAGTCTGGGAGGTAATCTTCTAAGAATTTATACCTTAAATTCGATGATTGCCCCTGGAGGAACTCAACGAACTTGGCTGAAAGGAGATTTGCAAAAGCACTCAAATTCGATTTGGAAAACGGCGCAGCACCACCTCTCTACTCGCCCTCACGTTGCATTGAAGAAAGAGAACAATGATCAGTGGGGACATTGGTCAAAGTTGTTCTATGAGTTTGGAGTGGATTTCGTGGTGGAGTCCGATGCACACTCAGTGAAATCCACCTACCCTCTTCGACCTGAAACTGGTGCAGGAAGTGATGAAGGATTCATTAGAGATGACGTAAATGGAACCATTTATATTGGAGAAGGATGTTGGGGCGCTCCTTTGCGACCTAATAATGACACAAAAGAATGGACTCGCGCCAGCGGTTCTTTCAATAGCTTTCATTGGATATTTGTTGATAGAGACAAAATCGAAATTCGCTTTATCAAAACTGACAATGCAGATAAGGTTGCCGAGAATCGACCAAACGATATTTTCTCTTTCCCAAGGGGTTTGAATATTTGGGTGCCAGACAACGGCACTGGAGATGTGATTGAAATTTTTGCTCACACGACTCTGGCAGCTCCTGAATTGGTCACAAGTGGCGGTTTGAAATCCACTCGCGACATGGTGAAAGGAATGTCAGTCCCTTCATTTGATGTTTACCAAGAGGGAGATGATGTTCAAGTTTCATGGGCCACCAATGGAGAAATTGATGGATACAGTTATAAACTTGAAAGATCAATTAACAGGGCTGCGCATAAACCAATAAAAGTAATCTCAGGCTTAGGTGCAGGCAGTAACAACTATAGCTTTACGGACAGTGGATTTGCAAAATTGAATCCAGGCAAACAGGTAGATTATCGACTGATTACAATACCTCCTACCCCTGCTCAGAGTCCTCCTGAACAAAGCCCACCTCCCCAAGAAGAAGTGGAGAAGCCGGTAATGGCCGCCAGAGGTGGGATAAGTAAAGTCATGGTGGATAAGAATACCAACAAAGCAATGATTAGCTTCAATAGTCCGGGAGTGGGAGAAGTCAAAGCAAGACTTTTTAGCACTCCAAAGAAACAGAAGTTGAGAGAATGGAGCATTCCGTGCAGCAAGGCTGGCAAACTTGTTCGCCCCGTGGAATGTATCGGAATCAAAAAAGGCAAATACGTCTTAGTGGTTTATAATGGAGGCGAGGTTTTGGAGAAATACAGTCTAATTGTGCCTTAAAGAACCAACCAATTTTATGTAGTTCAAAAAAAGGGTCGCTCAATGAGCGACCCTTTTTTTGAACTATACCTTTTCTTTCTCTGCCGTTTTGTCATTTCTGCACTTCATTTTCTGTCATCCTTTCTCCCTTTCGGGAAATAAACAAGCAAATAAGTCAGGTTTGACAATGCCAATTGGCATGGCACAACCATTGAATAAAGTAGGTCAGAAGAAAATTATTTAAAAATTAAAATTGATATAATGAGTAAAATTATTGGAATTGACCTTGGTACCACCAACTCATGTGTAGCGGTGATGGAAGGTAATGAACCGGTAGTTATTCAAAACGATGAAGGGAGAAGGACGACTCCTTCTATTGTTGCATTTTTGGAGAATGGAGAACGTAAAGTAGGAGATCCTGCCAAGCGTCAAGCCATTACGAATCCAACTAAAACGATTTCTTCGATTAAGCGATTCATGGGAAGTCGTTATTCGGAAGTAAAAGGAGAAGTTGATCAGGTTTCTTATAAGGTAGTCAAAGGCGACAACGACACCGTGCGTGTTGCGATTGATGACCGTAAGTTCAGCGCTCAAGAGATTTCTGCGATGGTACTTCAAAAAATGAAGAAAACTGCGGAAGACTTTTTGGGAACAGAAGTAACAGAAGCTGTCATCACAGTCCCTGCCTACTTCAATGACTCTCAGCGCCAAGCAACTAAAGAAGCTGGAGAAGTTGCAGGTCTTAAAGTTAGAAGAATTATCAATGAGCCAACAGCAGCAGCTTTGGCTTACGGAATGGATAAAAGAAATAAAGACATGACTATCGCGGTCTATGACCTCGGTGGTGGAACATTCGATATTTCTATTTTGGAAATGGGCGATGGTGTTTTTGAAGTAAAATCAACCAACGGAGACACCCACTTAGGTGGAGATGATTTTGATAGAAAAATCATCAACTGGATGGCTGACGAATTCAAAAATACTGAAAACATCGACCTGCGTAAAGACCCAATGGCTTTACAGCGTTTGAAAGACGCGGCAGAAAAAGCAAAGATTGAATTGTCTGCTTCTCAAGAAACAGAAATCAACTTGCCATATATCACCGCTGCTGACGGCGTGCCTAAACACTTAGTGCTGAAATTGACTCGCTCAAAATTCGAACAACTTTGTGATGACTTGGTAAAAAGAACTTTGAAGCCATGCGCACAAGCATTGAAAGATTCAGGTTTGAAGAAAAGCGAAATCGACGAAATCATCTTAGTTGGTGGTTCGACTCGTATCCCTCGTATTCAGGCGGCGGTTGAAGAATTTTTCGGCAAGAAGCCAAACAAAGGGGTAAATCCTGATGAGGTAGTTGCCGTTGGTGCAGCGATTCAAGGAGGTGTTTTGACTGGTGATGTGAATGATGTCTTATTGCTTGACGTGACGCCACTTTCTCTGGGTATCGAAACGATGGGTGGTGTTTATGACATCGTGATTGAGTCAAATACTACGATTCCAACCAAGAAGTCTAAGGTCTATTCTACTGCTGCTGACAATCAGCCATCAGTTGAGATTCATATCTTGCAAGGTGAGCGCCCGATGGCTGCTCAAAACCGCTCAGTAGGTCGTTTCATTTTGGATGGAATTCCTCCTGCACGACGTGGAATGCCTCAGATTGAGGTAAGTTTCGACATGGACGCCAATGGTATTTTGAATGTTTCGGCAAAAGATAAAGCGACCAATAAGGAGCAAAGTATTCGAATTGAGGCTTCAACAGGTCTTTCAAAAGAAGAAATCGCTCGCATGAAAGCGGAGGCGGAAGCAAACGCAGACGCAGACAAAGCCGCTCGCGAAAAAGTAGAAATCGTCAACAAAGCAGACAGTTTGATTTTCCAAACGGAGCAGCAACTAACTGAGTACGGTGAAAAGATTCCTGCTGAGAAAAAAGCGCCAATCGAGGAGGCATTAGCTGAATTAAAAGAAGCGCACAAGTCAGGTGACACTGACGCTATCTCTGCTGCCACTGAAAAGATGAATACTGCATGGCAAGCGGCGAGTCAAGAGATGTACCAAGCAACTCAGGAAGCGCAAGCAAACGCAGGCGGAGCTGACGCAGGTGCAGAACCTACAAGTGACGCAACGGATTCAAATGACGCAGAAGATGTTGAGTTTGAAGAAGTTGATGAGGAAAAAGCATAATGACCTTTTATTTTCCTTTCGGAAAATGAGAAATACATTTTCATGAGATTATATAAATGCCCATCCGTTTGGATGGGCATTTTTTGTTGTTATATTTGGTTTCCCATTTATATGTATGCAAAAAAATCTTATGAAAAAACGAACGCTTCTAACTCTATTGCTCGTTAATGTCTTTTTCTTTTTTTTGAAAGCGCAGGACGTTTCGATTGCCTACACGAACCCTGATTTCTTGGAGGTTTGTGATTCCACCAAATTTGAAGTGAGCCTTTCGGCAAATAACGTTGCGCTCGAAAACATCGAGGTAACCATCAATTTTCCGAAAGGAATTGAATACCAAATTGGCTCCATTATAAATGGATCTGATTTGAATGTCTCCAATCTCCAACAGCCAGTTTTTCAAACTTCAGATATCGCCGTTGCACAAACGATTACCCTCGAATTTTGGGCGAAAGCCACCTGCGA
Organism: uncultured Saprospiraceae bacterium; assembly: GCA_937967625.1. Lineage (GTDB taxonomy): Bacteria > Bacteroidota > Bacteroidia > Chitinophagales > Saprospiraceae > JAGQWW01. The sequence goes on from CALCJP010000203.1 coordinate 5,763, forward strand.
AATGGTCAATGAAATCAATGCAGGAAGAAATTTCGCTAACTCCATAAAAGTCAATTACACTGGTGGCGTCAATGAAGTTACGACTGATTTGTATGAGGTAGAGACGCCTTTTTTGGT
>CALCJP010000204.1 GCA_937967625.1 uncultured Saprospiraceae bacterium
ATTGTTACCGTTGTTGCCATTGTTACCATTGTTACCGTTGTTACCATCGTTACCATTGTTACCGTTGTTACCGTTGTTACCATTGTTACCGTTGTTCGGATTTCGTTTCACCATGTTGGGTAACTACGGCAACCCGTCAACCACTTTTTGCAATCCATCTTACACGCCAATCTTCCTGACAATTTCATTACAATTCCCTTAAAGCAAGCGGGGCTATATTGTTTTAACTTGTAAGCATCATCCTACTGCTCTCAATCGCCTGATTCCGATAAGGCGAAATCTATAGTATATATGGTCTCACCCCATCGGGAAGCTATGAAAATCGTTTACCAACCTTAAACTAAAGGTTTATTTAGATTTTCGAAACTCCAATTCGCTACCCCTGTTAGCTTCCGCCAGCAGGGGTAGTTTTTTTTGCCTTTCGGCAAATGAGCTTATCTGATTTGCCAAGTCGTTTTTCGCTTTCGCTAAACGGAGTTATTTGTCGAAAGGCGAAAAGTGCGAAGCTTTGAGATACATTTTTTTCGCTTTGAATGGATTCCTATTCTATGTAATCGCTTTCGCCCTTTCAGGGCTACACATGTGTTCCTTTTGTTGCCGAGGGCGATGCCCTCGGTTATTGCTTTCGCACTTTCAGTACTTGTTCATTGCTAAAAGTACTTTCTTTTAAGCCCCAACGGGGCGAAAGCAATAACAAAGGGCAACGCCCTTTGAAAAAAAGCAAGCAACTATTCTTTAGCCCTGAAGGGGCGAAAGCAAATATTTTAAATACTAATGACAGACTGCCAGAAATACATTCATTTCACAAAAGTGAGAAAAAATAAAAAAATAATTTGCCGAAAGGTGCTGATAATCAATGACTTAGGTGCTGTTTGAAATTTTATTTCAAAAAAAATAGGGGGAGGTATGGGGGATGATGGAGCGTTTAAATACTGGTAGATGTAGGTCGATAAGAATTAAAATCAACATAAACTTAATCACCTATTTTATTTCCTAACTATTAAACTTTAAGTCATGAAAAATTTCTTTTTAATCGCTTGCCTTTGTTTCGCAGTAATCAGTTTCCACTCTTGCCAAGATGAACCATTCGAAACCTTTGAGCAGGAAGTAACTGAACTTCAAAACCCAACTTCCGACCTGAAACGCTCTTGCGGAAAAGACGGACACATGCACGAACTACTCTCTGACCCTCAGTACCGCGCAGCCTTCGACGCAAAACTTGAAAAAGTAGCTTCCATGAAAAACACAGTAGCGAACAGATCAGCAGTCACCATCCCAATTGCAGTTCACTACCAAGGAATAAGCAACCCCAACACCCAATGTTTAATCGATTTAGCAAACGAGCAAATCGCAGTCCTAAACGCAGACATCCAAGGAACCAACGGAGATATAAGCAACTGGACCAATAATGCTTCCAGCTCATTCCCAGGCGTAAGCAATGGTGCAGCAAATATTACTTTCTGTTTGGCGACAAAAAATCACCCAAGCGGCTTCAACCTTTCAAACGGCGACCCAGCAGTAACAATCAACCAAACTTCTGGCGATAACGATTCTCGCTGGAGTGGATACCTGAACATCTATGTTCAGTTTGGAACAGGAGTTTTGGGTTATGCACCTCTGGGTGGCTCAGGAAACGGCGATGGTGTCGTAATTGAAGCAACTGCTTTCGGAGCAGGAAAACAGTGTGGGAATGTGGGCGCCCAAGCACCGTATGACCTCGGAAGAACGACAACTCACGAAGTAGGACACTACCTTTTATTAGACCACATCTGGGGTGGTGGTTGTGCTCAAGATGATTTAGTTGCAGATACTCCTGACCAACAAAGTGACCGTGGCGGATGTCCTAACATCGGCGTTAGCTCTTGCGGAAGTGTGGATATGCACATGAACTATATGGACTACACTAATGACGCTTGTATGTACATGTTCAGCGCAGGTCAGGCGACTCGTATGAGCAACTACATCACCAGTTCTTTGAGCAACTTGACCTCAAATGCAGCTAACGTTTGTGGAACTGGAACGCCTCCACCTCCACCACCAACTGATACTGACGGCGACGGCATCGCTGACGCACAAGACAACTGCCCGAACGTAGCGAACCCTGCACAAACTGACACAGATGGCGACGGCATCGGAGACGCTTGTGATACTCCAAATACTACTTGCGAAGATGTAACCATCAGATTGACTTTGGATGATTACGGTTCTGAAACAAGATGGATTTTGAGAGATGGTGACAATAAAGTTGTAGCAAGAGGAGGTCCATATCAAGATGGTCAAGCAGGAACAGTTATCGAAGAGACGTTCTGCTTAGAAGATGATAACTACAAATTCATCTTGAAAGATTCTTACGGTGATGGTATCTGCTGTGATTATGGCAACGGCGAGTTGGAGATTTTTGACCAAATAGGTTTGTTAGCGTACTCTGATGGCTACTTCGGTACAAGAGATGTGATGAGATTTTTTGCGGGTCCTTCTGCGCTAAGAGGCGAACGTACCCAAGAAAATGATAGAGACGCAAAACGTACTGACTTGGCGAAAAAGAGAAAGGTAAGTAATAACTAATCCTAAATAGCGCTCTTCAAAAGTTTCAAAATCGGGTTTTATGATAAGCGGCTGCCTTCGGGTGGTCGCTTTTTTCAGTTTGACAGTTTGCAGTTTTGCAGTAGGCAGTATTACAGTTAGCAGTGGGCAGTTTGGTTGCAGCCGAAAATATACTGCCTACTGTATAACTGCTTACTGTAATACTGCTCACTGAGCTACTCATAATAAACCCCCATCAACTTCTCCACTCTCTCCTTAAATGCCTTAAAGTCGTTCTCTAGTTTTAGAAAGAACAACTCTCGATATTGCAGACCTTCGGAGCTAATCAAAACTGACCGCTGTTTGATATTATCTATCCATCGGCTGGCATTTTCATAGAAATGCGGGTTGTAGCTAATCATAAACTGAGGCATGTCCATGCCGACAAAAGCACCTTTGAATTTTTCGGATTCATATAATAGGACGTTGGCGTAGTTGCCATATTCGTTGAGGTAGATTTTTAGGTCGTTGTTTTCTTCATCGTTGCTGAGATGATGTTTGCCCGAAAGGGCGACCTGCCTGAGTTGATTGATGAGGCGGTCGATGTCATTGAGTAGGCGTTGGATGAAGTCCGCACTTTGGAAGGCGCGTATCGTAATACAAAAATAAACCTGCTGATAAAGATTGGAAAGCATATTCGAATTCCAAATCTCAATCACCGGTGACCCGGAATAGTAAATCGTGATTTCGTTTCGTAGCTTTTCCATTTTGGCGTCGATGACCATGTTTTCATCAATCGTCAAGCGATCCTTTTCGTCCCAATGCAGGTGATTCCAAATAGAGACCAAAAACCGAAAGATGCTCTTATGCGAAAAGTAATAGGTCACGGGCAGCTCATTGGCTAAGTAAGTAATATGACTGTGCTCATGCGTCGCGATGGGTTTGAAATAGTACGCAAACCGATCCATGAAATCCATCTTGGTCGTTTTCGTGTCTTTCCAAAACGGATGGAAGAAGGACATATACTTATTGGTCTGAAACACATCATCAAGCGACACCCGAAAGTGTTTTGCTAAACTCACCATCTCGCTCGCAGTGAGCGCTGTGCTGCCATTCATGCGTTTGTAAACGGCGCCTCTTCCCAATTGCAGGGCTTCCATGGTTTTATTCAAAACGATATCTGAGCTACTTCTCGCGATGAGGTATTTGAAGAAGGTTTCTTGATGAATTATCTGTTCGTTCATTTTTCCAGATTGTAAAAGGGTTCATTATTTAGTTTACGTATTGTAAACAAAAAAACAGATATTTCACGAAAGTGTCAAAATTGTAGAAAATTAAATTGCGAGTTGACGTATTTGTTTCAAAAATAGGTTCAGATCGCCCCACCTTTGGGTCAGCGAAACGAAATAACTAATTCAGTTATGGAAACTAAAACATCATTTAGAAACAAAATTTAAGAATCAATAAAATCGAAAAAAATGAAAAATTTAAAAGTAATCATCATCGCAATCACTTGTTTTTTGAGTTTGAATTTGCTTTCGCAAAATGAGGTGAAAAGTAACCGATTCGTGCAGTATGGATATGTGGGAATAGGTACAGGCATGGCAACCTCAGCAGAAGGATTCCAATTTGAACCCAGCATTTATTTTGGATTAAAAAAAGGCTTTTGCTTTTCCCATTTAGCGAAAGCTTGTCCCGAACTGGTTTCGGGATCGATGAAAGCTAAAACAATTTTATGCTTCCCGAAGAAATTTCGGGACAAGTTTTCGGCAAATGTAAAATCATGACTTGATAGGAACACAGATTAAACAGATCAGTACAGATTACCACGGATCCCGATCCGCGAAAATCCGTATAAATCCGCGCTATCCGCGTTCCTCTAAGTCAAATTAGAAAAATATCACTAAACCATTTGTTTTAACTTAAACAATTGAATATCAGTCGATTACGAAAGTCGTCAATATTCAATAAACTAAAATCAATTTAAAATGAAGTCAGTAATGAATCTAATCAACATGGCATTGCTATGCCTAATCATGACAACTGCCGCAATGGCACAATCAACTCCAAAACCAACTGTCGGCGTCCTCGACATCGACATCAGTGGCTTTACGCAAGAGCCGCAAGCAACGGGCAACATGACTCGAACTGAGCTAAGCAAGCTCGACCTTTTTGAAGTCATGGACGCTTACGATATCGAATTTTTGTTAGACAAAAACGCAGTGGATCCAACTGGTTGCTATGGCAAATTATGCCTCATCGAAATCGGCAAACAAATCAAAACCGACAAAATGCTAACCGGTAAAATCGAACTCGCAGGCGACGCCATCAATACTACCTTTAGGTTGATCGATGTCGGAACCCAGTCCGTTGAGAAAACCCATGTGATGGAATTTTTGAACTTGCGCCAGCAGCTCAAATCCATCATTCAGGTTTCCTTACAGAAAATGTTTGACCAAGAAGTCGATAACGACCTCCTCACAAAACTGACCAAACGCGATGACTACAAAAGCTCCGTTAATACCGATGCTCCTCGCCTCAATCTCAATGGACCTCGTATGGGCGTCATGATGATGACTGGCGAGATGGCTGAGATATTCAAAGCCGCTAAAAGTGAAGGTGGAATGGACTTGTTGCCCGTCATGTTTCAGTTTGGCTACCAGTGGGAAATTCAGTACATCAACCAGGGAGATTTTCAAGCATTGTTCGAATTTATTCCAACTATCACGGGTATGGATCAGGGTAAATTCATCCCAAGTATCTCCGTTCTGAATGGTATGCGAAGCAGCCGCACAGGTCTCGAATTCGCTTTTGGTCCCATTTTTTATGCGACCCAAAAAGCAAAAGGTTATCGCCTCGAAGATGGTTGGACTTTGGAAAGTGCTTTCCCGGAAGATCTTAATCGCAACGACTACACTTTGGAAAGACGCGTGGACAGCCGAGGTACTTATGCCTTAGAAACTCGCTTCGTATTCGGCGTTGGGAAGACCTTCAAATCAGGTAAACTCAACATTCCGGTCAATGTCTTTTTCATCCCAAGCAAGGAGGGACATCGGTTTGGGTTGTCTGTGGGCTACAACGTCAGTCGCTAAAAACGAGACCTGAATTAGTGTAGAGACAATTCACGAATTGTCTCGGATTTTCTGCCTCGGAGGGCACAAGACGATTCATGAATCGTCTCTACACTTAGGCGAAAAGACTTATGCTAAAATGAATTTTTTTCGATTGGAAGCCGCAGACGGTGTAGATATTTTTTCTGTTTCGGTCTGTGCAGGTCTGTGGCTTTTTTAACTTTATGTGAGCCTTTCGGCAAATGGAGCCATTTCCCGAAAGGGAAAAGAGAAATAAAACGAATAGAGCCTATTAAAATCAAATACCTGAAAATCAATGTTTTATGAAATCAAAAATACAATATTTAATCTTCCTCCAACTCTTTTTGCTGCTTTCAATTCACGCACAAAAAGAAGTTGCAAGCCCTAACAAGTGGTCTGTCATGACCGATCTTGCAAGCCCCTTACGCGGAAATTCTGCTATCTCGCTGATAGCCAACTATCAAAGCAACGAGAAGTACTTCCATACATTCGGAGTAGATTGGGTGTATGATAATCAGTTGCTGAATTATGGGAGCTTTCCATCTATTCCGAAGATTACAGTGGCGCAACCTTCCTTTGCCTTGACTTATAGTTTTAATAAAAAATTTGGCAGGCGATTTTTTATTGGCATTCAACCTTCCATGGGAAATTATCGCTTCCATTACAGCCGAACCGTTTGCCTGCAAACAACTGAACTGCCTGAGGTCTGCCGATGTGATGAATGGACACAAAATGAATTCACATACAATAACCTCAAACTAATGCTTCAGGCGACAAGTGGATTTGATTTTAATTTCAAACATTTTCATGTTAGGATGGAAGTTCGATTGGGAGGATATACCACTGTTCCTTTAGATGACCGACCCTTCATGCGCGACAATGTGGATTGTTCTGATATTACAATTTTTATCGAGCGTGATTTGGAAGAGGAGTTTTATGATAGAAATGATGAGCAAGCATTTATGTTGAATCACAACACCGTTGCGCCAATTTCTAATTTCAGTCAGTATTCGATTCAAGCTGCGATACTGGTTGGCTATAAATTTTAAAAATATGAGA
>CALCJP010000205.1 GCA_937967625.1 uncultured Saprospiraceae bacterium
GAAAAGGGTCAAGACCACAATCATCGTCGTACCGGAAGTAATCACGGTTCTACTCAAAGTATTATTAATCGCAAGATTGAAAATTTCTTCTTTAGATTTGCCGGTGTAAGTATTGATAAACTCACGAATACGGTCAAATACAATCACCGTATCATTTACAGAGTAACCAATCACCGTCAATATCGCCGCAACAAATGCTTGGTCGATTTCCATCGAAAATGGCAACACACCCCAGAACAATGCAAACATCCCTAAAGTGATAATTACATCATGGAACAATGCCGCAACGGCACCTGCACTAAACTCCCATTTGCGGAAGCGAATAAATAAGTATAAGAATATCAATAGCAAGGCAAAGAATGCTGATTGATAAGAACTGTCTTTGATATCATCGGCGATGGTTGGCCCTACTTTACTTGCAGCGGTAACTTTCGTGCCTGCTGAAGCAGAATTGCTAAAGTCTGCTAAACTAAGGGTAGAACCAGTAATCGTTTTCACACCTTCATGCAGCTTCGCTAATACTCTGTCTTGAGCGTCTTTAGCTTGGTCATCAATCAAGTAGTTGGTAGTGATGCTTAAGGTGTTTTCGGTATCTACTGCTTTTACAACCGGAGCAGAACCAAATGCCTCTGTTAGTGTAGCACGAGCAGTTTGGGCATCGACTGGTTGGTCAAATTGCACATTGTAGCTATATCCGCCTTTGAAATCAACACCTAAGTCAAATCCTTTAGTAAAGATGGCACCTAAGCTAATCAAAATCAAAGCACCTGAAATCATGTATCCAACCTTACGTAAGCCCATCCAATCTACATTGACATTTGACATTACGTTTTTAGACCAACCTGTCCAGAAACCCAATGTGCGTCCTTCTTTACCCATCCACCACTCGATGATTAGTCTTCCGACCAATACCGCAGTAAAGAGTGAAGAAATCACACCGATGATTAGGATAGTTGCGAATCCTTTGATTGGCCCCAAACCGAAGTAAGCCAAAACGAACGCCGTCAAAATGGTCGTTACGTTGGCATCGATGATTGCTGAATAGGATTGTTGGAAACCGTCGCGGATGGCAGCCATATTGGATTTGCCTGCACGGAGTTCCTCTCTAATTCTTTCAAATATGATTACGTTGGCGTCAACTGCCATACCAATCGTTAGGATGATACCTGCAAAACCAGGTAAGGTCAATACCGTTCCGATAGAAGCCAATGTTCCAAAAATGAAGAACATGTTAGCCAAAAGTGCGATTACGGCAACCACACCACCACCAGCATAGTAAAGAATCATAAAGACAATCAACATCGCAAAACCGAAAATCAATGCTCTGGTCGAGCGTTGGATATTTTCAGCACCTAATGTTGGTCCAACGATACTTTCCTGAATGATAGAGGTCGTTACTGGAAGTTTACCAATCTGAAGCACGTTAGCTAAATCTCTCGCCTCAGTTACTGAGAACGTTCCAGAAATCTGTGTGTCTCCAGAAGTAATCGGGTTGATTACACGTGGGCAAGAAACGACCTCGTTATCCAAAACGATGGCGACTTCTCTATTTCCTGCGTTGGCAGCTTTAGTAGTCATTCGACCCCACTCTTGAGCGCCAATGTTATCCATTTTCAAGGAAACGACAACCTCACCGTTTTGATCTTGACTCGGACGAGCGTCGGTTACGCGGTCTCCTTCCAATGGAGCGGAGGTGCTTCCTGGTGCCTTCTTGATAGCGTACAATTCGTACATGTTGTCTCCAAATGAAACTTGCTCGCCATCACTACCTTGATAGGGTTTGAATGGGTCTTTCGACCAACGGAATTCTAAATTACTTGGGAAGAGCGCCTTGATGTCAGGTCGCGCTAAGTATTTTGTAATAAGGTCTTTCTTATTCTTGCTTGCAATACCCATTGGTGCTTGTCCCAACTCTCCTCTGTTCATCTGGAAGATGTCAAAAAGTGGTCCTTTTGCGACCAAGCCTTCGTTCCCATCACCGGTATTGATGGTATCAATAGTATAATTTGAACCCCTATCAGGGTTACCTAAAGAATCAATTACACTCCAAGCAGTATCAAGTCTAAAAGTCTTTTCAGTTTGAATCTCAGCATCTCCGCCGACACCAGACTTTTTCAATCTTTCATTTGCCGAAAGGAAAGCTGCATTAATGCCTGGGTCACTAAAACGGAAAGCGTCCCAAAACTCCAAGCTCGCTGCCGCTTGCAAAAGAGAACGGGCACGTTCTGGATTATCAATACCTGGCAATTCAACCATAATCAAATCCCTTGCTTCATCAAGAGAGATGTTTGGTTGTGTTACTCCTAACTTATCGATACGTTGTTTCAACAGTTTGAAAGTCAAGTCAACGTTTTCGTTGGCTTCTTGTCTCAAACGTGTGATAACTGCTGCGTCAGATGAATTTGCATTAATTGCCGTAGTATTCAACTCAGCACTTCCTTCACGCATTTTTGCATTCAAGAGGAAGATGTCAGCTAATTTTTTACCGTTAGCGATTTTGCTCCACTCATCAGAGAAAATGGAAATGAAATCAGATTGGCTATTTGCCAATGCCTTTTCAGCATTTGCTAAAGCAGTTGCAAAAGTCTCATCCTGAGTATCTGCCAATTCATTGACAAATTCTTTCACATCAACTTGAAGCACAACACTCATCCCACCTTTCAAATCAAGCCCCAATCCAAGTTGAGAAGCTTTCAAATCCTGATAAGTATAATCTTTAATATAGGGAATGCTAAAAACAGTCTCACTGGAAACCGAATCCAAATAATTCGATCTGTACTGTTTTTCTTGAGCAGGATCCCCTTTTCCCATTGTGACGCCATAACTGTCGGCTGCAGATTCCACACTGTTGGTCGGAAACATCAAGATGAATTGATACAAACAAACCAAAGCCATGAAAATTAGAAAAAACCGAACTACACCTTTACTTTGCATGGAAGAATAGATTTAGTATATTTTGAATATGTTGGAAGCTGATTAAAGTTTGAAATTAACGGCCATAACCAGAAACAGTTCTAAAGCAGTCAAAAAATATTGAAACAATAGTCCGATTGAATCAGAAAATTTTTGACGATTTTAGGTTCGTTTTTAGTCTATTTGCAGCCTTTCAAAAATGACTTAACGGCTTCTCGTTAAAAAAGTGCGCAAATATACGCCATTTACTTTATTTTTTTTGATTTGTTGCACCTCCCTCATTTTTTCTATATTTGCACTTGAAATACTTTTTTACTTTATCATAACTAACTAATTCATTTTTACTATGGGTCTCTTTTCATTTTTGAAAAATGCAGGTGCAAAGTTGATTGACAAAGACGAAAAGCACGTCAATTCTAATGACGCCTTAAATAATATGGCGGAAGAAGCTGCACGTCGCCAAAAAGAAGCAGTGTTAACGAGTTTGGTTCAAGGTCTAAATTCTGATATCGAAGATTTCTCATTGACTTTCGATGGCGAAGTCGTTACTGTTTATGGGCAAGTTGATTCACATGCCGATAGAGAAAAAATCGTTTTGCGATTAGGAAATGTACGAGGCGTTGGGGCAGTAGATGATCGCCTTTCAGTAGTTGCTCCGGAGAAAGAACCAGAAGCAACCTTTTACGAAGTAAAAAGAGGAGATTCGCTTTCTAAAATTGCGAAGCAATTTTATGGCGACCCGATGAAATATAAAGTGATTTTTGAAGCAAATCAGCCAATGTTGGATAATCCAGATGTGATCTTCCCAGGTCAAACCTTACGGATTCCTAATCTTGGATAAAAAATTAATCATGTGATTAATATTTGGTTTAATTGAAAAAAGCCTTCGAATACATTCGAGGGCTTTTTCTTTTCCCCTTTCGGAAAATTAGCTCGCCGATTGGCTTCGTCGCCAAAACTACCTTTACTGTATTTGCTTTAACAAAACCTTAGATCATTACATTCTAAATAGCCAAAGAATCGTTTTATTTTTGGCTTCGCAGCCACCGCCTTAAATTCACGTTACACAATCTTCAAACTATGACCAATAAAACCTACCCTACCCTGTGGCTAGGCATTTGCCTATTTCTCCTTTCTCTTTCTTTTCAAATTCGCCTTTCGGCAAATACGGAAGACCCCATGCGAGCACTCGAAGAAGTGCATAAAAACCCGGGACTCCTTTATTTTGTAGAAAACAAAGGGCAGTGGGAAGATGACATCTATTATCGCCTCAACATGGGCTATGCAAAAGTGGCTCTGGAACGAACGCGTCTCAATTTTTTACTCATCAGCCCAGAGGACCTTGAAGCAAAACACCATCGGCATGTGGATAGAAGTCAGCATTGTCATGACGGCGAGGCGCACCATGATCACGAAGAGCTGGTGATGCATTTCCACAGATTTTATGTGAACTTTTTGGGCGCAAATCCTACCCCAACTAAAAAACCGAAAAATAAATACACTGCCTACCATAACTACTTCATCGGCAATGACCCTTCTAAATGGGCTTCAGAAGTTGGTCTATATGAAGAAGCGAGTTATGGCAATTTGTATGATGGTATTGACATGAGATTGTACCAATTTGGTGGCAATATGAAATACGATTTCATCATCGCTCCCAATGCCGACCCCAATCAAATCCTTTTGGAATATGAACACGCAGACAAAGTCTTTCTAAAAGACAAAAAATTGCACATCCAAACTTCCGTCAATGAAGTGGTGGAGCAAGAACCATTTGCCTATCAAGTGATTGATGGATTAAAAACCAAGGTTGCTTGCGAGTTCCGACTGGTTGGCAATCAACTGACTTTTGATTTCCCGAAAGGGTATGATAAAAATTTGGAATTGGTGATAGATCCTGAGTTGATTTTTGCTTCCTACTCTGGCGCTTCTGGTGACAACTGGGGAACCACTGCCACTTTCGATGAAGATGGAAATTTATACGGTGCAGGTGTGGCATTTGATCGCTACCCCACTACCACCGGTGCTTTTGACACTGATGACCCTGGCTTATTTAGTTTTGACTCTGGAGACATGGGCATCTCGAAGTTTTCGGCTGATGGTCGTAACCTGATTTACTCAACTTATATGGGTGGAAGAGCAATGGAAGTGCCCCACAGTATGATTGTCAATTCTAAAGATCAGCTTATCATTTTGGGCAGCACCAGCTCGGATAACTATCCGATGCAAGGCGCATTTGACAGTTCATTTGGAGGAGGAAGGACTACCAGTGTGAGTGGCTCATATACCTATCCAAATGGAAGTGATATGGTAATCTCGATTTTGAATCCGAGAGGAAGTGCGCTAATCGGTTCGACCTTTGTGGGAGGTTCTGAAAATGATGGATTACACTTTAGAAGAAGAGGTGCGAGTCTCAATTATAGTGATGAAATCAGAGGAGAAGTAGTGGTTGATGCTGCCGATAATATTTATGTGGCTTCCACCACTTATTCCAGTAATTTTCCGCTCGGCTCAGGGGGATTCGAAAATAATTTTGGGGGTGGCGATGAAGATGCCATCGTTTTCAAGATGAATCCTACTGCAAGTAGTTTAGAATGGGGCACCTATTTGGGGGGAAGTGGATTTGATGCTGCTTTCTCATTGCAATTTGATGAGGCTAACAATATCTATGTCTGCGGCGTAACCAATAGTACTGACTTCCCTACTTCTCCAGGAGCGCATAATCCAAGCCTTCAAGGCACAGAGAGTGATGGCTTTGTGGTTCGAATCTCAACGGACGGGAAAAGGCTATTAGCAGGTACTTATTTCAACGGAAGTGACTTTGCCTATTTTGTAGATTTGGATTCAGAAGGAGACGTCTATGTCATCGGGCAAGCCAATTCTGGAGCATATCCAACCACTCCCGGAGTCTATAACAATCAAAGAAGCAGTTTATTCTTACACAAACTCAACCCATCACTTTCAAATAGTGAGTTTTCAACGGTGCTTGGCAATGGCGATAGGGTTTTTGGCACTTGGATTCCTTCTGCCTTTTTGGTAGATAATTGCCGACGGATTTACATCTCTGGTTGGGGGGGAGCTACCAATGGTGGCTCAATTCGAAATATGCCAGTAACTCCCGACGCTTTTCAGCGAAACACGGATGGAAGCGATTTTTACCTTATGGTACTCGAACCAGATGCTCGCGACTTGGAATATGCCACCTATTTCGGCGGAAGCCGCTCTGACGAACACGTGGATGGAGGTACCAGCCGCTTTGACAAACGAGGCATTATCTATCAAGCAGTTTGTGCAGGTTGTCGAGGAGGTTCAGATTTTCCGACCTCTCCCGGTGCCGTTTCTAATATCAATGGTTCCAGTAATTGTAATTTGGGATTTTTCAAATTCGACTTCCAGTTTAATAGAATTATTTCACA
>CALCJP010000206.1 GCA_937967625.1 uncultured Saprospiraceae bacterium
GAAGTAGATATTAGCCACCTTGAATTGGGTATGGCAGTCAGAATTCGCGACATCAAGGAAGTGCCTGGAGTAGAGGTGATGAACCCTGCTGGAACACCAATCGCTACAGTTGAAGTGCCACGTGCATTGAAATCTGCAGAAGCCGCAGCGGCAGCAGAAGGAACAGCAGCACCCGCAGCAGAAGGAGCGGAAGCAGAAGGTGGAGCAGAAGAATAAATTTCTTTTCGAAATTAATCATATCAAAAGGCGCATTGAGATACTCATTGCGCCTTTTTGCTTTGAAGTTGTTTAAGAATAGATTTTAATTTGCAGCTTAAAACCTATTCTTAAACAACTTCTTTTTAAAATCATGAGAGTAAGTACCGTCCAAGCCAATCTGATTTGGGAAGACAAGTCCGCTAATCTCGCTCATTTTGAGCAGATGATTTTTCCCCTTTCGGGAAATACCGATGTGATTTTTCTCCCTGAAATGTTTTCAACAGGTTTTTCGATGTCTCCCCAACATTTGGCGGAACCGATGACTGGTACCACAGTCCGTTGGATGAAGCAACAAGCCGTTGCGCTCAGTTCCGTCATTTGCGGAAGCGTAATTATTGAAGAAAATGGTGCGTATTTCAATCGTCTGATTTGGGCACAACCCGACGGCCAATTGCAGCACTATGACAAACGCCATCTGTTCACCTTAGCCGGCGAACACAAAGCCTACCAAAGCGGACAAAAGAAACTAATCATCGAATATTTAGGTTGGAAAATATGTCCGATGGTCTGTTATGATTTGAGATTTCCTGTTTGGAGTCGCAATAAAGAGGAGTATGATATATTGGTTTATGTTGCAAATTGGCCCCACACTCGAAGCCATCATTGGAAGTCGCTTTCAATGGCTCGCGCGATTGAAAACCAATGCTACTTAGTTGCCGTAAACAGAGTGGGAGAGGACGCCAACGGACTGCATTATCAAGGAGACACTTCGGTGATTGACTATGCAGGTAAGATTTTGCACACCGCAGTCGATATCGAAAACGTTACGACCGTTGAGCTTTCCAAAGAAAAACTGAACAACTTTAGAGATAAACTTAATTTTTTAGCAGATCGCGATACTTATGAAGTGGTTATTTAATCTTTTCAAAAAGCGAGAAAAAGTAGTTGAAGATCCAATGAAATACTTAATTGTTGGTTTGGGAAACATGGGACCAGATTATGACGACACGCGCCATAATGTTGGCTTTGCTGTCGTCGATCACATAGCAGAAGAAGCCGGAGTTGAATTTAAAGACGACACGCTCGGTGACCTCGCAACGATCAAACACAAGGGACGAACCCTAATCTTACTCAAACCTTCCACCTACATGAATCGCAGCGGCAAAGCAGTCCGACATTGGCTTCAAAAGGAAAGAGTGCAGCGCGAAAACCTCCTCATCGTAGTCGATGAATTACAACTGCCTTTCGGCAAATTACGCCTTAAAGGCAAAGGCAGCGATGGCGGTCACAATGGATTGAAAGACATCAACCAAATGTTGGGCGGCAACAATTACGCTCGCCTACGGGTCGGCATTGGCAATGATTTTCCGAAAGGAAGACAAGTCGATTATGTATTGGGAAAATGGAATAACGAGGAGGCTGACGGCTTATCCAAAGTGCTGAAAAACGCTTCCGCAGTTGTCAAAAGTTTCGCGTCCATCGGTCTGAAATTCACAATGGAGCAATTCAATAAAAAATAGTTTTCAGTAGGCAGTTTGGTTGCAACCGAAAAGTTACTGCAAACTGCCCACTGAAATACTGCCTACTGTTCTACTTTTTCTTAAACGCGTCAATCGTATATTGAGCTACGGCTTTGATTTCCTCCTCAGAAAGTGTGCCCTTGAAAGGCGTCATTACATTCTTTCCGTTGGTGATAATTTCGATTCGCTCTTCGAGCGCAAGCGTTGAGAGATTTAGGTTTTTGGCACCATTGACTTCCATGTCTCCATACAATCCGTGACAGGCGATACATAAGGATTTCCATATCTTTTTGCCATCCACTTCCTTTTTTGCTGGAGAATTATTGGAGACACTTGAGCTTTTGCTGCTTGGCTTATCGCTACCACCACAGGCAAAGAAAATTCCTAAAACAAGAGCGATTAAATAGTACTTCTTCATGATTCAAATTTTTTTGCTTTCCGCAAATGTAGGGCAAAAACACAAAAAGCCCCAACAGTAAAAACCATTGGGGCATTCGATTCAAAAAAAAAAATTCTAAGTGTTTATTATTTGTGAAGCTTTGCTGCTTAGAATTCCTAAGTATTGCCGACGGGGCTCGAACCCGCAATCTCTGCTGTGAAAGAGCAGTGACTTAACCAATTTGTCCACGGCAACATTGGTTTTAGTTTTCAAAATCTTCATAACTGCCGGCCCGGAAGGAATCGAACCTTCGACCCCCTGGTTAAAAGCCAGGTGCTCTGCCAACTAAGCTACGAGCCGATTCATAACCTCAAATTCAGGAATCAAATTCAAATGCAATTTGAAGTTGAGTTTGAATCTTGAATTTGAGGTTAAAATAGTAGTCCTGTTAGGATTCGAACCTAAACCACAACGTTCAAAGCATTGTATGCTACCATTACACCACAGGACTGATTTAAGCCTGCTGCTGAATTTTATTTTTCATTATTTCAATTTTTTTTTTTGGTGGACCGAAAGCGAATCGAACGCTTCACACGTTGCTTGCAAAGCAACATCGCCTGCCTTGGTACATGCCAGCCCCTAATCACAATGTGGAAACCGGAGGACTCGAACCTCCCTCTTCAGAGCTTCAATCTGACGCTAAACCATCTCAGCTAGATTTCCATATATTCTCTCATTCAAAAAAGTACCCCGAGAGGGAGTCGAACCCCCAACATCCTCATTCTAAGTGAGGCGCCTCTGCCAGTTGGGCTATCGAGGTTTTTTTAAATCTCTAGTTCAAGAGACAAGATCAAAATGAAGAATCGATCTCAAGCGCAATTTTGGACCTGCACTTAATCTTTCAATGAGGCCACGCAGAGAATCGAATCCCGACCTGAAGATTCGTAGTCTCCTGTCCTTCCAATTAAACGACATAGCTTATTCGGCTCCTTTTGATCTTGATCTTGTCTCTTGATCTTGATCTTAAATCGCGGTGATAACGGGACTTGAACCCGTAACTTCGAGGCGACAACCCGACATTTTACCGTTGCTACTATACCACCTGCTATAGAAAAAATTATTCATCCAATAGTCTTTTGACCTGGATGCTCTTATTAATTGAGGCAGCAAGATGAGCTGCTACCGATTCCAAACTTGTGTCTTTTTACAGCTATTTAATACTTAGAAAGTTGTCGCGTTTGTAGCTGCATATCTGAAAGCTACAAACTCCTTTGAGGTAGGGCTATCAGATAGGACGAATTTCAAAATCAATGGCTTGTTCGAGTCGATCTCGAAATGCCTCCAGCTGCTGGGCAAAGCCTTGATTGATTTTTATATGTTTTTGAAATTCAAACATTTTGAAAATTTTTGATTTGTACTTTTTCAATTTTTAAATACGACCTTAGAAATGCTTTTGCGATTCAGTTTAGTTCCAATCATTTGATATTTTTTATCTTTAAAATTGTAAAATGCTGATTATGAGTTGTTTAAGGTGGCTGTTTTTTTTCGCTTTCGCGAAATGAGCTTATCCCGAAAGCAATTCGAGAACGAAAAATAGAAAGTCAAAATATGCAGAAGCTACTATTTTCTAATAACAGCTTTCTCTTAATTGGCTATCTTCGCACCATGTTTATAATTTTGATTTCGGTGGTGATTGGACTTTTCGTAGCCATGCTTTTTTTGAATATTTACTTTCGGATGAAGGTCTTCAAAGCATACAAAGTATTGGTTCAAAATCGAGTAGAATTTAATGCACTGGATGCTTTCAATAAAAAGAAAATGGAGGAAGAAGTCTATCCAAAGTATCCGCACCTACAAGATGAAATCAAAACTTTCGTTAGACACATGCAATACTCCATCAAAATGGCGACGGTGCTGATTGCATTAATCACTCTGTTCGGAGCTATCTTGATGTGGTATCGAGAATGAATTTCATATTGATTGTTGGCTATTGAATATTAGTCAATAGTCAATAATTAATAGTCAATAATCAATTCAATAAATGTTGAAACTAAAGGCAGAAGGGTTGGCAAAAGTCTATGGTCGCCGAAGGGTGGTAGATGGCGTTTCGATTGAAGTCAACCAAGGCGAAATCGTCGGCTTATTGGGACCAAACGGCGCAGGGAAGACGACTACTTTTTACATGGTGGTTGGATTTGTCAAACCGTTTGAGGGCAAGGTGACATTGGATGATGTGGAAATCACTGACTTGCCGATGTACAAACGTGCGCAAAATGGTATTGGTTATTTGCCGCAAGAGCCATCTGTTTTTAGAAAATTGACGGTCGAGGATAATATCATGGCAGTCCTCGAAATGACGGATTTGTCGAAAGACGAGCAAAAAAACAAACTGGAAGAACTCATCGGCGAATTCAGTTTGGAGAAGGTACGAAAGAGTCGAGGTGATACCCTTTCGGGTGGTGAACGACGGCGGACGGAGATAGCGCGCGCATTGGCGACGAGTCCAAAGTTCATCTTGCTGGATGAGCCATTTGCTGGAATTGACCCGATTGCGGTAGAGGATATTCAGTACATCGTCGCGAAGTTGAAAACAAAAAATATCGGAATTTTGATCACTGATCACAACGTGCAGGAAACGCTTTCCATCACAGATCGGGCGTATCTGATGTTTGAAGGAAAAATTCTTAAAGCGGGTACTGCTGAAGAATTAGCGGCTGATGAGATGGTGCGTCGCGTCTATTTAGGTACGAGTTTCGAACTTCGTAAAAAGGTGATTGATGTATAAGTTTTCATGGGTGCTTTTTGTAAGTTTTGTTTTGGGTAGCTGCACTCCCGAACCGCCACAGGGACTCACGAGAGCAGAACGAAAAATTGCTGACTCCTTGACTCGAGTAGAAATGAAAACCTTTCGGAAAAAGAAGGACGCAGATTGTGAGGCATTGCAAGACAGTTTGATTCCGGTATTGCGAGACTCGATGATGAAGGCAAGAATTGAGGAGATAACAAAGCAACTTGAACGAATCAAAAAATTGAAATAGTTGTAATGAAGCAGGGGTTGAAAATTAGCAATGAGTCATTTTCCGAAAGGAAGAAAAAAAAATACGGGTGGATTCTCTCTGCTATGGTGCTATTGATACTGGCGGGCTGTCAGGAAGAAGTGATTGTGGATCGTCAAAAAATAATGGATGATTACATCCAAAAGAAACTGGATGATTTTGAATCTTTGCGAAATACTTCCTGTGTAAAAGAAGCCTATCGAATAGCAACTAAAGAAGTGGATTCGTTGTTGATAGCACGTGCGAAAATGAATCGCAACCAAAAAGAGAAACCAATCATTCCGCCAAAACCGGCGAAACCCACTATTTTGCGGCCGTTAGATTCGGCATCAGTTAAACCGATTTTTGAGTAATCATGAAAGACACAAAACGAACGAGATTTAGAATGCTGGAGAACGAATTGAAGGACTATAAGAAAGTGCTTCAAGAGGCGTATGATACGATATTGGATCAGGAAGTTTCTGATTTTCCGATCATGATCGTTCATAAGGAAGAGATGCATCAAGTCGGAGTGCCACTCATCGATCACAAAAAGGTCAAAGGAAACTGGTCTGTCAATGCTTCTACCTTAGAGGAGTTCATGGTAAAAAAACTCATCTCGGATGAAAAGTTAGATAGTTTTAAGTCGCTCTATGAGAGCCATTCTTCTGATATTTGTATTTTCTTACTATCCGAACTTGGTGCAAATTTTGTATTTGTGAAGCGTGAAGATTAAATCAAATTTTTAAATTCTCTTCCCCGCAGTTATATCCCCTTTTGTTGTAATGCTTAATTATTTGATTTTCTGTTTGTTATCAAACAGAATGTCCTAACTTTATAGAAAATTAATAATAGCGGTTAAATACACCATGAGCAATAATCACCAAAAAAATAAAGTGTTACTCATCGAGGACAATCCCGGTGATGCGCGTCTTATTGAGATTTTGCTCAAAGAATCCGATCTTTCTGATTTTGACATTGTCAAAAAAGAATCGCTGAAAGAGGGATTCGAAGTACTGGATGAAGACAGCAATTTCGAAGCGGTTTTATTGGATTTGAGTTTGCCCGATAGTAGCGGATTCACTACGCTCGAAAAGTTTTTAGCAAAACATCCCAATCATAATATCATCGTACTTACTGGTTTTTCTGATAAAAGCATGGGCGTCAAAGCGGTCAAAGCAGGTGCGCAAGACTTCTTGGTCAAGGGCATGTTTGACGCAGAGGAGCTGAGTAAATCTTTGCGCTTCTCCATGCAGCGAAGCGGCATTTTGAATCGCCTCGAAGAGACACAACGAGTCGCCCGAATTGGGAACTGGGAGTGCAATAAAGAAATCTCAAAATTTGAAGCTTCTAAGGAGGTATTCAGAATATTTGAAGCAGAAGAACTTTTGGGTAAAGTAAAGCCGGATGATTTAATTGATTCAAAACATCCACTCCACGCGCTCGAAGGCATTCAGCAGCAAACTTCGATCTTGCAATCAGTAAGAAAGGATTTACAGCTTACGCTAAAAGATGGAAGCATTCGCTATGCTTTCGTGCAATGTGAAGTCGTGGATGGCATTTTTTATGGAATCATCCAAGACATCACCGACCGAAAGCGCACCGAGAAGGAGATGATGGAAAGCAGGGAAAGATATCAAGAGATATTTTCCCAATCTAAAGACGCTATTTTTATTGCTTCCCTTGACGGGAAATTAACGGACTGCAACATCGCTACCGAAAAGCTTTTCAGTGTCTCTAAAGATGCGCTCAAATCGTTGGAAGACATACATATTCACTTTTCGCCACCTGAAAAGCGAAATGAATTTTTGCTAAAGCTAAAGACATTAAAATCAGTCACTGACTTTGAAATCGAAATCGCTCGAAGTGAGGGAGAACCTCGCCATTGTTTGATTTCTGCCAACCTATTGCATGATCGTGATTTTCAAGGTTATAATGCAATCATAAGAGATATAACAGAGCAAAAACGAACCGAAGAATTAGTCAAAGCTCGCGATTTGGCAGAAGAATCTGCCAAGCTCAAGGAGTCATTTATGGCAAGCATCAGTCACGAGATGCTTACCCCAATGAATGCCATCTTCGGGATGAGTAACTTATTGGATCAGACCAATTTGGACGCTGAGCAAAAAGGATTTGTCAAATCCATCAATCAATCATCTGAGATTCTTTTGGGCATTATCAATGATATTTTAGAAATCTCTACCATTCAAAATGGGAAGATGGTTTTTGAACACACCTCGTTCAATTTGCATGACTTGCTTTTTAATGTAGTCAACGTGATGCAATACAAAGCCAAAGAGAAAGACCTCTTTTTGGCGTTGGAGATAGCAGAGGATATTCCCAAAATGCTCATGGGCGATAAGCTCCGCATCAATCAAATCTTTTTCAACCTTGTCGGAAATGCCGTCAAATTTACAGATGAAGGATATGTGAAAATCATCGTTGAAAAAATCAGTGCATTTGAGGGAGGCGTTCATCTGAAATTCGTGGTAGAAGATACTGGGATTGGGATTCCAAAAGAAAAACTGGAAACTATCTTCGAGAGTTTCTCTCGTGTGCGCTCCAAAGAACGAATATTTGAAGGAACCGGTTTGGGGCTTTCGATTGCTAAAAGTTTGGTTGAGCAGCAAGGAGGTAAGATTGGAGTAGATAGTAAATTTGGAGAAGGCTCGAAGTTCTTTTTTGATATGATATTTGAGGTGTCAGAGAGTCAGGAAGACTTAGTGCCGGATGCTGCTAAAAAGATTTGTCCCGATATGGCATTTGACCTTTTACTGGTTGAAGACCATAAGATGAATCAACTTGTGGCCAGAAAAACACTTCAGAAAAAATGGCAGAATATAAACATCACCATTGCTGAAAATGGAAATGAAGCTATCGAATGGCTCAATAAAAAGACATTTGATATTATCTTAATGGATATGCAAATGCCCATCATGGATGGAATGGAAACCACAAAATATATCAGAACCGAAATGCCTCCTCAAATCGCCCAAATGCCAATTTTGGCGATGACTGCCCACGCGCACATCTCTCAGGATGGCAAATACAAAGAATTAGGAATGGACGACTTCGTCCTCAAACCATTTGAACCAGAACAGCTCTTCCAAAAAATTGCCACTCACCTCAAGAAGGAGAAAACGGTGAACTAAAGCTGAAGGCTCTATGAATAGAAAAAGCCCAAATCTCAGGTTGAGATTTGGGCTTTTTCATTCCACGAAAGTGGTCAAATTCAGGGCTTAATAATTTCGCTGCACTAAGACTCGCTTACTAATCGGTCGCTGACCATTTGCATGAATCCAAACCGTATAAATACCATTCTGAACTTCTTCCAATGAAAGTCTAAACAACGCCTTCTGACTATCCAAAATCGAATGTGCCTGAATGCTCTTGCCTAACTGATTGACCAATTGAATCTCTAAGTCCCTTCCAGAAAATGCTTCCAAAGAGACATTCAAATAGTCATTGGCTGGATTAGGAAAAACGTCTATTTGACTTTCGTCAAATGATCCATTTCGCAGATTCACACTTCCAGTTTGATTGGAAGAATTAGTATTTGATCCACGCAGGGCGTTACCTCCAATTTCGATGGTTTCTAAAATATTGCATTTCTGATCAGTCCAAGTTTCGAAAGTTTGGATGCTCATCAAATATTTGCCGGAAGGCAGAGTCGTACTCAACTCGTCGCCACAAGGGCTTGTCCAGTCATCGCATGAAAAGACATCACTGAAAGTTGTGTTGTTTTGAATTTTTACAGAAGTGATTGGGTAGTTTAAACCGCTGACCGTCACTTCGTTGCCGTTGATTTGATAGGTGGCAGTACAGCCGGAAGTTGGCGGCGGCGGAGTCGTCACGCAATTGCTACCAATATATTTCACCACACAATTCGTCTCGCCCAAAAACCAGTTGGTACAATTCTCACGTTTTGCCAATCTGCGGAAGTAGGTCGTCTCTGATAATTGACTTGGCGAGTAAGTGGACTGATTCGCTCCATCAATAGTCTGGCTCAAACTCGTCGGGCAGCCGGAAGCGCTGCTCAACCATCGGTATTCGATAGTGCCAGTCCCGCCACTTGGCAATAGGCTCGAAGTGATAGGAGAAGGAATATCATCAGGGCAGATCACTTCGGTTCCATCAATCCTGCCCCCGCTGGTTAGATTGACGCAAGTGCCTCCGGTATTGCCACCATTGGTGCCGGAAGTGATTGTGATGGTTTCAAAAATATTGCAAATAGCAGGAGTCGTCCAACTATTGAAAGTTTGAATTTGGAGGTAGTAAGTGCCTGGAACTGCTACTACATGTGAGAAGTTTGCATCACAAGGATTCATCCAAGAGTTGCATTCAAACTCAGTACTAAAATCTGCTTTCATGATTTTAGTGAAATGAACCACTCCCGAAAGATTACTAATAGTTAGTTCATTTCCATCAACTTCATAAGTGGTCGTACATGAATTTGAAGGAATCACAGTTCCTCTACAAGAGCAATCTGCTTGAATGCGGTCGTTGGTTGGGTTAGGGTTGAAGTCATTGCAAGCATCGCCTTGACGGCTGATGTTTGGATTATTGTCATCGCAATCAGTGTTTGCGCAAACGCCATCACCATCTGCGTCTCCGCCGTTGTTTTGGCAAGGGTCAATTTGTGTTCCTCTGCAAGAGCAATCTGCTTGAATGCGGTCGTTGGTTGTGTTAGGGTTGAAATCATTGCAAGCATCGCCTTGACGGCTGATGTTTGGATTGTTGTCATCGCAATCAATGTTTGCGCAAACGCCATCGCCATCGGCGTCTCCGCCGTTGTTTTGGCAAGGGTCAATTTGTGTTCCTCTACAAGAGCAATCTGCTTGAACGCGGTCGTTGGTTGTGTTAGGGTTGAAATCATTGCAAGCATCGCCTTGACGGCTGATGTTTGGATTGTTGTCATTGCAATCTTCGTTGGCACAAACGCCATCGCCATCGGCGTCTCCGCCACTGTTTTGGCAAGGAGCAGGAGGTGGATTTGTTCCTGTTACCTCAAACTCTTCGAAGATGTCGCAAAGCGGATCGTTGATGTCGTAGTAGGTTTGAATCCTAATGAAATAAGTGCCAGGAGAAAGTGTAATGGACTCAATCTCATCGCATGGATTAGCCCCCCAGTTATCACAAGCATATATCTGAGAGTAATCGGTTCCTAATATTTTTAAGGCGACAATTGGCTCAAATAGATTGGAGACCGTTATCTGACTACCACTTACGGTATAATCTGCCAAACAAGTATTTGAATTGTCAGCAACTCCATCAATTGGAAATTGGTAAAAGGTGAAAATTCCGACTCCTGCGCTGTTCGTAATCCAGTCTCTTGTTGGTGTAGCTTCGCTAAAATCACCTCTGTGTCCCAAGTAACTGATACCGGAAGCGGTGATGATTTCTTGATCCAAGAATAATTCGATAGTGCTACCGACGACTTGCCCACTGGTGATATTGGCATTACTGTTTTCTATTTTGAAATCATTGACTGGGAAAGTTCCCACCAATGATAAAGGTAGGTTTCTATCGAAAGTCAATTCAATCTTACGTGGGTTGTTGGTCGATATTTTCGCGGAAGCGATATTCATTGAGTAGGCTAATTGGTCATTGCCTCCATAGAGTTTATTGGTAACCAAATTGGACATCCGATCGCCGAGTACTTGATAGCCATTTTGGTAATAAAAGTGGCAAGCATCATGGTGCGCATTGGTGCTGGCAAGTCCGCTCATTCGCGGAAGCGTATGTGCAATCTGGCGATGTGCCTCCATAATGAGCGGTTGCTCAGAGGTGCATGACTGATAGCGCATCTGAAAGATAAATGCGTGCTCGATGCCATAGTCTGCTTCCCATGCGTTTTTGATAGCTGTGAAATCATCAATATACTCCTGAGTCGGTGTGCCCCATGAATTGGCTTCGCCATGAAACCAAAAAGCAGCTCTCGCACGTCGAGGCATATTAGCGTCATCAAAACGTTTCAACAGGGAGCCATAATTGTCTGCATATTCGTTGAATTGATTTTTTAGGTAGGTATTAATTGGTTCTGCTCCTACTGCTTGATTAAAAATCGCAACGGGCAAATTTTCCTGAAGAGATATATTTTTTGCCAAACGGGCGCCCCATTCCCCTGGGAAAGATTGATTGAGGGTGCTCCACCCAAAGGCTTCAAACCAACTACGCGTATATTCATCCACATCTGATAAATCAGGTGCAGCAGAGGCTTGCGCATTGGATTGACCATTGATGATATAAATGTCTCCGGCTAAGATTCTTGGAATCTCGCGTACGGTTTGCCAAGAGCCATTTCGGAGCCCTGCGATGATGATGGTATGATTGTTACGAGCAGCAGGTACATTGATCTGAATAGAAAAACTGGCGTTGCTGCCGCTGTAATTTAAACTTCTTGGTATTTGGGTAACGAGTCCCTGTTCGTTGCGCAACTCCACTCGGATTTGTGAATAACCTGAGGTTTGGCGCACTTGACCGCTGATGGTTACGGCAGCGGAGTTGGTAAATACGTTTCGCTGGAAAAGCTGATTGTCAAGCGGAACTTGATCAAAAACCACATTTTGCGAAAGCAAGGGAGTACCAAAAAAGAATACGAATAGAAATAGCAAATTTCTAAAATTCATTGCATTTGAATTTTTAACTGGTGGAAATAATGCAGGGGGATCCGAACTTTAGAGTGAAACCGAGAAAATAGGGTGGGTATAAAAGAATTGCTTAAACTGGGAGTTTTAGGAGTAAACACAAAATTAGATCATTTATAAGCTAAAAGTCCGAATATCAGAAAAATTTGATCATAAAGTCCCAAGATTTACCTATTCATCAGATGCGATTGGGTAAATCTTGAGACTTATTGTTACTGCAACAATTTATTTACTAATCAGGATGCGCTTGCTAATTCGCTGCCCCTGCTCAGATGATATGAGAATGGTGTAAACTCCATTATCTAAATCATCAGTTGGAATCGTAATTAGATTTCCATTTTCTCCCCCGAAGCTAGTTCGGGACAAGCCCTTACGGGAAATGGACTTCAATCGCTTACCCAACTGGTCAAACAGTTGAATTTCTATATTCCTTTCGGAAAATTCACTTGAGGAAATATGTATCACTTCATTGGCTGGATTTGGAAAGACCAAAACGTCTCTCAAAACATTATTTTCCTTTTGGAAAACAGGAATTGTCGCTCTCGCTCTCCTCTGATCGATATTCCCATTGCTTTGTCGAGGACTATTGCCGCTAACAGAAATCAAATCAAAAATATCACAACGCTGATCTGACCAAGTCTCAAAGGTTTGAATAGAGAGATAGTAATCTCCCGCACTGAGCGGAACGGTTACAGTTGCTCCACAAGCCGTTGTCCAGTCATTGCATG
>CALCJP010000207.1 GCA_937967625.1 uncultured Saprospiraceae bacterium
TGTATAAACTGGTGTGAAAGTACCTGCATACAAAACTTGCACAGAAGTGATTGGATAGTTTAAACCACTCACGACGACCTCATCTGCATTGACCACATATTGAACAGAACAAAGAGAACCTGTGGGACAAGTTGGGTCGATTGTTTTCACGACGCAATTGGACTCACCCGCAAACCAATCTGCACATCCGTCTCTTCTTGAGAGTCGTCTGAAATAGGTGGTTTCGGTAACCGGTTCAGGCGTGTAGGTGGATTGGTCAGCGCCACTGATGGCTTCTGAAAGTGACATCGGACAACCCGTCGTCGAACTCAACCAAAGGTATTGTATTGCACCCGTACCTCCTGCTGGCAAGGAGTCAGAAAGAATTGGAGCCAATGTGTCTCCTTGGCAAATTAATTCATCGCCACTAATTTGACCGCCATCAGTTACGTTATCGCAAAGGGTACCTGCGCAGGAGCAGTCTGCTTGTATGACGTCATTTTCCGTAAGGGGATCTCCGTCGTTGCAGGCATCGCCGGGGGAGCTGATGTTGGCATTGTTGTCATCACAATCTACATCTGCACAGACGCCATCGCCATCTACGTCGCCGCCATTATTGAGGCAAGGGTCTTCGTCTGAAATCATAACTGTTTCAAACAAATCACAGGTAGCAGGGGAACTCCAATCAGTATAGGTTTGAATTTGAATGAAATAGGTACCCGTTCCACTGATAGGTCTGATGATAGTGTCTTCGCATGCAGTGCTCCATGAATTACAAGCAAAGTCCAACCCGAAATTGATATCTAAGATTTGAATATTATGAACAGGAGCCGTTACGCCATAGATCGAAACGACATTGCCAACTACCGTAAAAGAGACATCACAACTATCTGTATCCGCCACCGGTGTTCCTAAACAAGAGCAGTCGGGTTGTAAAATATCATTTTCAGTATTGGAATCGCCGTCATTACATGGGCTGCCAGGTGCGCCGATGCTTGTATCGTTATCGTTGCAATCCACATCGCCGCAGATGCCGTCACCGTCAGCGTCACCACCATTTAGAAGGCAAGCATTCGGAATCGTTCCAGCACATCCGCAATCCGCTTGAATCAGATCATTGGTGGTCATTGGGTCGCCGTCATCGCAAACATCACCTGTTTGTCTGATAGCGGGGTCATTGTCATCGCAATCAATATCTGCGCAAAATCCATCTCCATCAGCGTCGCCGCCATTGAAGTCGCATGGGTCAGACATGTTTGGATCTGTCAAAACAATTGGGTCTAAAATATCACAGATGATAGTCGCCCAATCCGCATAGGTTTGCACCTGAATGAAGTAATCTCCAAAACCAGTCAAGGTGATCACCAAATTGGTATCGCATGGTGTTGTCCAATTATCACAGGTGTAATCGGTTCCGTAGTTGCTATCTAATATTTTCACGGAAGTGAAAGTACCAATGACGTTATTGATAGTGATGACATTGTTGTTGACGCTGTAAGTGACATTGCAAGCATTTGGATCGACTGGCGTGCCCGCACAAGAACAGTCTGCTTGAATGACATCGTTTTCGGTTTCGGCGTCTCCGTCATCGCAACTGTCACCTGCATTGGAAATTAATGGGTCATTGTCATCGCAATCCAAATCTGCACAAACGCCATCGTTGTCGGCATCGCCTCCGTCATTGTCACAATTGGGCGGCACCGTCCCCGCGCATGAACAATCCGCTAAAATCACATCACCGACTGTCGTCGAATCTCCATCATCACAAAGGTCTCCCATGCTGCTGATTAATGCATCGTTGACATCGCAATCCACGTCATCACAAACGCCGTCGCCATCCGTATCGCCAATGCCAGGGCAAGGATCTTCTACTGCATCGATGGTTTCGAAAATATCGCAAAGTGGCGTATTCCAATCTTCATAGGTCTGAACCTGAACGAAATAGCTGCCTGCTTCAGGAAGCGTTATCGTTTCGCTATTGGCACAAAGAGTGGTCCATTGGTCGCAGCTAAATACCGTCGAATAGTCCTGCCTTAATATTTTGACTGAATTGATATTGGCATTGATAGGCGAGATCGTAACTTCCAATCCACTTACTGAATAGGCAGTTTGGCAGCCGCTTGGTGGTAGTGGCGTTCCAGCACAAGAGCAATCGGTTTGTATGACATCATTTTCCGTAAGGGGATCATTATCATCACAAGCATCTCCTGTGTTGCTGACTAATGGGTCATTGTCATCACAATCCGAGTCTGCACAAACGCCATCGCCGTCAGCGTCACCTCCGTTATCATCGCAAGCAAGAGGAGCAGTCCCTGCACAAGAGCAGTCCGCTAAGATTACATCACCGACTGTCGTCGAATCACCATCATCACAGACATCTCCTTCAAAGCTAATTGCTGGATTTGAATCATCACAATCCGAGTCTGCACAAACGCCATCGCCGTCAGCGTCACCTCCGTTATCATCGCAAGCAAGAGGAGCAGTCCCTGCGCAAGAGCAGTCCGCTAAGATTACATCACCGACTGTCGTCGAATCACCGTCATCACAGACATCTCCTGCGTTACTAATTAATGGATCATTGATGTCGCAATCCACATCGTCGCAAACGCCATCGCCGTCAGTGTCTCCTGTGGTGCCACATGGATCAGCCACCAAACTGATGGGATCTAAGATGTTACAAACCAGAGTACTCCAATCAGCAAATGTTTGAATTTGAATGATATAATCACCCGGCGCCGGCACGGTGATGACACTTGGCTGGGCGCAAGGAGTTGTCCATTCATCACAACTAAAAACGGTTGTGTAATCAGGATTTAATATTTTTATGGCGACGATAGGTGCGTCGAAATTTTCAACTGTAACCTCCAATCCATTGATTGAATAGGTCGCATTGCACATTATGCTCCTTTTGTCGGCAGTAAGGTTTGATAAGCTGCTGATCATTAAGATCAGTAAAATAAGTACTTGTCTCATGAGAAGTTTAACTTGTTGTATAATTATAAATAGAGGGTGGAAGTGTGCTAAACAGTTTAGTCCATTTCGCGAAAGCGAAATAGGCTTAAACAAAAACAGTTTAAGGAAAGAGCAGAATTTTTAAAGAGTGAAGACCTGTATTTAGATCGTGTTTAAATTTCGGATTTAGAAGCGAAATTTAAACACGATCTAATATTATCAAGGGATCTGATAATAGTTGAGGAGTCTGAATTGAACTGCAAAAATAGCTATTAAACTTGTCAATAGCTTGCCTTCAGAAATTATACAAGAATATAGGTATGGAAGTGGAATGAGGTTTTGAGAATTCAAGAAAACGGAACTTCGAGATAGGTACACTATCTCGAAGTCTCGAATTCTCGATCTCTTAGAAATCTGAAATTACTCTTTTATCTGACCGATCTGTTTTTTCAAGGAATTAATTAAAGAAGCGGGCGCTTTCTTTTTAGGAGCATGGTTTTTTATAAAGGTCTTAAATTTTCTTTCTTGTTCATAGAGCCTTTTGTATTCAGGATTGGCATTTATTTCTTCTAACAATATCTTTCTATCAATCGGGGGTAATTCATCATCAACGAGCATACAAATTCGGGCGTGAATGTTATCAACGGTAGTCCCTTCAGAAAAACTTTGTGATTGATTCAGATTACTATTGTTCATTTTTAAAAAAAGTTTTAAAAGCTTTTCGGATTTTCTGAACTCGTGACCCATCTGGAAGTGACCCATCCCTGCTGACAACTAAGACATAGCTGCTCAGTGAGTGTGGTTGAAGTGTCAGTAGATGATATTTGAAATAAATTCCACATAAGAGATTCAGATTAAAACGAATTAGGCGAAAAGATTTTTAGTGATGAAAAAAGGTTGAAATTAAGTTTTTTTCAACTTTCGTAATTTACCCCTTCCGTCCCCTAAAGGGGAAACCCTGTCGGGTGCATTTTTTTTTAACGCGTCAAGGTCGAAGACGTTCTCCCGATTTAAATCGGGACGGAGGGGGTCACGAAAGTTTTCGAAGAACTCTAAATTATAAAAAAACGGCTACTGGAATTCAGAAAATGTGCGCATTAACGAATCCCAATAGCCGATTGAAAATTATCGATTGTCTCTGTAGCCATGCTTGTCACCGTAATCCTTCAACGCTTTTTTGAGCGCATTACGAGCACGGAACAAACGCGAACGTACCGTTCCGATGGGCAAATCAAGCATCTCTGCAATCTCGTCATATTTGAATTCCTGCAAATCTGCCAAGGCAATAATCTGCTGGTATTCAGCGGAGAGACTCTCAAACGCCACGGTGATTTCATCACCAAAGGTTCTGTTGAAAAAGTCATCATCCATATCGACGTGTAGGGTTTTGTCATTCGGTTTTGACAAATCTACATTTTCAGATACCGTAATATCGCTCAATTCCACTTCGTAGCCACGACGCTTCTTGCGGCGATATTGGTTAATGAATAAGTTACGCAGAATGGTAAACAACCATGCTTTAGCATTGGTTCCCTCCTGATACGATTCATAAGAACGAATCACTTTCGTCCAAGTTTCTTGCACGAGATCTTCAGCAGTTTGCTCATCGTTGTTGACCAAACTGCATGCAAAGCGAAACAGTTGATCTGTCAAGGGAAGGAACTCTTCTCTCAACAACCGCTCAAGCTTTTGCTTCGACATAGTTTGGTCTGTAGGTAACATGATTAAATAATTTTGACTAAGTACAGGACAAAAGTGAAATGAGAGGTTTACTAAACTTAATTTTTAAAAACTCGCGAATAGAATTATTTAAATCAGTGCATTTAGCGAAAGCTTGTCCCGTATTTTAATCGGGAGCGAAGTTTAGTAAACCTATGTTTTGTCCTG
>CALCJP010000208.1 GCA_937967625.1 uncultured Saprospiraceae bacterium
ATATTGTATTTCTGAGGTGTGGGCTGAGTATTTGATTTTGCACCACCGGGCTGACTTTTATCATCTCGGTCTCTTGAAGCCTTGCGTTGAAGTTTTTGATGACTTCGACGTTTTCCTCTTTGAGATCATCTTGCGCTTCGACTTCCAATTGGAAAGTGAATAGAAGCGCAAAAAGAAAAACTATATATTTTGAATCTGTCATTTTAAATCTTTTTTTTGACGAAAGTCAATTTGCAATTTGAGCAATTTTGATTTTCATTTAAATTTTGCTTTTCATTTTCATTCGGCGAAAGCCGCATCAGTTCCCATCAATCAACTCCAGCGGCTTGGTAGGGTCGGAATCATCCAAACGACTCTTGGCGTCAATCATTCTATCGAGATTTGCGCGTTTGCGTTTCGCTTCGTTGTAGATTTCGGGTTCGTCCTTGAAGCGCTCTATGATGACATCCAAAATGGTTTGTGCATTCAAAAACTCTCCTTGTTCCGCGTAGATGTCAGACATCAAAATCGAACTTTTCGCTCCCCAAAACGGATAACCACTTTGTTGTGCCTCTTGGCAAATCTCCAGTGATTTATTGAGGTTTCGTTGCAAGTAATAGATGTAGGCGACATTGTATTTCGCTTCTGCTGCATTTTCATCATTCAAAAATCTGGTGACTTTACTGAATGCATTCAGGGCAGCGTCATAATTTTTTTGATCCATTGCATGCTTTCCGATATAGAGATTCGCGATGCCTTTTTGCTCATTGGAAGCGTTTCGATTGTCTGCTACTTTCCGCGCAAGCGGGATGACAGCGTTCATGTTGCCAGAACGATAAGCGCTTCGCATAGCGCCGAGTTGTGCTTCAAATTTTTGCTCATCTGAGGTGGCGCTTCGCTCCATCAAAACAAAATAATCATACGCTTTCGCGAAATCCTCTTCATGGTTGTAAGCAATCAAGGCAGCGCTTTCGAGGGCGTCTGCATAGTAGCGACTATTTCCTCGGTTGATTACATATTCAAAATCTTGGAATGCGTTGGAGTATTGCTTCAAAGCATAATAAGATTGTGCTCTATGGTACTGCGCCAACAGTCGATTCGCTCCGTTTGGATACTTGTTGATGTATTGGTTGTATCCTTGAATGGCACGGGTATAGTTGCCATTTTCATATTGCGTCTCAGCTGCTGAGAAACTGATATTCTCCTTCTCCCCTGCCCCGACTTTATAGCCAGGTATGGTTTCCAAAAATGCGAAATACTCATCCGGTTTGCCCAAGTCTCGCACGTAGATTTCCTCCAATGCTTTTTTGGCGGATTCGGCTTCAGCAGGTGATGGATTGTTTGAGAAGACCTGTTTGTAATAATTGATGGCGACTTGTCGATTTCCTTGATTGTAGGTAATCAAACCTAATTGAATCAATGCCGGATTGACCAAATCAGAGCTATTTTTATAATTCGCAACCAATTTCTTTA
Organism: uncultured Saprospiraceae bacterium; assembly: GCA_937967625.1. GTDB lineage: Bacteria > Bacteroidota > Bacteroidia > Chitinophagales > Saprospiraceae > JAGQWW01. The sequence continues at coordinate 1,453 of CALCJP010000208.1, forward strand.
GCGGCGGTACTGCTTGATTCAGCCGATCGATTTCAGTGTAAACCATACCGAGTTCGTATAGTGCGTCGTCGGCATATTCGCTATTTGGGTGGTTCTTTTCGATTTGTTCTAAGGCGATGATTTTCTCGGTTTGTTTGCCTCGCAATCCATTGATGGTTGCCTTCTGGAAAATCGCATAGACGTAGTCTTTGTATTTGCCATTGATGGCGTCATCATAAAAGCGAATGGCATCGTCGTATTGGTTACGCTTAAACAAACAATCCCCTGCCCTCAACATCGCATCGCCCAATAGATCAGAACTAATCTTGGGGTCGTTGATGTTGCCTCGAAATTGCTTTATGCCTGCCACCGTTTCCTGAAAATACCCTTGCGCAGTGCTATGTTTCTTTTGCTTGAGGTAGGAATAGCCTAAAACATAATTTGCCATAAATGGCGAGGCTTCAGCTGGCAAATTAGCCATGCCTTTGGTCAAGGTCAAGTACTGATTCATGAAGCTAATCGCAGTGCCATAGTCTTTATCTTCATAGGCAATACGCCCACTCCAAAAGATTGCCAATGCTTTGTACTCTTGATTGATAGGTACTTGGGTAGATTTCAAAAACAGACTTCTCGCCGCTGTGTTGTCTCCTTTTCGGTACAATTCCAAGCCGCGCAGATAGGCTACTTTTTGATAGGCTTCTCTGATTTTTGGCGTCTTGCTGGGCATTTTTTCGATGATCTGAAGCGCCCGAGCATAATCATTCGAATTCAAAAACAGATCACTCATAATCTCCTGCGCCACTCCATAATAGGGCGAACTCGGACGAATTGATTGCAAAGCATTCAAGGCGTCTGCATCGTATTTCAACTCATAGGAAAGCTTTCCATAATTGATGGTTGCCTCTTCTTTGGTTTTGATATTGAAACTCATTTTGGAGGCCACTCCGAAAGCATTTCGAGCCGATTCTTTTTCATCAGAGCGCAAATAGCAATCTGCCAAAAGATACATCGCTTGCTGCCCAAGCGGGGTGTTGCTTCGACTCAGTTCTTTCAAATTGGTGATAGCTTCTTTATAGTTTCTGGTTTTGTATTGTGTAAAGCCCAATTGATAAAACTCTTCTTCTCTCAATTTATTCGCGCCGCGCGCGTAGGCTTCCAAATGAGGAAGTGCTTTTAGGTAATTATTTCTTTCGAAATATGCTTGCCCCACCAAACCGTGCAATTCATCCTCGTTACGCAATTTTCCTCCTCCCAATTTGGGTTCTATCTCTCTGATGATTTTATCAAACTGCCCTTGCGCAAAGTAGATTTGTGCCAAATAATAAGGAATGTGTTTGGTGTATCTTTTATCCTTTTCGGCAACTCCAAGGCTTTTTACAGCAGCCGGATAGTTCCCCTCAAAAAACTCACATAATCCGTAGTAATAATTGGCTGGATAGAAAAATTCAGACTTTGTGATTTGCTTGATTTGATAGAGATTTTCTTTCGCTTTCGCGAAATCCTTTTGCACAAAGTAGGTGTACCCTTTTTTGAATTGTATCTCTGCCTTTTCGCTACCTGTCATCTGATAGGTGGGTACCATTTGATAAAAACCTAAAGCCTTATCATACTTTCGAGCATTGAAATAATAATTAGCAATATCAATTAATGCCTGATTGGCCATGGGGTCAGGCTGATACTTTCGTATAAAATCGAGCATGAGTTTTTCGCCGTCAGGCAAATCCAACATCACGGCTGATTTGGCTTTGTTCAATTCTGCTTTCATGCGGAGCAGATCGGATTCAGATTCGCCGACAGGCGGCAATTTCTCAATCACTTTGGTGAACTCCTGCATGGCTTGTCCAAACAACCCCTCATCAAAGAAGTCTTGTCCTCGCTTATAGTCGAGGTTGGCTTCCGTAAAGACAGTCGTTTGTTGAGCAAAAATTTGGATTGAAAGCAAGAGTCCGAGGACTCCGGTGAAGACTGATTTGACGTTCATAAAATTAGGTTTAGTCAATGATTCTCTTAGGTAGAATAGGGAGCTAAAATTGACTTTTTCAAGTGATTCTGATAAAACATTCTCGTATAGAATGATATTGCAACGAAGGTAGAAAAATTTTAACATTCAGGGCTTTGATTATAAATAGGGATTGGGGTTCGCAAACCCCTTCAAATCAAAAAACTAAGGAAAATTTTAGATGTAATTTTGAAGAAAACCTCCCAACAAAACACCTTCTAAAACAAATAGGTAGTTTGACGATAGTCAGAAAATAAATCTATATATGATCTCATTTGAAATCTTTACAATTCATTCAAAATCAATGCTTAAAATATAAAAAGATTTTGCTATCTATTTTTTGGTTGTCACAGATTCATAAAAACCTGAAAAAAGGCACAAAAGTTGCTATTTTATCGATGTTCTTATCCCTCTAATTTATTCCCCCCCCTTACATGTTTAATTTTCCGAAGTAGTGAAAATCTGCTTTTGGAATCTTTTAGGTATAAACCAAAAAGCAAGTTTTAGTTGACTTGCACATTCATACATTTTGCACCTCCCCAGCAAATAAACACAATATTTCATAAACCCAACATAACCTTTGAAAACAAAAATTTAATCTAAGCACAGCGTTTTCGACCTCATCACAATTTTGCACAATTCCAGTGATGAGGTTTTTTTTTGCCCCAAAGTGTAATGCTAATCTTTCACATAAGATCGTCGGTGGGTTCCTATTGAATAAGTTTCCGATATGGCTTGCTTTATGAATTCAAATTCGACTGGATTATTCATAAAATCCATGCCTTCCACATTCAGAATCAAAACAGGTAAGCGATCCTGATTTTTGAAAAATTCCAGATAAGCGTTTTGGATTTTTTGGAGGTAATCGGCGCTGATTTCTGTTTCCATATTGCGTCCACGTTTTCGAATGCTTTCCACCAATTCCTCTACCGGACGGTGCAGATAAATCAACAAATCAGGCTCAATGCAAGTATTATTCAATACATTGAATAGCTTCTGAAATAACCGAAATTCTTCCTCACTCAAGTTGCTTTTCGCAAAGAGCAGGGTTTTGATAAAGTAATAATCCGCAATCGTCAAACTGGAAAACAAATCTGCCTGTACCAACTCATCTTGCAGCTGCTTATGCCGCTCACTCATAAAGAACAACTCCACCGGAAAGGCATACCGCTCAGGGTTTTTGTAGAACAACGGCAGAAAAGGATTATCCGTAAACTGCTCCAAAATCAACTTGCTATTCAAGTCTTGTTGTAGCATCTGGCAAAGCGTCGTTTTGCCTGCTCCCAGGTTTCCTTCTACGGCGATGAATCGATGTGGTATTTTTTCAGACAAGGTGTGTATGTTTTAAGTGCGGCAAAGAACATAAAAAAATTTCGGGTTGACAAGTTGCCAGGGTTGCCAGGGTTGCCAGGGTTGCCAGGGTTGCCAGGGTTGCCAGGGTTGCCAGGGTTGCCAGGGTTGCCAGGGTTTTGGATTTAGTTCTATTATGTTAGGTAACAATGGCAACCCGGCAACAACGGAAACAATGGGTTGCCACGAATGCACGAATAAAAAACAGATCATTCTTTTAGATTCGAGCATTCGTGGCAAAAAATTTTATAGATTTTGGGGTAGAGTCATTTAATGGCTCAAACCTCCTTCATACTCAAATTCACCCGTCCTCTTTTCACATCAATATCCATTACTTTTACCTGCACCTGTTGATTCAAAGTCAGGACATCTGCGGGGTTTTTGATAAACTTATTTGCAATTTGAGAAATGTGGACCAACCCATCTCCTTTGATTCCGATATTGACAAAAGCGCCGAAATTGGTAATATTGGTCACCAACCCAGGAAGTATCATTCCCTCTCGCAAATCATCAATCGAATGCACGTTGCCAAACTCGAAATTTTTGGCTTTTCCGCGTGGATCAAGTCCTGGTTTTTCTAACTCTTTCATGATGTCGGTGAGGGTGGGCAAACCGATTTTATCAGAGGCGTAGTCACGTATATTTATTTTTTGACGTAAGTCAGATTGGGCGATCAGGTCGGCTACTTTGACGCCTAAGTCTTTTGCCATCTGCTCAACGATTGGATAGCTTTCGGGGTGGACGGCAGTATTATCCAATGGATGTTTTGCTTCTCGAATGCGGAGAAAACCTGCACTTTGCTCAAAAGCTTTGCCGCCAAGGCGTGGTACTTTTTTGAGTTGGGCGCGGGAGGTGAAAGGTCCATTTTCGGTTCGATAATTTACGATGTTTTGGGCGATGGTTGGTCCCAAACCGGAGACGTAAGTGAGCAAATGTTTGCTCGCTGTATTGAGGTTTATGCCTACCGCATTTACTGCAGATTCGACGGTGCGGTCAAGGCTATTTTTAAGTTGTGTTTGATTGACATCATGTTGGTATTGACCAACGCCAATGCTTTTAGCGTCGATTTTCACCAGCTCCGCCAATGGATCCATCAGACGGCGAGCGATACTCACTGCCCCTCTCACGGTGACATCCTTATCGGGAAATTCCTCACGCGCAATTTCGGAAGCGGAGTAGATTGACGCCCCTGCCTCATTGACCATGAAGACCTCGACGGGAGGTTGAAATTTCAGTCCTTTGCAAAGCGAAAGGGTTTCTCTTCCGGCGGTACCGTCTCCCACTGCGATGGCGTCGAGTTTATAATCTGCCACCAAATCCATGATCATCATCTCGGTTTCTGCGATTCGCTTTTGCGGCGGATGAGGATAAATCGTTGTGTTGTGGAGCAAGTCGCCTCGCTCGTTGAGACAGACGACTTTGCAGCCGGTACGAAAACCGGGGTCGATTCCGAGGACTCGTTTTTCGCCGAGAGGTGGGGTTAATAGGAGTTGCTTTAGGTTTTCAGTGAAGACAGTGATGGCTTCTTGATCTGCTAATTCTTTTGACTTGTTTCTGAATTCGGTTTCGATGCTGGGTTGGAGGAGGCGTTTATAGGCATCTTGGAGTGCTTCGTGGACTTGGTCGCTTGCCTGACCGCGACCTTCGAGCCATATTCGTTCGAGCCAGGGCAAGGTTCTTTCTTCATCTGGGGCAATGCTAACTCTGAGAAATCCTTCTGTTTCGCCGCGTCGAATGGCTAACAATCTGTGAGAAGGGCATTTTCGTAAGGGTTCAGAGAAGTCGAAGTAGTCTCGATATTTGGTGGCTTCTTCATCCTTTCCGCGAGCGACTTTGGAGGTGAGCAATGCGCCTTTTTCAAAACTGGTTCGGATGGCGTTACGGGTTTTGGCGTCTTCGCTCATCCATTCTGCGATGATGTCGCGGGCGCCTTGGAGGGCTTCTTCAACGGTGGGGACTTCTTTGTTGAGGTATTTTTCAGGTATGCCTGAAATGTTTTGCTGGCGTTGATTGATTAAGAAACTTGCCAATGGTTCCAAGCCTTTTGCTCTTGCCATGGAGGCGCGTGTTTTTCTTTTGGGTTTATAAGGAAGGTAGATGTCTTCGAGTTCGGTGGCGTCCCAGCAGTTTTCGATCATTCGACGCAAGTCGGGAGTGAGTTTGTCTTGCTCTTCGATGGTTTTGAGGATGGTTTCTTTTCGCTTTTCTATTTCGCGTAAGCGAGAAAACTCTTTCTGAATGTCAGCAATGGCAACTTCATCCAATGACCCCGTCATCTCTTTTCGATATCGAGCGATAAATGGAATCGTCGCCCCTTCGTCCAACAACTTGACTGTTGCCTGTACCTTTTTCTCTGCTAAATTGGTCTTTTGCGCTATCAGCCTCGTGAAGATTGAATTCATAGTATTGTTTTTTTTCGCAAAGATAATTTTTTGACCGCTTTCGCGGAATGGGCGGGGGAGACGGGTTGCCGGGTTGCCGAAGTTAAATGTGTTATTTCACGAAAGTGAAGGAAGATCCGCGAAAATCAGCGTCCATCTGTGCAATCCGCGTTCCTATTCATACTGAAGGAACAGCAACAAAAACTTTAACAATTCCAAACGAGTCGTTAAACTTCCATCTGATATCTGGGTAGTAACGAAATCTAATTTATATGAAATTGACCAATTCAAAATATAATTCGGCAATTCCATCACTCTTTAAGAATGAATTTATTTAATATTATTTAAATTTTATTTTGTTGTTGACTTAATGGAAATTAATACTCTAACTTTGCTCTTAGAAATTGAGAAAGCAAAATGCCTTTTCGGCAAAAAAAACTAATCCTTCCCACACACAAGAGAATCCTCCCTTAAGAATTTTAATTCCCCTGTATTTTAATTGACGACGCCAACGCATCCATTATGTGAATAATGCGCGTCTGGGTCGCCATGAACATATTTATCCAAAAACAAACTTTATGAAACTGACATGGTATTCACTCTATGTTTTAGTTTTCGTATCAGTAGTATTCAACCCTCTATTAGCTAAAAAAAGTACTATTGACAAAACTCATTCTGCTCGAAAGTACAATGCAACTGTTGTCAAACAACGTGTGCAGGAAATGGAGAGCATCGTAAACATTAAATACACGAAAGAAACTGCGGATTACATCCGTGCCTACATGACTTTCGGGCGAAATAGTACCGAACTCATGATGGGCTACGCAAAGGTATATTTCCCGGCGATTGAGTACAATCTCGAATTGAACGACTTGCCTGAAGACCTAAAATATGTCGCCGTAATCGAGTCTGCTATGCGTCCTTATGCTGCTTCCAATGCAGGTGCAGCAGGACTTTGGCAGTTAATGCCAAAAACTGCTGATATTTATGGATTAGAAATGGACGAGTTCGTTGATGAACGAATGGATCCTTACAAATCCACAGAAGTAGCTATCAAATATTTGGCTCACTTGCGTCAGGAATTTGGCAATTGGGAATTGGCATTGGCTGGTTACAATTGTGGTCCGTATCGACTGAAAAAGATTATGAAAACTACTGGTCTTCGTAATTTTTGGGACTTACAACCTTATTTGCCAAGCGAAACTGCCAATTATGTGCCTCGTTTCATTGCAGCTTCATACGTGATGAAAAATGCGTTTTTGCATGGTATGGTGCCTCAACTAAAGGATCCAAACATGCTCAACACCAGAGCCGTGGCAGTTTTTGACAAAACTTCCTTTACAGAAATCAGCGACCTGACAGGTGTGGATTACAGATTGATTAGAAATCTGAACTCGATGTACTTTAATGGAATGATTCCTGCCAATGATAATGGGTTGTATATCACACTTCCGAAAAGGGCTTCAAAAAAGTTGAGTCACTACGTGAATCACAAATGTCGCAACAGAGAACCGGAGACAATTGAGCAAGTTTTGACCTATACCATTAAAAAAGGTGATAGTTTATCAAAAATCGGAAAGAAATTTAATGTTTCTGTCTCGAAATTGAAAAATTGGAACGGTATTAATAGTGATACCATATATATCGGACAGCGATTATCCATCAAAACGAAAATAGGCAATGTTTAGTTCATAAAGGTTTGTACCTGAGTCAATACTATACTTAATCTGCACAAGGAAAGAGTTTTATTGGTTTTGGGAATTTTATAAACCTTAACTTGAACAAACATTCGCTTTCGGGCTTCATCTTCAGATGAAGCCCTATTTTTTTGTGCCTGGTTGAATGGTTATATGGTTTCATGGTCGCATGGTTTGATAGTACAAAAATTAGAAGGTGATTTGACGAAAGTCAAAAACCATCAAACCATGTAACCATTAAACAATAAAACCATCTAACAATCACTCCTTCTCCCTTTGATTCATCGGATGGAACTGTAGAATCGTTTCTTTTAAAAAGTCATTATCAAGGTGGGTATAAATTTCAGTCGTCGTGATGGACTCATGACCCAACATGTCTTGCACTGCGCGCAAATCCGCTCCTCCTTCTATCAAATGCGTCGCAAATGAATGTCGGAAGGTGTGTGGGCTGATATTTTTCTCTATTCCGGTGGCTTTCGCCAAATCCTTTATCATCAAAAACACATAGACGCGCGTCATGCCTTTTCCTCTGCGATTGAGGAAAACGACGTTTTGGTGGTCGGGATGGATTTTTTGTTTTCTACGGTCGTTTTCGACATAAAGGGTGATTTGTTTTATCGCTTCCTCCCCTATCGGCACAAGGCGTTCTTTGTCGCTTTTTCCGACCACTTTAAGGAAACCGAC
>CALCJP010000209.1 GCA_937967625.1 uncultured Saprospiraceae bacterium
GTTATTTCCCTTAGGCAAATGGCAGCCAACCATACAGTTAACTCAGGCTATGCTGTGAGAGTCTTGAATCGCAATGAAGAAAGAATTTACCACGAAGAGCCTATCATCGAAGGTCCGTCAACAGGATGTGAAATTCGATATAGAAATGCTCAAACTGAGGAAAATGAAAAGCACTCAGAAAATATGACAGATGAATTAGTGAGTGTCTATCCGAATCCATCTCAAGATATGTTTACTGTTCGATTGAATAATATTGCTATTAACGAAATATTGCTGTTTAATATGAATGGTCAACAACTCAAAAGAATCAGAGAGGTCGACCAAGATAAAATAAAAATAGATTCAAAAGATTTTGCCAGTGGTGTATATATTTTAAAACTCATAAAACATGATGGGTCTTCGCTTTCTAAGAAAATTCTGATTCAAAAATAATTCATCAACAAGTCGGGGGCATTCGCCTCCGACTTGAATAAAAAATAACGTATGAAATATTTATTATTTATCCTAAGTCTCATTTTGAGTTCTGAAATTTATCCCCAGACTTTCACAAAAGAACTAAAACTATGCGGGGCTACTTCTTTCGGATATTCATTGATAGAAGATGAGTCCGGAGATTTAATCGTTTTTGGTGGAGATACAAAGTGTTTATATTTTCTCAAGTTAGATGAAGAAGGACAAGAGATCGCTTTAATTGAAAAAGAGGCAACTGATAATGAATTATTTTACGCATTGTTTCAAAACTTTATCCATTTAGAAAAAGATACCTTTTTATTAGCCTTTGGCAAAAGAACAACTCGGGATAATAAAACAGCAGATATTTACCTACTAAAATTTTCTGGAGAAACCTTTGACACTTTTTTCTATAAACAATATGCTGATCCAGATTTTTTAGAGCCAAGTTCTGTTATGAAGGAAAAGTTCGGGTATCGAATTCTTAGTGATAGCGATAGCATTGGAGCTGATAATCGATCCAAAAAAAGTAAACTGCTCTTTTTAGACGTGGATCACAATGGGAAAGAAATAAGAAGAACATATTGGGACGATTCTTATAGAGCTTCATTTAGAGGGGATTTCCATAGACTTGCAAATGGCAATACAGCTTTTGGATATAAAACAGGGAATGATGTTATCCTCCCCAGAGAAAATTTAGTGATTGTTGACTCCTCTTTTAATTTTGTTTGGGAGAAAGGAGTAAGCGATAATAAAATTAACAAAGCTACCTCAAGCCTTGTAGTGTCCAAAGACTCTTCTATTTTTTATTATGCATCCGAAGCCTATTCTTTAAGCTTTCCACTCGAACATGGTCATGTTGCAGCTTATGATTTAGATGGAAATCAAATTTGGGAAATTCGCTTTCCAGAGCCTTATTTTATGCCTTTAAATATGGTTAGGGCAAAAAATGGTGACTTGATCGGCTGCGGGCGTTTTGGAAAAAGAGGTCGTATTTTTCGCTTAGACATCAATGGAAATGTCGTGTTCGATAGGGCTTATACGCTACCTGATAGGGAGTTTGGAATACAGGAAGATTACAGTGAGTTTTTTGATGTCAAGGAAGCCAAAGATGGAAGTATCTTAGTTTCTGGATTAAAACAAAGTTTAAATTGGGAGTTGCTCACCTACATCCTCAAACTCGACTCCTCCGGCTGCTTAGTCCCCTCTTGCGATAGCATCAGCTACGAGATAGAATATCCAGTAAACACAACCGATGTCATCACTACTCCTGATCAAATCAGAGTTGTGCCCAACCCGGCAGATGAAGTAATCTCTTTTCAACTTCCCACAGCAGTGCGCCGCCCCAAAATCAATATCGTCAATGCGATGGGACAGATAGTAGCACAACAAAAAGAATTAGATGTGCCAGCTACTTTGAAAGTAGGGCATTTGCCGAAAGGTATCTATTTTTTTGAAGTATTAAGTGCTGATAGTCAGCGAATTGGGAGTGGGAGATTTGTGGTGGAGCGGTAGATTTTTTCGCAAGATGAACTTGAGATTACTACAAAGGCGCGTAGCGACTTCAATGTTGATAGCAGATGATTTTCACATAAAAAAAGAAGCGCGTAGCGATTCTAACGTTAAAATCGCTACGCGCTTTAATATTTGGTTTCCAACGTTTTTCTACCAACGTTGAAGTCGCTACGCGCCTTTTCATTTGCCGAAAGGCTTGTCCCGAACTAGTTTCGGGAGCTAAAGAAACTTAAGCATCCGCTGGCTTCTTACGCTTTCGTCTCGTTTTAAACAACTCGACAACTTCCTTCTCTTTCAAGAAGCCAAGTTCGACAAACATCGTCGCGACAAATTTCTTGATGTCTTGATAATCTTTTCCACGCTTGTCCACATATACTTTGAGCAACTTGCGCACATACTTCATAGACAAGTGCTCCAAATCTTGGTTGAATTGCTGGTTGCCAAATATCTGCATGTAGATGCCATAATATTTAGTCACCTCAAACAATTCCGCATAGTCGCTAGTCTCAATATTGTTCAGCAAACGAGCGAAGTAATTATATATCGCACGACGCACGCACTCGTTTTGAACAGAAAGTCCTCTGCGGCTATGATAATAAACACGCACTGCTTCCTGCGACTCTTCATGCATATAACCCTTGCTATGCAAGGTGTCCATCAATGCGTAGTAATCTGTCAATTCATCTTTCACACTGCTATCCAAAATCGCAGAAATCCGTGAATCAGCAGATTTGTCAAGGTCGATTTCGCGGTTGTGCAACTCTAAAGTGAACTCAAACCACATGTTTGCAAATTCAGAATTCACACCTCTACATTGGTTGAAAATTTTACTCAAGTGATCTTGATCAGCTTTCTCCAAATCAAAGAAATTGGCATAAAGTGACATAATCTCTAAGTGCTCACGCATTCCGAAAAACTCCTCATTACCAATCAAAGTTTTCATGTGTGGCACGATGGAAACATTGACCTGATTGGACTTGAAACGAGCCAAAAGGAACTGCTTCAAAGAGTTATAGTAAACTTGAAGTTCAGATTTATTTTTAGGGAACGTCGCAGAGCGGAACGTCTCGTTTTTGAATTGACGAAGATACCTCTCATAAGCATCTTTTCGCCCCTCTACCGTACGGTGGCGATCCACTCGCAAACCAGTCAAGAAATTGCGAATTCGTTTATTAGCAACTTCATTAATCAAGTTCGTCACCCAAATATTACTACTCAAAAAGAAGCCTGTTTGAATCGTCTGACCAATTCGCTTTCGCAAAATATCGAAATTTGCAGAGTTGCAAATCGCCATCAACACCTGCTGAAAATGCTCTTGTGGACGCACATATTTCATCGTCTCTTCATTCACCTCGCCTCTCAAAACAGCGTAGCCCAAAACCTTTGGCAAAAACAATCCTTCAAACGCTTCATGAAGCAATGCCTTTTCCATTGAAACCAATTGCAAAGGATCATTGGCAGCAACTGCTTTATAGACCTCTTGAATCTTTGGCTCAAAAGCCTCTTTCATCGCATTAAACTGCTCGTCTTCCTCATCTTCGAGAAAAGCTGCCAAGTCTTCAGAGGCTTGTACCTCTCCTGCAATTGCTTCCAACTGCTTAAAATATTTATCATCTAATGGTAACATAAAAACCTGATTTTTGATTCTTAAAAAAATTGAGATTAGGTCAGTTCGAAAATGGAATTTCCTGCCTTACCTCAATTTTTTTAAAAAGTTTAGTCATTTTTAAAAAAGACCTGATAAAGCACACTTGAGCTTTATCAGGTCTAAAAAATCCTTTTCTTGAAGTTTTTCGGGATTGCAAAAGTATAAAAAATCTGCGTAACATTTGATTACTTTTGCGATTCGTTTTTACCTTATCATGACAAGGGGTCAACAACAGGAGCCACTTGTTGGTGTTTTAAAGCTCACCTTTTCATATTCAATCAAACAAGACAATCATGAGCATCTTAAAAAGGTCTATTGTTTTTCTTTTCTTTTTATTCGCCCTTTCGGGCAATGCGTTTGCACAAGAAGCTGACAAAGGCATTCAGCAATTGCAAGTAGATGTCGTCTATCTCGCTTCCAATCTTTTGGAAGGGAGAGAAACCGGCAAAGCAGGGGAAAAATTAGCCGCTCAATATATCGCTTCTCGATTTGAATCATTAGGCTTGCAGCCTGCTGGCGAAAAAGGGAGCTACTTTCACTACTTCGATTTCAAATACAAACCTAATCCGCATAGCGACGAAGGAGCGCAAGACCGAACCGGTCGCAACGTCGTCGCTCAAATCAATAATAATGCGCCAACCACAATCATCATCGGCGCCCACTACGACCACTTAGGTTATGGAGATTTTGGCTCTCGCCACACAGGCGAACCTGCTATCCACAATGGAGCGGATGATAATGCAAGTGGCGTCGCTGCCATGTTCCGTTTAGCAGAACAATTGAAAGCAAGTGATTTGAAAAGTAATAATTACGTTTTCATTGGCTTCTCAGGAGAAGAGTTAGGACTTTATGGCTCCAAGTATTTCATCAAAACTCCAACCATCAAATTGGCAAATGTCAACTACATGCTCAACATGGATATGATTGGTCGCTTGAATGAAGAGAAAGTTTTGGCAGTCAACGGCGTCGGAACCTCTCCTGTTTGGGACGACCTCTCCAAAGTAAAAACAGAACTTAAAATAGTTGAATCAGAAAGCGGCATCGGCCCTTCTGACCATGCTTCTTTTTATTTAGAAGACATTCCTGTGCTTCATTTTTTCACAGGTCAACATACTGACTATCACAAACCGGAAGATGATAGCGAGTTGGTCAATTATGAAGGCATCGCGATAATTTCAGACTTCATTTACGAACTCATTAAATCGCTCGAAAAGAAAGGAAAAATCGAATTCACCAAAACGAAAGATGAAAATGAAGGCAGACAAGCTGCTGCTTTTAAAGTATCACTCGGCGTCATGCCCGACTACGTTTACCAAGGCAAAGGCATGAGAATCGACGGCGTGCAAAGTGGCAGACCTGCCGAAAAAGCAGGTTTAGAAAAAGGCGACGTCGTCATCAAAATGGGAGACATCGATGTGAAAGACATCTATGACTACATGGAAGGATTGGCACAATATGAAAAAGGAGAAACAGGAAGAGTCGTCGTCAAGCGAGGCGATAAGATCATGGTCAAAAACGTAACCTTCTAAACAGTTGAATCTATCATTGAAAATAGCGCGGCGATACTTATTCGCCAAAAAATCTACCAACGTCATCAACCTGATTTCGGGGATTTCGGTATTGGGGATTACCATCGGGACGGCGGCTTTGGTGCTCGTGCTTTCTGTTTTCAATGGATTTGAAGATTTGCTTACAAGTCTATTTAGCACCTTCAACCCCGACATCAAAATCGTTCCCGTCAAGGGAAAAACGTTTAAAATGGATGACGCCATTTTGAAAAGAATCGAAGCTGCTGAGGGCATAGCAGTGGTTTCAGAGACACTGGAAGAAGTCGCTTTTTTTGAATACAAAGGCAAGCAAGACTTTGGGATAGTGAAAGGCGTTGATGAGCATTTCGTTGAGGTGACGGGGATTGACTCGACGATTCGTGAGGGAAGGATCATTTTCCGAAAGGAAGAAACAGAGTTTGCAGTGTTGGGTGGCGGCATGCGCAATAAATTAGGCATCAATGTCGAAGATCAATTCACTGCCATGTCGGTCTATATGCCCAATCGAAAACACCGAGCTGGTTCGCTGAGCAAACCTTTTAAAAAACAGTTTGCCTACCCTGTCGGTACCTTTGTCAATCAGCAAGACTTTGACAATCAATATGTGTTGACTTCACTCCGTTTTGCCCGTTCGCTTTTAGGGTCTAAAAATGATTTGAGTGCCATCGAAATCAAACTTAAAGAAGGCGTTGATGCTCAAAAAACCGTTTCTGCCTTACGGCAAATAGTCGGCGAAGACTTTATTGTCAAAGATCGCTACCAACAAAACGAAGCCTACCTAAAACTCATGAATGTCGAAAAATGGATGAGTTTTGCCATCCTCAGCTTGATGATGGTTTTGATTGCATTCAATATGATTGGAAGTCTTTGGATGATTGTCCTCGAAAAGAAAAAAGACATTGCGATCTTAAAATCAATGGGCGCCACCAAAACGATGGTGCGCAATATCTTTTTGCAAGAAGGACTCCTACTCACCATCCTCGGATTGGTAATTGGGATTGTCATCGCATTCGTCATCTATCAGTTGCAAATCAATTATGGCATCATTGGTTTCCCAGGCAGTTTTGCATTTGATGCTTACCCTATTAGCATGAGGTTGAGCGATGTTTTAATCGTAGTTTTCACGGTTTTACTCATTGGGTTTTTAGCTTCAATCCTACCCGCACGTCGCGCCGAAAGCATTTCTTCTATGATTCGAGAGGCATAGAGATAGGAACGTTTGAAGAATAACTTCGCCATATATGGCTGAACCTTTTGCCCTCACTCTTCGCAATTTTTCCTTGCAATAGACCTGCTATTACAAAGAAAAATTACTGCGATTGAGAACAAAATTTGTTGCCCAAAACGTCGAATTTATTCTTCAAACGTTCCTTAGTGTTAATTCGATACTTTCCTACCATTTGCTATTTTTGCATTTTTTTTCAATCACATTAGTCAATCTTATGGAAGAGTGGGAGTTAGATTTTGAATGGTTGCAAACGCGGCATAAGGTCAAGAAGATGACTGGGCAAGAAAAACTTCCCGATCTCAATGCCATCCTCTTCCTAATTGGAATTCAGGAGTTGGGACAGTTGAGGGATGATTTTTCGAAAGAAGAAAAGCAAGATTTGATGCACATTGCCATTTGCCGAATTTTGAGTTCGGATGGTTTTTTTGACTTCAAAGGCATTGACCAAGATGGATGGCCACATTGGGAACCTGCTAAAAGAATTGACGTAAAAGGATTGAAGAGCCAAGAAACTCTTCTGAAAAGAAAAGTAATCGAATATTTCAATCAAAGTATAAACCCTTCCTAAACAAAAGAATCATGCGGAAATTAATAGGTCTTTTATTCATTGTTTGTCTCATTGCTTTTAGTTCTTGCGGCGGCGGTGATCCATATACCTACGCCAATATCGAAACTGATTTCGGAACCATGAAAGTGCGATTATTCAATAGCACACCTCAGCATAGAGATAACTTCATCAAACTCGCAAATGAAGGTTTTTATGAAGACTTGTTGTTCCATAGAGTGATTAATGGTTTCATGATTCAGGGTGGTGATCCTGATTCAAAAGATGCGCCACTGACTAAGCGATTGGGTGGCGGAGGTCCTGGCTATCAAATTCCAGCTGAGATTGGTGCGCCCCATGTCAAAGGTGCTTTAGCAGCAGCAAGAACAGGTGGACCTCAAAACCCTGAAAAAAAATCGTCTGGAAGCCAGTTCTACATTGTGCATGGAAAACCTGTAAACGACGCACAATTATCTCAATTCGAAAAAAGTAAGAACATTACTTACAACCCCAAACAAAAAGAGCTTTATAAAAAGCTGGGAGGTGCTCCATTTCTTGACATGGAATATTCTGTTTTCGGAGAAGTTATAGAAGGAATGGATGTTATTGACAAAATTGCTGCCGTTCCAAAGCAAGGAGAAAGACCTACTCAGGATGTCAAAATGAAAGTGAGTATTGTAAAATAGAAGTTGTTTAAGAATGGAGTTTAGATTGGAATTTACAGCTTAAAGTCTATTCTTAAACAACTTCATAATTAAAGGGCATTCTATTCGTTCTTTTTTCGCTTTCGCGAAATGACGTCATTTCGCGAAAGCGAAAAATAGAATTCTTTAAAAAATAATAGACCTATGCGAAATCTAATTTCAATTTTTGCTTTAGCTTTTCTTTTTGCGAGTTGTGCAAAGCCAATCGCTAATTTCACCTATCAGAAGGAAGAGAAGAAACCTTCTAATATCAAATTCGAAAATCAATCAAAAAAAGCAACTGAATACGAATGGCAATTTGGTGACGGCAATTCCTCGAAAGAGGTCTCTCCTAATCACAACTATGCCAAGTCAGGAGAATACAAAGTCAGCCTAAAAGCAACAAAAGGAAAGAAAGAAGTAGTGACTGAAAAAACAATAATGGTAGAAAAACTGCCCGAAGTCGTCACAAAAAAAACGACACCTGTGCAGGAAGAAAAACAAAAATGCCTTATCGTTTTAGAAACTGATTTTGGCGAAATGGAAATCCTACTTTACAATGAGACGCCTCAACATCAAGACAATTTTCTCAAACTGATTGAGGAACAATTTTTTGATGGATTGTTATTTCACAGAGTCATCGAGGGCTTTATGATTCAGGGTGGAGATCCAAAATCAAAAAATGCAAAAAAAGGAATGGCATTAGGATCAGGCGGACCGGGCTACACGGTTCCAGCGGAATTTTCTGAGGATTTGGCGCATGTCAAAGGTGCCTTATCCGCAGCAAGAACAGGTGATAACGTAAACCCTCAAAAACGCTCTTCTGGTTCGCAATTTTATATCGTTCAGGGAAGGCCAGTTGATGATGCTCAACTGAATATGATGGAAGCACGAAAAGGAATTAAATATACTCCTGAACAAAGAGAGGCTTACAAAACTATAGGAGGCACTCCTTTTTTGGATCAAGACTATACTGTTTTTGGACAAGTCGTTAAAGGGCTTGACGTAATCGATAAAATCGCTGCCGTTCAAAAAGACGGAAGAGATCGTCCGGTTGATGATGTGACCATGAAAATCAAACTAAAAAATAACAACTAAAAATGAGTAGAGAAGTCGGGGTATTAGGTGTAGATATTGGAGGAACCGGTTGTAAAGCAGCCATTGTAGATATAACAAATGGGAAGTTGAAATCGGAGCGTTTTCGATTAGATACCCCTCAGCCATCTACTCCTGAAAACGTTGGAAAAACCATCCAAAAAATAGTAGAACACTTCAATTGGAAGGGTATGGTAGGTTTTGGATTTCCGGCAATTGTCAAAAACGGCGTTTCGCACTCTGCCGCAAATATTCATGGCGATTGGCTGCATTTTAATGCAGAAAAATATTTTGGCAACCTACTCCAGTTGCCCGTAAAGCTCACCAATGATGCGGATGCAGCAGGCATAGCTGCCTTGAAATTTGGCGCTGCACAAAATCAAAAAAGTACGGTTCTTTTTCTAACAATTGGTACAGGCATCGGGTCTGCTCTGTTCAGAGATGGAAAGTTAATTCCTAACACGGAGTTCGGACATCTTTTTTTCAAAGAAAAAATTGCGGAGAAAACGCTCTCAAACGCCATCCGAAAGCGAGATAAAATCTCCATGAAAAAATGGGGAAAAATGTGGACGCCTTACCTCCAACATCTTGAACGATTAGTCAATCCCGACCTAATCATTCTCGGTGGAGGTGGTGGTAAAAAATTTGATCGATTCGCGCCCTATCTTCAAGTAGATACAAAAATCGTTGCTGCCGAATTGAGCAACAATGCAGGCATTGTAGGTGCAGCAGTCTATGCCTACGACACTTTCGCAAAAGACACCACTAAACCTCCTTCAAAAACCCTCCAGAAACTACAAAGTAGCTAACCATAGATGATTAGCTACTTTGTAGTTTCCTTTTCACTTTCGTGAAATATTCTCAATTCCGCGAAAGCGGAATCAATTAGCTGCTAAGGCAAATATTCAATAAACCTTTCATACGCCTCTGCCAGTGTGACATTTGCTCCTGACCCACAATCAATATTTTCGCTATTAATCCTTTCTATCAGGTCTCTTCGGTCTAAAAACTCACATTTTTTATTGGCTTCCCAGTTAACAACATCAGGCGAATTTGCTGATCGCTCAATGATGTCACGCAACGCCAAAGGATCATAATTGAAAGGACAAATCACTTCCATTGCAAAAGAATCTGCAAAAAGAACATCGTCTTTTTGATACTCCATGTTCGGTACATATTCAATGATGTCAATCAATTGTGGTATTGATTCGCCCTTTGCAAGTTTTCCAATATTTACCCCACCAAATTGATCAAGCAAATTGTCAACGACTCTATCGCTATCGGCATAAGCCATCTCATGCGCAAAGAGACCCAATAGTTCAGCGTTGTTTGCCATGTATCTCAACATACCGGTGTAAATATACAATCGCCCGCCAGGCAACATGAAAGCATTTCGCTCCGTGTCATCATTCAAAATGATGACCCTCCAATTTAAATCTCTTCTTCTTTTCACAGCAGCAGTATTGACCAGAGTGCTCATCACCGAGTCTTGTAAATAAGCATACGCCTGTGGATATTGGGTTTCGCTCAAGACATCAAAAATGTTTACCTGAGAAGCAATCGCATTCTCTAAGATAGACCCTATCACCTCTTGTTTGTCAGATGAAAACTCGCCTTCATCAACACCGCGAATATCTCCAGTATTATTTTTTTGGCAAGAAAAGAAAATGGAAACAATAAAAAGAGGAAGCAAGTAGTATTTACTTAAGTAACTCATTTTTAGGAATTTTAGAAAGATGAAGTCTTCTGTTTTCCTTGGGAGAGTTTTCCCTTTCGGGAAATGAAAAACAATTAGTGGAGGGAAATTATAGGTCAAAAATGCCCAAAAAATATGCCATAGTCAACTTAAAATATACTTTTACCGTTACACCTGAGTTGACAATGACTTTTACAGAAACCATCAGTCATAATCATCGAAAACAAAAATTTAAGATTTATGAAGTCAAGAATGATCATTTTAGTAGGGATTATCTCCCTATTATTTAGTTGCGCGGGAGAAACCGAGACGACTACTAAACCATCCATCACCAAAACAGAAAAAACAACCCCTCCACCTCCCAAAGAAAATTCCGCTGCTAATAGTGAAGTGGCACACCTAAAAAAGCCCTCTCCAAAACCTCGTTCTGAAGAAGAGTTAAAAGCCGCAGCTGACGCCAAGACAAAAAGCGCAAAGGCAAATAAAGAAGCTGAAGAAGAAGCGGTTGCTGAAGCGGAAAAAGCAACAAAAAAAGAAGCCAAAGAAATAGAAAGCAAGAAGAAGACCGTTGCTAAAAAGAAAAAATCTACTCCAAAAGCATCCTCTTTAATCAATTTTGAAAAAACAACCCACAACTTCGGAACAGCAAAAGAGGGAGAGCTAATTTCACATAAATTCTTCTTTGAAAACAAAGGAAAAACAGATCTTCTAATCAAAGACGCCACCGCTACTTGCGGCTGTACCGTCCCCAGTTACCCAAAAGTGCCTGTGCGCCCAGGTGAGTCCAGCTACATCAGAGTCTCTTTTAATACCAAAGCAAAAACCGGCAACCAAGCACCAGTCGTCACTATCTACACCAATGCTCGAAAAACTCCTTATAAATTGAAGCTGGAAGGCGTCGTGGAGAAAGCCGAAGAAAAAGAAGCAGAGGAAACCTCCTCAGAAGGATAAATTCTTTTCGCTTTCGCGAAAT
>CALCJP010000210.1 GCA_937967625.1 uncultured Saprospiraceae bacterium
AACCGAAACGGCGTCAATGAAAAGTTTCAAAACTCCTGGGTAACTACCATTATATTCAGGAGCAATGAAAATCCATTTTTCAGAAGGGAAAAGTGCTTCATCTTGAAGTTCAGCAATAGCGCTCGACTGTCCATCTGGCGAATACATCCCTGAATGAAGTGCTTCAGAAGGAAGGTGTTCCAATTCAATCAATCGAATTTCTTCATTGGATTTCGATTGTAAAATCTCGACGACTTTTTCTGCAAATGGTTGAGTGAGGTTGCCTTTTCGGTTGGTTCCGTTGATTACTGTTATCATGTATTTTTATGTTTTTCTCAATTTAGATGAAGAGGAACGCGGATTACGCTGATGGACGCTGATTTTCGCGAAAGCGATTAATTCACATTTCACGAAAGTGAAAAAACAATCAAACAATCCGCCACGAAGTGGTATAACAATCATCCGCCACAGGCGGAGCAACAATCAATACCTAATCATCCATCCGCACAATTTTAGGAAAAAATTTCCCAATCACGTCCACTAATTCGTTTTGATAAGACATTACTTTTTCGATGTCTTTGTATGCCATCGGCGCTTCGTCCAGTCCGCCTCCAATCAGTTCAATGCCTTTCTCTTTCAAATAGGACTTCAAAACACCCGGTGTGATAGATTGTTTAGCTTTGGTTCGAGACATCAATCTTCCAGCGCCATGCGAAGCCGACTGGAGCGAATCAAAATTCCCTTTTCCTCTTACGAGAAAACCCGGTGCCGTCATCGAGCCAGGGATGATACCCAAGACGCCTTTGCCAGCAGGAGTAGCTCCTTTTCTGTGAACGATGACCTCGGTGCCATCTGCCAATTTTTCTTTCCAGGCGAAGTTGTGATGGTTTTCGATGCGCCCTAATGGCTTGATTCCCAATGCTTTAGACATGCGTCGGTGGATGTGGTCATGGCAAGCAGAAGCATAATCGCCTGCCAAATTCATCGCCAACCAATACTCCTGACCTGCCTCGGAGTCCAAATCCAACCATGCTAAATGCTTGGCTGCTTTGGGTAAAAGGCATTGTTCCATCGCGATTTTGGTGTACTCACGCGCGATGTTTGCTCCCAATCCACGTGAGCCAGAGTGGGACAGCAAACCAATATATTCGCCTTTCGGCAAATTGAATTCGTTGTTTTCATCAGTCAATTCGACGATTCCAAACTCCACGAAATGATTGCCACCGCCTGACGATCCAATTTGTTGCGCTGCCTTTTGTTTGAGGCGTTTGGCTAACTTGATGTCCTTAAATTCTGAACGTTCGAAAATCGGATCATCCATTGGGTCATCAAATGCATTTTGTCCAAATCGAGAGTTGTCTTTCAAAAGCTGCTTGAATTTGGACTTATCCTTTTCCAATTTTTCAGTAGGAATATCATAGAGCGAAAGCGACATCCGACACCCAATATCGACGCCAACGGCATAAGGAATGATTTCGTTTTTAGTCGCCAACACGCCGCCAATTGGCAATCCATATCCATGATGAGCATCAGGCATCAAAGCACCTTTTACGGCGACAGGAAGTCGCATTGCAGTGTACATTTGATTCAATGCACCTTCCTCGATTCCTTCTTTTCCAAAGATTGGAAATGACTTTGGATTTTCTCCAATCTCAACTTGGTTGGGATTCATGACTTGTTCATGAAGGATAAGCCTTTGCGCGATTTTTCCAACTATTGGATCGGATTTCAATTTTTCAGGTTGATAAAAGATTTGTTCCAATTTTTTCAGCGCCTCTGCCTTTTTCATGCGCTTGAACTCTTTATGAAAAATAGAGATCGCCACCCCAATCAATGTCGATTCAGGATACCCGATTTTGCGCAATTCTCGTCCTCTTAATTTTAGCTTGGCCATGTTTTATGGTTTTCTTTAAGAAAGCCACTAAACCAACTAAGTATAAGAAAAGGTTCCATGCGGACCTTCGATGACGACTTCTTCGCTTTTGTGGGATTCGACGTGGCCGATGATTTGGGCGTCGATGTTGAATGATTTTGAGATTTCGATTAGGTCAGATGCGTATTTTTCCGGAAGGTAAATTTCGAGGCGTGTGCCCATGTTGAATACGCGATACATCTCCTGCCAATCCGTTTTTGATTCTTCTTGAATCATTTGGAAAAGTGGCGGAATGGGCAGCAAGTTGTTCTTTACGATTTTCTTGTTTTTGACAAATTTCAACACCTTGGCTTGGCCTCCACCTGTGTTGTGGATGATGCCATTGATATGCTTTCGATGGGTTTCGAATATCTTTTTCAACACTGGCAAAAAGGTGCGAGTAGGAGAGAGCACGAGTTTTCCAATTGGATATTTTTTTCCATTAATTACAATGGTATCTGTCAGTCGTTTTGAGCCGATATAAACAACCTCATCAGGTGTGTTTGAGTCAAAGCTATCTGGGTATTTTTTAGCATACTCTTTCGAGAAAACATCGTGGCGCGCGGAGGTCAATCCATTGCTGCCCATGCCTCCGTTGTATTCTTCTTCATAGGTGGCTTGCCCGTAACTTGCCAATCCAACGATGACATCTCCTTTCTTTATGTCATTGACTATCAGGTCTTTACGCTTCATTCGAGCGAAAGCGGTATAGCCCACATCTATGGAGCGAACGATGTCGCCCACGTCAGCAGTTTCGCCTCCAGCAGAGTGGATGTCCACTCCGAAGGTTTTCATTTTTTCAATAAAGTGAACGCAGCTGTGAATGACTCTGCCGATGACATCGCCTGTGATTAAATTCTTATTTCGACCGATGGTGGAGGAGAGCAAAATGCCTTCTGTGCAACCGACACAGGCCATGTCGTCTAAGTTCATCACGATGGCGTCTTGAGCGATTCCTTCCCAAACGGAGAGGTCGCCGGTTTCTTTCCAATACATGTACGCAAGGCTGGTTTTGGTGCCTGCTGTGTCGGCGTGCATGAGGTTGACGTAGTTGGGTTTGCCGCCTGCGATGTCTGGTAAAATTTTGCAAAAGGCGAGTGGGTATTCGCCTTTGTCTAAGTTTTTGATGGCTTTGTGAACTTCATCTTTCGTGGCGGAAACGCCTCGCATGTCATACTTATAGTTGGTTGGCATACTGCTCTAATTTTGGCGCAAAGGTACATAACGAATGATGGTCAACGGATGACGAATGGCGGATTTTTACTAATTAATTATCCACATTTTTATTAGCAGTTAACTATGAAAGCTAAGTACAGGACAAAAGTGAAAAGAGAGGTTTACTAAACTTAATTTTTAAAAAACTCGCGAATAGAATTATTGAAATCAGTGCATTTAGCGAAAGCGAAGTTTAGTAAACCTATATTTTGTCCTGTACTCAGCTATGAAAGTAGAAGTCGGAGTCAGAGCAGTTTATTTTCCTTTCGGAAAATGAAATTTCGCATACTGATAAACTGGTTGATACGAAAAAAGCCGTCGAATTTGAATTCGACGGCTCTCTTGATATGTTATTTCCCGAAAGGGAAAAATAAAAATTCAAATAATTACTCAACGATGATTTGTTGGGTTGATTGACCACCATCGGTAGTCATTTGCAAGAAGTAAAGTCCTTTAGCTAAATCGCTAACATTGATTTCTTCCTGTTGTGTACCTGCATTGAGTTGCTTAGTCTGTGCCCAAACTTTTTGTCCAATTGTATTGACTAAAGCGAAAGTCATTTGAGTGTTTTCCAATAACTCAAATTCGACGAAAGTCGTAGATGAAGCTGGATTTGGATACACTTTCAATGTGTTTGCTTCAATTAGGTTATCAGTTGAAGAGATAGAGAACGTTCCAAAATCCGTAGTGTATTCACCACTTGATTCGAATGTCACATCAACCAATCGCTCATCAGAATCATTGTATAAACGAATATAACCATTCAATCCATTTGCGTTGTTATCAGCAAAAACGGTATAGCACTCGTCAGCGTCAAGAGAAAGGTCAACTTCATCAGTTGCGAAAGATGAGCCATAAGGTCCACCTGAGTAGATTGGGTCACCTTTATCATTTCTGATTTCCCAAGTCAAGTTATTGGTAGTTGGTCCTTGTCTAACCTCAACTCTTGATACAGTTGTAGTCATTGGAGCTGCTTTGAAAGAACGGTTGATTGTGTTATTGCTCATTTGAGCATCTTGGCTATCATTCGGGCTTTCGATTCTTACATCAATGCTGTTTACTGCCTGATTGGTAAAACCAATCGCTGGCAACGAAACAACTTGCTTGTCAAGGAATCTTAAGTTACCTGACCAATCGTACTCTTGCTCCATACCTCCATTGATGCTATAATAGATTTTTGCAGAACTCAGGTTAGAGCTGCCGCCATTCAAAATCTCGATAGTTGGAGTGGTTTCGCTTCCGCAAATACCCTCTGTATCAAAACTTGAAAAGCCAGTTGCGCGAGTAATAGCTACGTCATTTGCGCCAGCTGCCATTAGATTTGCCGCACTGTGAGCTGCTTGAAGGACTTCCTGACCTCTGTTGTCTTGAATAAATGCTACAACTTCGATTTCATCTAAATTATAAACATTTTCAAAATCCCAAGAGAGGGAAAGATTCATGGATTCGCCATTTGTCCAGCTGTCCTTGATGTCAGTTCCGTTTCCGTTAGGAAGCATTTTTTTCATAACATTATGGAAATCTCTTTCTCCATTAGAACCAGGAGGAGCAGTGAATGAAATGGTTTTCTCAACGATGACTACATGAGCAACCAAATCTCCACCTGTGAAATCCTGAGAAGCAGTAATTGTTAAGTCAATATCTACTCCGCCAAATCTCTTTTGGGTTTTGTGGCTTAAATCCAAAGTGAAAGGAGACATCATAACAACTCGAGCATTAAGATCCGGCTCATTAATTACACTAGTTGAAGACCCTGGACCGTCACCGTCAATTACTGAATTTGGAACTCCTGTTACTCCATAATATGCTACTCGGTTGTTAACATCACTACCATTGTGGTTGTGCATTGGGTCGAAACCAGGCCAACTTGTTTGGTACTTTATTGATGTAGAACGATGCGTGTTTGCATCTAAAATTGGTTGGACTTGTGGATTGATTGCCGCACAAGGACCACATGATGCTTGTGTAAAATGCTCGAATAGAACCATACGTGGGCTTTGAGCAAAAACTACGGCACCAATTGCCATGATAGAAATTATTGTAAAAATTCTTTTCATAATGATGGGTATTAAATTTTCGAAAAATTTGAGTCGATTAAAACAATTCCTAAAATTAAAAATCTCTCATCTCTAATATTGTAGAAATGAGAGATTTAGCATATTCAATAAGGAGATTAACTTATGGCGGACATTTATTGCCCATTTAATGACCAATCGTATTCTTTAAATGCGGCTTTCGCCGAATCATCTATTTGAACATTGGAGTATTTGTTGAGATAACTGATCAAATCACCAAAGTCTTCAGCATACCATTCAAATATTTTGGAGACCTCAAATGCTCCATTTTCGATTTTATTGAAAGCTGGATTGTTGATGAATTTCTTCGTCTGAGATTCAAGTTGGCTGTTGAGGGTATTGGGATAGAAGGCGTCGTTTAAAAGGGTTGGGCAGGACTTTGCTGCGCAATTGACCGCAAAGTGGATACGTGCGTCTTTAAATTGAGGTCTGATGATTTTATTTTCGATTTGGTCTAAAGAGTATTTCTTTCCTTCTAAATCGATTCTGCTCACTTTCCAGGGGCTACCGCCATCTAAATCTGTGATTTTAGATACCGGGTAATTGTTCAAAATTAAATCAATAGTAAAGGCATTGTAGGCATTGATCCAATAGGCTAATTTTTCGTTGCGGCTCCAGTCTGATTTTGGGGTTTCTTTTGCCAGTTCAGAAAGATAGTTTTTGAGTGACTCGTAGTCCGCTTTTAGACCTTTATAATTGACATCACCTGAAGCGGAGACGTACTTTTTCAAAAGCGCTCCGAAATTTTTGTGGTTGGGTTTTGTAATGACTGGTTTCTCTTCTTTTTTCGGTGCAGGATTTGGTTTTGTGGCCACGACAGAGGTGGTTGGAGTAGGGGAGTTTACTTTTGAATTGTCTCCTTTTGGGGTTGCTTTCGGTTGGCTATTGACGGCGTTGTTGATGATGGCTTCAACTTCCTTTGGCGTTGATTTAGGGAGGGCAGCAGCTTTTGTATCTGATCCTTTTTTTTCCTCAGCCTGAACTATTTCTTTAGCCACTTTTGCTGGTGGATTTGCTGCTACGGAAGCAGGAGGTTTTTCGTTTTTTGCTTCAGTTGATTTTTCAGCAATTGTATTTGATGACACCGATGGTTCTCCATCTTTTACAACTGCGGTATTTGCTGGATTTTCAACTTTTGTTGAATTTTCACTTGCGCATGAAAGGAAACAACATACCAGCAAAAAAAATAGAACATTTGACGAAAGTCTCATTTGATTAAGTTTTCTTTATCAAACTGACTAATAGGTCAAATGTTCTATTTGAAGTGTAAAAAGTAATTTTATAGACAGCTTAACTTTTCTGTAAAACCAACTTAGTGATACTCCTTTTGCCCTCAGAATTTATGACTTCTAAAAAATATATCCCTTCCAGAAAATCTAAATTTTCAATCAACGAAACTGCTGCATTTTTTTCTTCCTTTCGGAAAATGACCTTGCCAGTCAAATCCAACATGCGAATCGAATAATCATCGACCCAAGGAAAGTTAATTTGAAAGTCTGCCTGAGTTGGATTTGGAAAAACAGAAACTCCCTCCAATTGATTGAGGTTTGCTACGTTTGAGAAGTCTATCCCCGTTGTGTCTTCCGTAAACATCATCACGAGTACCATCATCTCATCATCGGAGGTGACTCCAAAATTGACAGATCGAGGTCCATTGTTTTCCCATTTTGCCTCATGAATCAACCCATTGGCAAAATTGAAATCAATAGGTTCCAAAGGCTCAAAATACCTCATCGGAATGTGTCGATAATCATAATAAGGAGAAGAACAGCCTGGCTCGCCGCGTGGACAAGAAGCGTCATACACTATGTCTCCTCTAAATCCATTTACTCGACGGTAGGCTTTGTAATCACGTCCATATTGGTGCGTGTGTCCCATGATTCCCCAAACGAAAAGTTTTCCAGCGTTTGGGTTGATATTGTCTGTATGAGTAATGATTTCACCGTTGTTTGGAATCGGAATATTGAAATTTGTGATTAGGCTCGTTTTCATTTCTTGGGCTGCGGTTCCTTTTGGTTGAGTATATACGTTGAGATATGCCTCAGCCTGATAAATCCCTTGTGGCGAATAATTGATATAATGCGCATTCAAATCCAAAACCAAATCGTTGTCCCAAAAGAAAGCAGTTCCATTAGGCAACTTCAGATCGGTCGGTTCTTGAACTGCTGCCACCAAAGAGACATCCGAATGATCTGCTTGCAATCTCAACCCATTAGGGAGATTATTTCCTTTACTATCTCCAAATGCATAAACAATCAGATGATGTGAGTAATCAGCGAGTTTCAAATCAATTCTATTGACCTCCATGTCATCATCTAAATCAAGCGCATATTTTGAGAAAAACTCCAACTCATCATTTGGTTGTCCATTTTCATCAAGGAAAAAAGGACCAACTCTAACTTGAAACCCTTCATCAGCCGCTGGAGCAGGTGGAGGTCCATCAGAGTAGCTTTTGATTCCACCTTCAGCGTAAAACCTTTCAATCACTTTCTCATCAAATTCTTTCCCTGTCCTATCTGCCCCAAAAAGGATCCATTGACGAATCAGTTCTTTTTCATAATCAGTTAAAGGATCATCAGGAGGCATGCTGTGTCCCATTTGCGGATTCCACTCCACCCAAGGGTCAAAATCATTATTAATCTTTTGAAATAAAAAGCTTTGATCTGCTCGGCCGGGTTCTATCAAATCAATGCCCTCATCAGCTGCAAAAGAATTGAAAGGTTTCACATTGACTAAATTGGAGTAAACCTTGAGCTTTTTTTGGATAATGTTGGAGCCGGAGCCTTCTAAATCCAAATTCCCAAGCGGGTTGCTATTATTGTGGCAGGAATTGCATTTGTTTTCAAAAACTTCATAGACTAAATCGAAGGCAGATTGAGCTGAGAGAAATTGAAATGAATAGATGAAAAGTAGGAGTGGTAATGATTTTTTCATGATTGATAAGTTTTATTTTTCAGAAGGACTGTTTTTTTTTAAAATAGTCTGTTTTGGATCGCCTATTGGTTTAGAAAAATTAATTTTTACGTTTAGAGACCTTTCTTCGTTCGGCTTTAATTCTATTTTTTGAATGGGCATTAATTTGGAATAATTCTTCATGTGGAAATCTCTAATTTCTTCTTTAGTCATGTTTTCACGGTCTTCCAATTTTAATCCATCAGCCTGATTTAGATAAAGCGCTCCCTCAGTTCCATTGTTTACACAAATTAGGGACGACGGTGCAAATGTATTATCAGTGTCTCTTTTGTTTTTTAAAATTCCTTTCCCAAAAAGGAAAGAACGTTCATATTTATCTATCTCAATTACTAATGAATAGTCTTCATCAACATACTCTATCCTACCAGTTGAAGCGGATTTTGAGTTCGTATTTTTAGAAGTAGAATCAACTTGATTAGTCTCTGTTGTTGTGGCATTTTGGGTGCAAGAAACTATTCCAACTACAAATAACAATAGTAGCAAATTTTTCATCTTTATTTTTTTAGACAAAAAAAGCGCTTTTGACCCTAAAAGTCAAAAGCGCTTTTTCATTTGAGCAGAGTTGGTAGGAGCAACCTATCGGTTATACGCTACCCACTCAACGTATTGAGAGCCTCCTTTCGGAGAAAAGTACATTTTACCTTTGATTTCTTCTCCGTCCATCTCCCCAACGAACCGTACTCTTCTTTTTTTACCTGATTTCGTCTTGCGGTCACAAATGAAATTAATCTTTTCACCTCTGATATTGATGATGACAGGAGCGTTGTTCAACCTGCCTAAACCAAGCGGAGCGGTTTGCTCAACGTTGAGCAACATCGTCTTTTCAGAATCTTTAAAAACGATTTTCCATTCACCAACTAAATCCACGTATGGCATGGAACTTTGGCTCACTCCAATAGTTGAAAAGGACATAAAAAAGAGAAAGGAGACACTAAAGAGAATTGTGTTTTTAAATGTAGAACTCATGGTTGTAAATTTGTCTTGTTCAATTAGCAAACGCAAATTATGGTATATTAGTTAAAAACTCAATACCAACTTAACAGTTTTTAACCTTTTTTGATTAAAAATACTTGTTTTTTAGGAAATTTGGCATGGTGAATTACAATCATATTTTAATATCAGGAACCTCACCTTCAACAATTAATCTGCCCTCAGTGGCATTTTGAACGTCCTCAACTGTCACTCCCGGCGCTTTTTCTAATAATTTAAAGCCTCCATCTACTACGTCCAATACCGCCAAATTGGTCACTATTTTTTTAACACATCTGACACCTGTCAATGGAAGCGAACACTGCTTTAACAATTTGGATTTCCCTCTTTTGTTCGTGTGCATCATCGCGACGATAATATTATCAGCAGAAGCTACCAAATCCATCGCGCCCCCCATTCCTTTGACCATTTTGCCCGGTATTTTCCAGTTGGCGATGTCTCCTTGATCGCTGACCTCCATTGCTCCCAAAACGGTAAGCTGTATGTGTTTTCCTCTGATCATTGCAAAACTCGTGGCTGAGTCAAAAATGCAAGCGCCGGGCATGGCAGTAATCGTTTGCTTTCCGGCATTGATCAAATCCGCGTCTTCATCGCCATCGAATGGAAAAGGACCCATTCCTAAGATTCCGTTTTCGGATTGGAAGGTGACGTCGATTCCTTCTGGGACATAATTTGCGATAAGCGTTGGAATACCAATGCCTAAATTGACATACCAGCCACTTTCTAATTCTTGAGCAATTCTTTGGGCGATTTGTTGCTTTGTGAGCATATTATTTTGTTGAATGATTTTCTAATTAATTATTTCACGAAAGTGAAAAGAATCAATAATTATGATTCCTTTTGGCGAACTGTTCTTTGCTCAATTCGCTTCTCGTATTTTTCTCCTTGGAAAATTCGTTGGACAAAAACACCTGGGGTGTGGATGAAATTTGGATCTAATTCTCCTGGCTCCACCAGTTCTTCTACCTCAGCAATTGTAATCGTTCCAGCCATTGCCATCATTGGGTTGAAATTTCGAGCGGTTCCTTTGAAAACTAAGTTGCCGAATTTATCGCCCTTCCATGCTTTTACGATGGCAAAATCAGCAGTTAAAGCGGCCTCCAAAAGGTGAGGTTTTCCATCAAACCATCTGACTTCTTTTCCGATTCCAACCTCGGTTCCATAACCTGCTGGGGTGAAAAAAGCAGGAATCCCCGCTCCGCCTGCATAACAACGCGCTGCCAACGAACCTTGAGGTATCAAATCAACTTCCAACTCTCCGCTCAACATCTGTCGCTCGAATTCATCGTTTTCGCCGACATAAGAAGAGATCATTTTTTTGATTTGCTTTTTCTGCAACAACAGACCCAATCCAAAATCATCGACTCCAGCGTTGTTGGAGATGCAGGTGAGGTTATTGACGTTTTTATTGACGAGTTCCGCAATGCAATTTTCAGGAATGCCGCAAAGCCCAAAACCTCCCAACATGAGGGTCATGCCGCTTTCAATTCCTTCACATGCTGCTTGCGCATTTTTTACAACTTTATTCATTGATTCGATTTTATTTGATTGCCAAAGAAACGAAATTTTCAATCAAGCTAATTTTAACCTTTCGGCAAAAAGACTTCTGCCATCATGCAGCGGACGCTACCGCCGCCAAATTGCTCAATCACGGGGATGTCGCTTGATAGGATTTCGGTGTGTTTTTCAAGTTCCTTGATTTGATTTCCCGAAAGGGAATTAAAAGCGGCTTGCGACATGATGAGCAGAGGTGAATGGTTTGCTCCTCGAATTTGAAGCATATTTCCCGCAAAGGAATTCATTTGCTCAAAGGTGATTTCGATTACTTTTTTGCCGCTTTCGCGGAATGTCGTTTCAACCGTTTTCCTTTCTTTTTTATTGGGAATGGAATCAAGGCAAATTACCACAAAATCAATTCCCATTGCCATCATCACGTTGGTGTGATAAATTTGTTGACCTTTTTGATCTACAGACTCAAATGCGACTTTTCGGTAACCCATTTTCGAGCAAAAAAGGTCAAATAGTTTCTCATCGGTTCGAGGGCTAAGGCAAGCATAAGCAATTTTATGGAACCGATCCAAAACCAAACTTCCGGTGCCTTCCAAAATCTGACCTTGGTGCTCAAAGTGCTCAAAATGAACACGTTGTGAGATGTTATGGCTTTCGCCCAATGCCGTAATCAAATCCTCTCGCCGCTCCAATCTTCGCAAATTAGAAAGCATCGGATAGGTCACCACCGAGCCATCTTGATGAAAACTCACCCAGTTGTTTGGAAAGACGCAATCAGGTTTGACTGGTTGGCGCGTGTCTTCCACCACAGTTACCTCTACGCCTTTTTTGCGCAACTTTTTTACAAATTCATTGAACTCTTTCCGAGCAGTTTTCTTAATGTCTTCAGCAGTCAATTTCGTTTTTTTGACTTGAAAGGCATTGCTCTCCGCAGTCTCTTCATTAAACCCAAAATTGGCAGGGCGAATCATCAAAATATGGTTGGTCAAATGCTTCCTTTTCATGCGGTAAAAGTAGATTTTTCTGAGTATTAGACAAAGTAAAGGTTTACTAAACTTCGGGTGTAGTATTTACTCAAATTGAAAGAGACTCAACGGAATTATTATCAAAAAAAGTTTAGTAAACCTTGCATGTTGCTTCAATTTTAGCCGATTTTGTTAAAACCAAATTGTTTTTAATTTTACATTTTTTTAAAACATAAATTTTTAAATCCGAATGCCCACTGAATACGCATTGATAGACATCGAAACGACGGGAGGTCGGGCAAATCGCGATCGAATCACTGAAATCGCAATCATCATCCACGATGGCGAAAAAGTGATAGATTCCTATGAAACACTTTTAGACCCGGAGTGCTTGATTCCAGCTAACATCACTCGAATTACGGGGATTTCTAATGATATGGTTCTGGGGCAACCGAAATTTTATGAGGTTGCTAAGAAGGTGGTGAAAATGACGGAGGGACGCGTCTTTGTCGCGCACAATGTTCGGTTTGATTATGGTTTCATCAGAGCCGAATTTAGTCGTTTAGGGTTTACGTTTTCGAGGCGGCAGTTGTGCACGGTTCGCTTGTCGCGAAAGGTCTTTCCGGGGCTGCGTTCTTATAGTTTAGGAAATCTGATAAAACATTTTCGAATCAAAGTCAATGACCGCCACCGCGCGATGGCTGATACGCTGGCGATGACGAATTTATTCGAAAGAATATTAAAAAAACAAAACGGCGAAGATGAGGCAAAAGACTTCATCAATCGAGGCATAAAAGAATCGAAATTGCCTCAAGGCATCACCTTGGAATATCTCCATGCGATTCCAGAAGAATGTGGCGTTTACTATTTCCATGACGAAAATGGAGACGTTTTATACGTCGGAAAAAGCATCAATATTCGAAAGCGAATCATGGAGCATTTTACGGATCAGACCCGAAAGGCTGCCATTTTGCAGAAGCAATCGAGGTCGATTAGTTATGAAATCACGGGCAGTGAATTGATTGCCTTGCTACTCGAATCGAGTGAGATTAAATCCATTTCGCCTCCAGTCAATAAGGCTCAGCGGGTAAAGCATTTTCCTTACGTCATTCATCAATCTCAAAATGAGGCAGGTTATCTCACTTTCGAAATCAAAACTCCAAAAGCAAAAGAGCGCAAAAAACTAAACATCATCAACGAATACGGAAGAATCACCCACGCCAAAAACGCCCTTCAATACATGGTCAATGAATTCGAGTTATGTACTCGATTGATGGGCATTGACTCTGGCTCAGGTGCTTGTTTTTACTACACCATCAAAAAGTGTCACGGCGCCTGTGGCGGCATAGAATCGGTAGAAGAATATAACGAACGCGCAGAGCAAGCATTGGAACGACTTTCCACTGTTTTGGAAGGAAGTTACTTCATCATCGATAAAGGCAGAACGCCCGGTGAGAAAACAGTCATTGCCATCGAAGAGGGAGAGTATTTAGGCTTCGGTTATTTTGAAGAATCGGATTTTTCAGGCACAGCAGAAGACCTTTTGGAATGCATCAAATATTACCAAAGCAATCCCGAAGTGAAGCGAATTATTAAGCGATTTATTACGGATAAGAAGGGGTTGAAGATTATTAAGTTTTGAGCCATCCGTAGGCTGAGCTTGTCGAAGCCGAAATTGAAAAACAGTGCATATTACTTTCGGCTTCGACAGGCTCAGCCTACGGTTTTTATAGTTAGTTGCTTTTAATTACTTTTTGAATCAATCGCCCACCTTCTCCATCTTCAACTTGCAAAAAATACACATTTGCCGAAAGGCGAGAAAGATCAATTTCTATTTTTTCAACCCCCTTTCGGGAAATGATTTCTTGACCAAAAATATCAAATAACTTCGCTTTAAATTGACCTTCCATTTTGATGGAAATTAGATCACTGGCAGGGTTTGGATAAACGCTAACACGTTGATTGTCAATATTTTCTGTTCTGACAATGAATAATTGATGAACCCGAACTTCATCAGTAACCGTTTGATTTTCAATCATACCGCCAACAGTTACAAACTGCCCTTGAGCCAAGAATCCGTCACCCAAAGAAGCAATGCCTCTAAGATCCATTGGAACATCATTTGATTGAGCCGGAACGTCAAAAACTCCATCTTCAGGACGGAATGAAATGATTTCTTTTCTCTGCTCAACGCCACCAGAACCATTGTATGCTATGCCATTGTAATTATAAGTTTCATCGGAGCCGCCGAACCATAAAATATTTTCATCGAAAGAAGCACAGGCTGCGCGGTAAACAATCCCAACTGGGCTTGGCGAAGCCATCCATTCAATTTGAGTGGGGTCAGTTGGGTTGATATATCCCTTTCGGAAAAAAGTGCTTCCGCCAAAGCCCGCACTTGATTTCGCTCCCCCTAAGTAGTAAAGTGTATCGCCCAAAATTGTACCTGATGCTCCAAATGCTTTGTATTTAGTTCCTGCTGGAACTGGTGTTCCTTCCTGCCATTCATCACGAGAAGGGTCATAAATTTGGACATTTCCGACATTGGTCGTTTGGCTCCAACCAGTTACTAAAAAAATCAAACTGTCTTTATAGACAGCTTGCACATGGTCGTCAATCGGTACAGGAATTGGTTTGCCGTCAGGCAGATATTCATTGGTTTCTGGGTCATAAATATGAACTTCGTCGAGGGAGCGCTCACTACCATTTGAAAAAACTTCATAGCCGCCCATGATGTAAATTTTATTTTTTACTGTGCTTGCGCCTGCTGCAATACGACCTGTGCCAGAGGGAAGATCGCCGATTTGCTCCCATTTATCCCTATTGAAATCGAGGCGATAGGCTCTTTTATGAATGCCATCCCAACGCTTGGTTTCATCAATGCCCGAAAAGGTATAAATGAAAATTTCGCCATTGACCATTGCCTCGGTGACTGCGTTGTTGCTGATGGGTTCAGGAAGCGGACTGAGCGATTCCTGCGCAACTAAAATTGAAAATTGAAATAAAAAGAATAGTAAAAAATAAGTTCTCATGGTGCATATATTTTATCATTGCGAATTTAAGCGCCTTTCGGCAAATATACGGAGCAAGTCGATAATTAGACACAACAATGACAAACAGAAACGCGACGCTCCTCATTTGTAGAAATTGAAATGACAATTACATGGATTCGTTTTTGAAAGCAACTCATCTTTATTGTGAAAATCATACTTCGGTGCCTGATTCGGTTTTGTACGAATTGGAGCGAGAGACCTATTTGAAAATTATGTCTCCGCAGATGATTTCGGGAAGGACGCAAGGTCGATTTTTGGAGTTTATCAGCAGCATGATTCAACCAAAAGCAATTTTGGAGGTCGGCACTTTTACGGGCTATG
This sequence comes from uncultured Saprospiraceae bacterium, assembly GCA_937967625.1. Taxonomy (GTDB): domain Bacteria; phylum Bacteroidota; class Bacteroidia; order Chitinophagales; family Saprospiraceae; genus JAGQWW01. Next base: position 14,993 of record CALCJP010000210.1, read on the forward strand.
CTGCTATTTGTATGGCAAGAGGTTTGGTAGAAGGAGGCATTTTGCATACCATCGAAGTCAATCCTGAATTGAAATGGATTGCTCAAAAATATTTCGCGAAAGCGAAATTAGAATCAAAGATTAAGTACCACAACGCAGACGCGCGGGAGCTGATTCCAACCCTCGACTTAAACTTTGATTTGATATTTATCGACGCGGCAAAAAAGGAAAATGACCTTTATTACGAAATGCTCCTCCCGAAACTTTCGCCGAAAGGCTACTTAATGATTGATAATGTTTTGTGGAGCGGAAAGGTGGTTCGTGATGAACAAGACACTGATACTCAATTGATT
>CALCJP010000211.1 GCA_937967625.1 uncultured Saprospiraceae bacterium
ACAACCCGTAATTCGTTGTTTGACAACGACTTTAAATGAAATCGTTTTTGAGTGGGATATAGTGCCTGGCGCAACCAGCTATACCGTCAATGGACCAGGCGTTGTAGATCAAACCAACAGAACCGTAACGGTCTCTGGTCTCAACACTGGTGATATGATAACCATTGAAGTAGTTGCTACTGGCAGCTCAGCTTGTGGTGATAGTCGAAATAGTCAAACCTGCGTGACATCGAGCTGCCCGCCAGTGCCAGTCATGCCTGCTGCCATTGGTCCTTTCTGCAAAGATGGCAACGCAACCCCTGTTCAACTTTCCGCGACAGCGGGAGATAACACAGGTGTTTTTGTGTGGTCAGGAGCAGGAGTCACAGGCAATATGTTTGACCCCAACGCCTCCTCAGTCAACCCCGGGACGCTCAACTTGCGCGTCGTTTACACAAAAGATAATTGTGACTATGATGCCTCGCTACCAGTTGTAATCAATGCACAGCCATCCGCTGATTTTGATTTAGAATCGCCTATTTGCGAAGATAATACCTCCACTATTTTTTACAGCGGCAATGCAGCAGCAACAGCCGATTTTGATTGGAATTTCGATGGCGGCAACGTAAACTCAGGAACCGGAACCATGTCCGATCCTTTTGAAATTGAATGGACGAGTTCAGGTGCGAAAAACCTATCATTGACCGTAACAGAAAATAATTGCGCCTCGGCGCCAAATATGCAATCCGTCCAAGTCGATGAGGCGCTCCAACCATTAGTAGTCACCTGCACGAGCAACCAAAACTCAATTGATTTCACCTGGGGAGCCATCCCCAATGCCCTGACCTACGATGTCGAATTATTGGACGGCACAGCCGGCATTTTCGATGGCACTCTGAATTATAACGTCACAGGCCTCAACCCCGGCGACGAGGTCGAAATCGGAGTGATTGTAACCGGCACAACCGTCTGCGGAACGGTGGGCGATACCCTCCGATGTGAGGCGAAAAATTGTCCAACCTATTCGTTGGCGATGCCGAGTGTTCCGCCGATTTGCCTTTCTGGAGGCGTAGCGGCTTTTGATTTAGATACCATGATTTCGATTGTCAATATGCTGGGCGATAACCTCATAGATAGCGTCCGTTTGCGCTGGCACGATGGCAATGATATGAATGATTATATCTCCAGCGGTGGTATGTTTTTCCCCACAGCCGCTGGCAATACCTTTGGCGCAGGAGCCGCACCAATTGCCGTCGAAGTGGAGTATCCAATTGGCTCAGGCTGCTTTCAGACCTTCACCTCGACGATTGAATTGAATCCGCTCCCCAATAATTTTATCACCTTCAATCAGGACTCCATTTGCGTGACAGATGTAGCCATGATGACGTTGGCAAGCACACCCGACCCAACCGCTGTTTTTGATTGGGATTTCGGACAAGCAACCGTCGTCAGCGGTTCCGGCGCAGGTCCTTATGAGTTGTCATGGACACAAGCAGGCATAGTAGATACCATTACCCTTATCCTTACGGAAAATGGTTGCACCGGCTTCCCAATCAGCCGAACCATTCGCGTCGATGAAGCCATCAATCCATTGGCTGCCAACCTCCGTTGCAATCCTGATAACACCGGCAATACTATGATCGAGTTCGTTTGGGATCCTGTGCTGAATGCGACTGATTATCAGGTTAATGTAGTGACACCGGGGTTTTCAATAACCTCCTCCACAGCGACTTCAGCTTTCTTTGATGGGCTTTCGCCAAATGACGAGATTACCATAGAACTCGTCGTCAGCAATCCAGCCTCGGCGTGTCCGGCAGAGATGACTTCTTTCACCTGCCGCGCCAAGCAATGCCCACCCACTGTCGTGGAAATACAACCTATTTTGGATACCTGCCTGATAGTAGGCTCAACCAATCCAATCCAAATGATGGCAACCATTCAGGATGACCCCACCAACATGACAGGCATCAGCGAATGGACGGGCGGCACCCACATCACTACCGATGGAATTTTTACGCCTTCCGGCGAAGGCACATATAGCTTTGGCTACACCTACACTTCCGATGGTTGCACCTATACTGATAATTTAACCATTCGTATGTGGGATCAGCCAGTGGCGGATTTTATGATTGATGATAGATTCTGCGAAACTGATGCGGCGAATATTGCATTCACGGGTTCTGCCTCACCCAATGCGGTTTTCAATTGGGATTTTGACGGTGGCTCCATTTCTGGAACTAACGATGACCCACAGACAATCAATTGGACAGGTACAGGTGATACTGGTTCGCAAACTATTTCACTTACTATCAACAATAATGGTTGCGAATCAACACAAAGCGAGCAAATCCAAGTTGATCCTGAAAATGATCCGATAACTATCACTTGCGATCCTTCTATTACAACTACAACCTCTGTTGGATTCACTTGGAATGATAATAGACCTTCCTTTTATGATGTATTTCTTGAGGAACCATTAGGAAGTGGAAATTTCCAATTGGAAGGTCAAGGTCTTTTTGGACCTGGTTATCAAGTTGATGGTTTGCCCGTTGGTACCGGCGGTGCTCGAATAAGAGTTGTGGCTGTAAGCCCAAATGCTTGTCCTGATGTTACAGATGAGCAGTTTTGCCCAGTATTACCATGTCCAACCATCAATATCGATATTTCACCCGTTGCTCCATTATGTATTGATGCCGCTTCGGTGCCAATTCTTTTCGATCCGCAAGGAAGCGATGGCTCTGGGACATTTAGCGTAAGCGGAAATGGAATTGATAATGGACGTTTCGACCCACAGACAGCAGGTGTCGGTACTCAAACCGTTACTGTCGAATTTATTGAAAACGGATGTACCTATTCCAATACAATTGACATCGAAGTCAATCCAATACCCGATGTCGAAGCAGGCGATATGCAAGTCCTCTCCTGCGATGCCGAAATGGTTAGGATTGGAGAGCAAAACCCAATCACCGGAGCCACCTATCGCTGGGAGCTAAATGGCGATGCCGTTGGCGCTACTCCCGAAATTGATGTGGATGAAGGAGGCGATTACACCCTTTTCGTCACCGACGCCAATGGCTGCATGAATTCAGATGATGTATTTGTGGATGCCTCTTTTTCTGATCCGCAGATAGATGCGCAAGTCACTCAAATCACCTGCTTTGGGCGAAATGACGGACAGATACAAGTCGTCGGTATGATGGGCGGCGTTCCTCCTTTCGAATACTCTTTCAACGGAAGTGATTTTAGTTCAGACGACTTCTTTCCAAATCTCGGCGCCGGCACTTATAATATCACCGGACGCGACACCAACGGCTGCGAAAGTGACATCACTTTCCAAATCACAGAACCCGATGAATTGACCGTCGAAATCGTCATCACAGCAGGCGAAAATCCAACGACTTTCCCTGATAGTTTGCAATTGGAAGCAGTGACTAATTATGCGCCTGATTTGCTATCTAATGTGAGTTGGTCGCCAAGTGAGCAATTCCCGATTTGCGATGAAACGAATATTATCAATTGCCTGACTGCTTGGGTTTCGCCGACAGGTCAGACGGTATATACGGTTCGCATCGAAAATCTGAATGGCTGCCCTGCTTCGGATGATATTCGAATTGATGTGCAGAAAGTCTATCCGGTTTATATTCCATCTGCTTTCTCACCACGTGACCAAAATGGCATCAATGACGTTTTGCAGATTTATGGAGATTTGGCATTAGTCAAAGAAATCAAAACCTTTAGCGTCTTCGACCGCTGGGGCAATATGCTCTATAATGTCAACGACTTCGAACCCTCAGCCGGTTCTGATCCCGGCATCGGTTGGGACGGTCGCTTCCAAGGCAAGATGTTGAATTCAGGCGTTTATATTTTCTATGCGGAAGTGGAATTCTTTGACGGTTTGACTGAAATTTTTAAAGGTGATGTCACCTTACGGTAAGGTGACCTAATTAGGCGATAGTTTTAAATTATCGCCTAATTTTTCTTCTCCCTTTCGGGAAATTACGCAAGACTGATTGCTAATCCATGCCACCTTATGGGAAAGAATCCAATGCCAACCACCAAACTTAATTAAAACAAAAGACTCGGAGAGAGGGGTTTCAATCTCAGATTCGAGAATCGGAGGCGAAAGCTAAAAAGTACGAAACGGAGGCGCGTGAAAAATTAGCTGATGATGCACAAACCAACACCCTTGATAAATCAATGAATAAGGCAAATCATAAGGTTGCCAAGAAAAAAGGATATGAATTTTAATTTTTTTAATTTGAAATGAAACCCTTTTTGAAAGCGTACCGTAAAATCGGAAGTCAGAAAAAGAATCTGATTGTCGATTTTTTTTGTTCCTCGGAACTTTTTTGCCTAAATAAGAATTTCAAAAATTGAAATGTAAAATTTTCATTTTTATTTAAAAAGTATATCTTTGCGAGCGCTTAGAAAAAACGGGCAAAAAGTTGCAGTTATAAGCCATTAAAATTTACGAATTTTTCTCATTTAAAAGCATGATAATCAATCATTTATGATTCTTGTTTTTCATTATATGAAAAAAATGCGAAAATAATAAGCCACCGTAGCTCAGTTGGTAGAGCAGCTGATTTGTAATCAGCTGGTCGGCGGTTC
>CALCJP010000212.1 GCA_937967625.1 uncultured Saprospiraceae bacterium
TGCATTGCGAATCTCTTTTAAAGTCGCGTTTTCGTAATTGAGTTTGAATTTATTTTCCTGCTGAATTTTACTATCCAAAATTGCCAATTGCGGTCGTCCATTTTTGACTTTAATGCCAACGATGGCAACCTCCTCTCCCAACGGTAGATTTTTCTGGACATAAAACTGCCCACTTTTTTGCGGTCGAATCGCCGACCTGCCATCTTTAAAAATAATGTAAACCATCTCGTTTTTGATACTGGATGTGCTTTCGATACTGACTGCCATCAGTTCCTCTTCCGGAGTGTTGCGGAAGCGGTCGCAGTTGATCCATCCCAACTGATTGACATTAAAGACATACGCCCGAAGTGAACGCGAATCTGTATTCACCTCCGTTGAGTTTTCGAAGGCTTGGATTTTTTTCTCTCGCACTTCTCTCCAAATTTTCAATTGCTCATGATGCTTGGCGGTATGAATACTATCTATTTTTCGGTTTTTCTCCCTGTAGAAATTGTAGTATTTATCCCCCTTGATGTGGCAAATTGAATCTCGGTCGGCGACTTGGTTTTGATAAACCGTCATTTGTTCCTCGTGCTTTTTGAGGTCTGCTGCGTAGTTGGGCATATATCTGTTTTCGTATCGCTCTTTTCTGGTTTTATATCTGGCAAGTGCTTCTTCATATTTCTTTTGCTCGATGTCCTCAATTTTGGTTTTACCCAATTTTAGCTTTTTGAAAAATGATGGATTGTATTGAAACTCGCTGCGTTTTGGCTCGCGAGGTTCAATTGGTTTGCGTGGTTTTTTAGGCGTTTTGATTTTGGGCAACGGGCAGTTATATGGTTTGAAAGAAATGGTTTTGTAGTTAATCATTTTTGGTCGCGGAGGGAGTTGGAGTAAACTCTTTGTATTGGTCGCGAATGGCTGACCCGTAGGTTGCCAGTTGACGATTTCATCGGTAGTGGATTCTCCCATGAAAAGTTCCATGCCTTGTTTTTGTTGGGCAGTGGGCATTTCGACAATTAAGTTTTTCGAGTCTTTGAGGTGGAGCGGCTGATTGTTGGCTTCGGCTTCCATGTAAATCATGCCGCCGGTTTCTAACATTTGGTCGTTGGAGAGGGTAGAGAGACCTTTAGCGATGATGTCTAAATCGTTGTATGCTTCTTCCATTTTGAAAGTGATGTCGCCTGTAACTGACTGACCATCAAGGGTTTCGAACGAATTGGCATTGATCAAAACAGTGGTGCCATTTCGTGCTGTCAATCTCATGTCCTCATCGGCTGCAAAATGGAACTCTTGCACGTCATTTGCCGAAAGGCGATCTAATAAAAGGGCTAAATCATCAATCGTGTAAACGGTTCCGATGAGATCAACGCGGCGGTTTTTTTGCATGCCCTCGTCTGTTTGGTTTGAGAACTCGGGGCGGCTTTCGCCGAATGCTGTTGCAGTAGATCGATGTGACTCAATGCCATTTTCCGTAAGGAAATTCATGACGGCGTTGGCGCGGCGGTTGGACAAGTCCATGTTGTAAGTATTGCTGCCGCGACTGTCGGTATGTGCTTTGATTTCGAGAGAATAATCACCAAAAGATTTGAGATGATTGGAGAAGTCGAGGAGGTTGGTTTTTGCTTCTTGTGTGAGTTCCGCCTTTGCGGTTTCGAAGTGGACGGCGGAGTTGAGTGGTTGTTGGGCGAAAGCCCCAAAAGCGAAAAAAATAGAAAATACGGAAAGAATGAACTGCTTCTTCATAAGTGTAAAAGTTTTACGTAAAGAAATGGTTGAATAGAAACAGTCGAAGAAGGGGGTGTCGTTGGATTTTGTTTCGGAAAGACAACTATTAAATGGGATAATTTGGAAAAGCTACGTTTTCAAATGTTAAAAGCTTATCGTGGCATGTTTTTTAGTTAAATAATAAATGAAAAAATAGGATTATTTATTTTTCTCTTTAGCCAATAAAACGAACAAGAGGTAGTCATCCCTGAAAAAGGGTATATGTCACAAATGAGTAAAAAAACAATTTGAAACATCACATCTGGGGGCAAATTGATCTATATTTGCTTGCTGTAATTTCCCCTACATTTTATCTATTGATTCACAATAGAAACTACCTTGAACCGAGTTTTAACTGAAATTATTAATGACACTGAATTCAGCTAACTGAATGGAGTGTTAATTCCATGAAATAAACTTACACAACTGAATATGTACCTCCGATGTATATCACTGATACTTTTTAGTTTTTCTCTGACTTTCTCCTTTGGTCAAAATTTTAGAAGTTACGATGGTAGCGGCAATAATTTGGATAACTCCACTTGGGGTTCCACTCACGAGCCGTTGACGATACTGACTGATTTAGTCTATGCAGATGGCATGTCTGCTCCTACAGGAGTTAATCGCCCCAATCCAAGAACGGTAAGTAATATGCTTTTTGCTCAGGATAGCTTGTTGCCTGATGTGATGCATTTAAGTGATTACTGTTGGGTGTTTGGTCAGTTTGTTGATCATGACCTCACACTAACTCATACTAATAATGAACCAGCCATGATACCCGTCCCAATGGGTGATCCTTGGTTTGATCCATTTCAAACAGGGCAGATGATGATTCCAATGATGAGAACGGAATTTATGCCAGGTACTGGAACGGCTACTAACAATCCACGCCAGTTCCCTAATTCGATAACTTCTTTTTTAGATGGTTCTGCGATTTATGGTTCTGATGATGATAGAGCAAATTGGTTGAGATCTTTCAATAATGGAAAGTTAAAAACCTCTACAGGAAATCTTCTTCCTTACAACACGGTCAATGGTGAGTATGGTGACAATGTAGATCCAAGTGCTCCGGGTATGGCAGACGATGTAGGAAGGGCTACTCGCCTATTCGTTGCCGGTGATGTGAGAGCAAATGAAAATCCACTGCTTGCTAGTTTTCATACTCTATTTGTGCGAGAGCACAATAGAATTTGTGATGAATTAAAAGCACAACACTTGAACTGGAGAGATGAGCGCATCTTTCAAGAAGCACGAAAAAGAACTTCCGCTGTTTTTGCAGCGATTGTTTATGAAGAGTGGTTGCCTGCCATGGGGGTCAACTTACCCACATACTCAGGCTATAATTCAAACTTGAATCCGACGGTTTCAAATGTATTTTCTGCGGCGGCTTTCCGCATGGGGCATACGCTCCTTAATGGAAATGTCATGCGTATAGATAACGACGGTCAGGTTTTGCCGGAAGGCAATATGGAATTACGCCATGCTTTCTTTAACCCCGATGCTATTCCCGAGGTCGGAGGTATTGAGCCATATATCAAAGGGATGGGAGTTCAAACTCAACAAAGTTTTGATTCTCATATTATTGATGATGTACGTAACTTTCTTTTTGGACCTCCGGGCGCAGGTGGATTAGATTTGGCTTCAGTCAATATCAATCGTGGTAGAGAAAGAGGCTTGCCTGATTACAATTCGATAAGAGAGGATTTTGGTTTGACGAAAGTCAATTCTTTCTCTGAAATCAATTCTAACCCATCAGTTGCTAACACTTTAGAGAACCTATATGGATCAGTTGATGATATTGATGCATGGGTCGGCATGTTATCAGAAGAGCGCATGGGCAATTCGCTTTTTGGCGAATTAGTGCAGGCAATTATGTTGCAGCAGTTTAGAGACATTCGGGATGGTGACAGATACTACTATGAAAATGATCCCAATCTTACCGCAGACGAAATTGCAGAGATAAAATCGACTCGTTTGTATGATGTCATTATGCGAAATACGGATGTGTCTGTCATGCAGTCCAATGTATTTGAAGCAATGCCACATGATGAAATCTGTATTACACAGATTCCTTTTGCTGACATCAATGGAAGCATTTACAGAGAGGACGGTGCTATGTTCGGTGGCGTAACCGTTGAGGCTGGTGAGCCAGGGCTTACTGCAGTTACCACGCAGGTCGCCAATGGTAATTATGAGTTCTTAGATTTAGAAACTTGCAATAATTATAATGTAAAACCTCAAAAAGCAGGTACTGCTCATGAAGGTGTCTCGACGCTTGATATTGTAGATGTCTTGAAGCATGTCCAAAATGTGAAGTTGTTAGACTCTCCATATAAAATTCTTGCAGCTGATGTCAATGGCTCAGGAAATGTTTCTACACTTGATATTGTCGGTATCAGAAAAGTGGTTTTGAGAGTGGAGCAAGATTTTCCAAACGATAAGGTTTGGTCATTCGTAGCGGCTTCTCACCAATTTGATGATGTGAGAGACCCTTGGACAGAGCCAATTCCAGAAAAAGTAAGAACAGTTAAGTTTGATGATGATAGAGTTGAAAACTTCGTTGGATTCAAATATGGTGATGTGAATTACAGCTTTGATCCTGCTAATGCAGGCAGCATTGATGACCGTACAGCAGGTACTATTAGCCTTTCGGCAAATAACCAATACTTAGAAGCGGGTCAAGTGGTTGCTATCCCAATTTATATGGATTCAGAAGTTGACTTAGCAGGGCTTCAATTTACATTGAATACCAAATCGACTTTCGTCGAAATATTAGGAATTGACGGCGTCGCTTTAGAAGATATAAATTCAACCAATTACGCAATGCACCAAAACGGCGCTTTGACATTTAGTTGGAATGGCGAATTGGCAACCGACGGCGCTTTATTTGAAGTAATGGTAAGAACTACCGCAGGAATCGAATTAGCGGAAGCAATTCAATTGACTTCTCAATTGACTTCTGCCGAAGGATATGATAACAATTATAGCAGTTTCGATATCGATCTTAATATTGGGGATAAAGTGGCAGATCAGTTCGAATTGTATCAAAATCAACCAAACCCATTCAATGGATTGACCACGATTGGATTTAATTTGCCGAAAGGCTCAGAAGCTACGTTGAGCGTATTTGACATTTCCGGAAGGAAAATTTATGTCGCAAAAGGTAACTTCGAGAAAGGCTATCAATCTTTTGAGCTTTCAAGCTCCGATTTAGGTCAATCTGGCATTTATCACTATCAGGTCAATACAGATTTTGGTTCGATGACTCGTAAACTTGTGATAGCGAATTAAGCTGCTTTTGCAATAAAAATATCTGAATATTAGGTATTTTTCAGAAGGGCGCCTGTGTAAGCAGGCG
>CALCJP010000213.1 GCA_937967625.1 uncultured Saprospiraceae bacterium
TTGGCAACCTCCATTTTTAACACATCAGGTTCATTGTTTTTGATTATTGAATTCCTAACCTTCCAGTTATTGAATTCATTTTTTTATCTACTATTTTAAAGAAATAGATGCCTTTCGGCAAATCTCCTCTCTGGAACACAAACTGCTGATTATCAAATAATTGAGTCCGAACTTCCTGCCCAGCGAGGTTGAATAAAGTGAACGTTTTCGTCCCCGTTACTCCAACTTTGTCCTCATTTTGAAAAAACGGCTCGAAATCGCTGATTTCAATAAGGAGAAATTGGCGGCATTAAAAGCTGAAGCGTTGACACTCAATACTTTAGCAGAAAAACGATGGTTGCTCCATCAGTTAGAAAATTAACACCGTAAATTGCCCAGCTTTGGTGTAAATGTTATATTTTTGACTTCCCTGCCTTTAGACATCCTACTACTTTTCAAATCTTCTTACTTTTTTTTAATACACCTATTAACTACATCCGCTATAGTGTTCTGACCCTATTTTGTACTAAAATTCAGGACATACATAGCAAACAAAAACTTAGTAAAATGAACACTGTCCCTATTCTAAAATCAGTGCTTTGTGTCGCACTTTTCCTCTGCTTTTTATCCGCCCACGCCAACGTCGATTTCCGAAAAGGAACTTATGAAGATGCCCAAAAAGAAGCCGGATATGATGGCAAATTGCTTTTTGTTAGCTTCTCTGCAATTTGGTGCGCTCCCTGCAAGGTCATGGATAAATACACCTACGCCAATCCGCAAGTAGGCAAGTACGCCAATGCTAATTTTGTAGCCATGAAATTGGACATCGACAGCTTCGATGGTGTTGAGTTAAAATTCAAGCACGATGTCCAGGCAATGCCGACGGTCTTGTTTTTTAATTCTCTGGGTGAGCTTATCGCCAAACACGAAAAAGCACTTACCGCAGTCCAAATGCTCGAAGTCATGGAAGAATTAAATCTTCCATCCAACAGAACAAAAATTCCGAGACCAAAGGTGAAAACCCCTAAGAAAGACGAACCTGCCAAAGAGCAGCAGGCAGAAGAGGTTGTCGAAACCAAAAAGAAGAAAAAGGTTTTGAACAAAATCAATATCTTCAAAAAGAAAGACAAAAAGAAAAAGGAAGAAAAGAAGGAGGAAGTCGCTAAAAACGATCCTCCCAAAAAGGAAATCGAAGTTAAAGAACCAGAGGTAGAAACGCCTCCCAAAAAGAAAGAGGAGGTCGTCTATAAACCACCAGTTAAAGAAGATCAGGATGCGAAAAAGAAAGACTTCACTCCTGAAAAAATTAACATTGAAGAAACAATCGGCAGACCCACTGGCTACACCGTGCAGTTTGGCGTCTTTAGCAACCTAAACTCCGCCAAACAGGAAGGCGAACGCTTTCAGTACATCACCAACGAGTCATTCTATATCATGGAAGATGAAACCAATGGAAAGATAATCTACAGATGTCTCTCCGGCGAATTTCAATCCACCACCACTGCTGCTGAATATAGCAATCGAATCAAAGAAGCAGGCATGGAAAATATCATCAAGAATCAATTGACGCTGAGTTTTAGGAATACTAAGATTTTGCGCTAAGATGTTTTGAGTAAGTGTTTTTGATGCCGTCCTCGACTCTGCTCGGACTCCGATTTTGAAAATCGTTCTTTGAGCGGAGTTGAGAAGAAAGCGCATCACAACTTCGCTTTAAATTTTGCTTCGTAATATTGCCAAAAAAACCATTGGCACATCGCAAATACATTTTTGAAGGCATTCTTTTTTTGCTGCTTGCGGTGGGAGGGTTTATTGGTATTTGCCTCCTTTGCAATTGGTACACCACTCGCCACACTTACCAAATTGGCGAAGTCGAATCCAATCTCTACTTCATCAAAGAAAACGAACAATTCGACCTGACCATTATGGGTATCTCCCATGCCCGCAATTTTTCGCGACAAGCGAACCATGAAATCATGGAAGACATCCTCCAAAAAAAAGTACTGAATTTAGGAAGAGGCAATGCCCTCTGCGGCTTGCAGGGTCAAGCCACCTATCTCGATTTCTTTTTCGATCAGGGCAATCGAACCGAAGAAGTTCTACTCGTTGCCTCCCCTCCGTTGATGTATGGTCAATATTTAGACAGCGTCGATATTGCACTTTGGGATGAACCGATTCGATTTGACTTTTTCAAATTCTACTTAAAGTATGGAGGTTCGCAGCGACATTGGCAGTTATTCTATTATTTGAGAAATAAGTTGCGTCCAAGCTGGCTCAAATTTGAAAGATATCCCTTTCGGGAAATGACCGAGCAGTTGCCCGAACTTGATTCAGAAGCGATTCGAAAAGGATATGAATTGGCATATCCTTATGGCGTGAACGACACCATGCTTTTCGAAAATCTCAACTATTTAGACCAAATCATCTCTACTTGTGAAATTCATAATAGCAATTTAAAAATTGTAATTCCCCCCGCTGCTTTTGGTAAATGGATAGGGCACACCCGCCTTTGGGAAGAATTAGTCAGACTGAAAAAGCGATATGACTTTGAACTCTACGACCACTCAGAAATCTTTACCGATCATTCGACGAAAGTCGGAGAAAAATCCCATCTCACTCTCTTTTATGATCATCACCACCTCAACACAGCGGGCGTCAAATTGTATTTACGCGAATATTTTCCTTAAAGAACAGCCATTTTGATAAAAAATCATAACTTTCGCACTCTTTGAAAAATGAATCCGCCTAAGGGTTCGTTTCAAGACTTTACAAACATCCAATTTTGATTTTTCAAATTAGTCGAGGAGCCGCCGAACAATGAGAGAACGCCCACCTCGCTCACTTTCAAGATTTTAAACCAACGGACTATGTTGTTACAATTCATGCTTTTATTTCAAACCACTGACCTTGATCAAAAAGGAGAAGTTTCTGAAGGACTTATTGACATCATCCTTCGAAGCGGAACGATGGGGATGATTATTTACGGTCTTCTTTTGATTTTGACATTTGTGGCTTTTTATATCTTTTTTGAGCGCTACATGACCATCGGTCGCGCTGCCAAAATTGATGAGCATTTTATGAATAATATTCGCGCCAATGTGCAGGCAGGCAACATCTCTGCCGGCAAAGCATTGTGCCAAACCACGGACTCACCCGTTGCCCGCATGGTCGAAAAAGGACTCATGCGTATCGGAAAACCACTCCGTGACATCGACGCTGCTATCGACAACGTCGGTAACCTCGAAATCTTCAAATTAGAGAAAAACCTATCCACACTTGCCTCTATCGCAGGTGCCGCTCCGATGATTGGTTTCTTCGGTACAGTAACGGGTATGATTCAGGCATTCTACGAGATGTCTTCCCAACAAAACGTAACACCCGACGTGCTTGCAGGTGGTATCTATCAAGCCTTGATGACAACCGCTTTCGGACTCTTTATCGGAATCTTCGCTTTCGTTGGCTACAACCTTTTGGTCGCGAGAGTTGATAAAGTGGTCTTCAAAATGGAGCGTACCACTACTGATTTCATGGATCTATTGCAGGAGCCGACTAATTAATTCAGTAGGCAGAATTGCAGTAGGCAGTTCACAGTAGGCAGTAATTTCTACGTTGCAACGAAAAGTTTACTGCCAACTGCCAACTGCCAACTGATTCACTGTCAACTGTAAAACTGAAAAATGGGTTTAAAAAGAAGAAATAAAACTAGTGCGGAATTCAGCATGGCGTCATTGACCGACATCATCTTTTTGCTGTTGATCTTCTTCATGCTGACTTCCAATATTGCCGGTATTCCAAATATGGAACTCCCCGAATCGGACTCAAAAACCGTCGTGGCAGCGCGTTCGCTGAAGGTAACTATCAGCAAAAAAGGCGAATACACCTACAACGGTAAAACCGTCTCTTCTCGAAAATTGGAGCGCACCATCAGCAGAGAATTGGGCGTTATGGAAAACCGAAAAGAAGCCACGCTGACCATCGCCGCTGAAAAAGGAGTACCATTTCGCAAAGTCGCTGCGCTCATGCAGTTCGCCGCCAACAAAAGAATCAAAGCCATCATCGCCACCTCACCACGGCAGCGATAGACTTTCGTCAAATCACCAAACGTAGCCTGAGCCTGTCGAAGGCGATTACACTTGATTCCGTCTTCGACAATCTCAAACTACAGGTAGAAAATTAAGAAATCATGGGTTTAAAAAAGAGATCAAAAGTATCAGCGCAGTTCAATATGTCGTCATTGACCGACATCATTTTTCTATTGCTGATTTTCTTTATGCTAACCTCATCGTTGGTAGCCCCCAATTCATTGAATCTTAAAATACCAGGAACTTCAAATTCCGCCAAGCCTCCTACCAGAGACTTAGATGAAGTCGGCATCACTTCAAAAGGAAGCTACACCTGGAACAATCGACGCATCAACCTTGGGAAATTAGAATCAACTTTGGAACGAAAAGTGCGCCTTTCTTCCAAGAAGTACGCAGTTATCATCGCTCCCAGCAAAAATGCGCCAGTAGAGGCAGTAGTCGAAGTAATGGACATCGCCATGCGTTTGGACATCAATGGAGTCCTAAACCCTGAAGAGTAGCAATTGGATGATTCAGTCATTCATTCAATAATTCTCTCATTCAGTCATTATATTGATAAAAGCCTTTCGGCAAATAACAAATCACCCATTTCAGCGTCTATAACCCACAACAATTTATAAAACCGAAAAAAAAATAATCTTATGGTAGATATGAAAGTCGGTCAATATGAAGAAACTAACAAAAAGAAAAGCAAAGTCATCAGTACTATGCTTACTGCCATATTGATTCTTTTATTGTTTTTGCCTTTGTTTTCTCACATGAACCCACCTCCCGGTCAAGAAGGCATTTTGGTCAATTTAGGATTGCCGGATCAAGGTCAAGGAGAAGAAAATGCACCTCCTGCCAAAGCACCTGAGAAAAAACCGGAGCCAAAAAAGCCAGAACCGAAAAAAGAGGTCAAACCTCCACCAAAACCAAAGGTGGATAAGCCTAAACCTACTCCAACCAAGAAGCCGACGATTCAGACTGATGACGCAGAAGTCCGCCTGAAAAAAGAAAAGGAGAAAAAGGAAAAACGCGAAAAAGCAGAACGCGAAAAGCAAGAAAGAGAAGAACGTCTTGAGCAAGAGCGCGAAGAAAGAGAAGAACGCGAACGCGAAGCTGCCGAAGAAGCAGAACGCCAACGCGAAGCCGCTGAAAAAGCACGAAAAGCAAAAGAAGCCAGCGATTTGAAAAAACGCATGGAAGGCATGTTTGATGGCTCTGGCTCAGGAAAAGGAAAGACAAAAACATCAGGTAACCAAGGCGATCCAAATGGCGATCCGAATTCCAAAATTTTGGAAGGAAAGAGTACAGGATCGGGAACAGTTGGTGGTGGATTGGGTAGCCGAGGCGTCCAGTCAAGACCTAAAATTAGCGACAATACACAAAAAGCGGGTCGCGTAGTGCTGAGAGTTTGCGTCAATAAAAGTGGTACCATCACCAGCGCAGACTTTACTCAGAGTGGTTCGACCACAGCCGATTCTAAATTGATCCGAATTGCAAAAAATAATGCCAAGAGATGGAAATTTTCAAAAGGCAATATCGATAAGCAATGCGGTACGATTACCTATGATTTTAAATTGCAATAGATTGCCACTTTCGTGGAATGAAAAAGGTCGATTGGGCAACTGCCCAATCGACCTTTTGATTTTAGATAAGCGTTTAGATATTTCCCGAAAGGGGAATTAACTTATCTAAAATTAAGACGTCTATTTTTCGTAAACTCCTCATACTCAGGCACTAATCTTACTCCCAAAACTACACATCCCAAAAGCAAAAGGGTCGCAGATATTAAAATCAGCGACCCTTTTTTCTTTGAATGTTTTGGCGAGTTATTTTTTTCCACCACCGCCAAAGCGGTAACCGACTCCTAACTTACCAGTTACATTAAAATCGAACAAAAAAGGAATATCTGTCAGATCAACTTCTTGACCATCATCACTATCAAACTCATTGATAAAATTCCGTCCGAAACCTAATCCTATGTCAAATACAACTCCTCTACCAGAAACCCATTTGTATCCACTATAAAGACCAACACCCAATCGAGTCCAAGCTACATCAGGTTCATTATCTGAGGCTAAATTGATCAAATTGTAGTCTATAAAAGGTCCGATATGCCATTTATCGCAGCCGTCAGCGGGTGAAAAATAATATTTTCCAAAGGCTTTAACTTCAAAGCCATTTCCGCTGTACTCAACTCCTCCAAGTGTTATGTCACGTGAGGCGAAACCAAAACGAGCCTCAGCACTCAGATCCTCAGAGAATCCGTAATCAACTCCTGCAGTAATGCTTCCAAACAAGAGTCCCAACGGATCAATAGTGACATCAATCTGAGCATTCAAATTGAAAGAAAACGCTGCAAATAAGCAGATCATCATTAACTTCTGTTTCATAAAATGAGTTTTAAGATTAATAAAATACTTAGTTCAAGTGTTGATATATTTTTTATAGTTTTCACGTTATCCTTTTTGGTGAGAATTTAGTCCGAAAGGCGACGCTAAACTAATTACTTTATTGACAATCAAAAACGCTCTGAACCCTAAAAAAATATTAATTTTTATTTGTTGGTTTTATTGCTTCATAAGCCTATCTTTGCAGCCGCTTTGAAAAAAGCCCATTTTCCGTAAGGAATTTGGTTATTTCATTCATTAAAAAATCAGACTAAATGTTTGCAATTGTAACCATTGCCGGTCAGCAATTTAAAGTTGAGAAAGGTCAGCAGATCTTTGTCCACCGGCTGGATGCAGAAGAAGGTGACGCCGTCACTTTCGACCAAGTGCATCTCATCGACAACGATGGGTCTGTCAACTTAGGTAAGCCAACCATTGGAGGCGCCTCAGTAAAGGCAACCGTCAACGCCCATGTGAAGGGTGACAAAGTGATCGTATTCAAAAAGAAACGCCGTAAGGGGTATCGCAAGAAAAACGGTCACCGTCAAGCTTTCACCCAAATCACTATTGATAGCATTGCTTAATTGCAAGCGCTACTTCACAAATTTTTAAACCTAAAAGATTTAAGATATGGCTCATAAAAAGGCGATGGGTAGTTCCAATAACGGACGGGACAGTAAACCTAAATTCTTGGGCGTTAAGTTGTTTGGTGGGCAAGTCGCTCGTGCAGGCAACATTATCGTCAGACAACGCGGAACAAAATTTCACTTAGGTGAAAATACCTACATGGGTAAGGATTGGACCATTCATGCAAAAATTGATGGTAAAGTCGCTTTCCGTAAAGGATATAAAAATAGAACTTTTGTAAGTATCATTCCTGATGGTGAAGTTGCAGAAACTTTAGCGAAACCAGCGCCAAAGAAAAAGGCAGCTCCTAAAGCTAAACCAGCAGCACCAAAAGCTGCGGCACCTGCGGCTGCGGCTCCGAAGGCAGCCACTCCGGCTCCTGAGGCACCGAAGGCAGAAGCACCAGCAGCGCCAATGGCAGCAGCAGCACCTGCAGCTCCAAAAGCAACTGGCAAACCTGATGATTTGAAAAAAATTGAAGGTGTCGGTCCTAAAATCGCGGGTTTGTTGGCAGATGGAGGTCTTCCAACTTTCGCGGCAGTAGCGGCTGCAGATGTAGCAACTATCAAAGGTATCTTAGAAGCAGCGGGCAAGCGTTACCAAATGCATGACCCCACTACTTGGCCAATGCAAGCAAAACTTGCAGCAGAAGGAAAATGGGATGAATTGAAGAAGTGGCAAGATGAATCTGACGGCGGAAAGCCGATTGACTCAAGTAAAGAAGAAGAATAAATGACTTGATTTTGATTTTTCTTCCTCCCGAAGCAGTTCGGGACAGGTTTTCGGAAAATGATCAAATCAGAGTCTTTAAAGATGTTTTAGTTTTCATAGCTTTTTTGTGCCCTGCCCTAAATTCA
>CALCJP010000214.1 GCA_937967625.1 uncultured Saprospiraceae bacterium
CGTCAACTACTGCCTTGAAATACAAAATAAAGACCGGTTGTTTATTCGCACCACCACGTTGGCAGAGCCACTGGTGCGAGAAGTTTATAGAGAAGCGACCAAGCAAGGAGCGATTGTAGAAATTGAGATGAGTTTTCGAGAGCAAAATCGAATATTACTCAATGAAGGAAAAAAGCATCAATTAGAATACCCTTCCTTAGCATACAAAACAGCTATGGAAGAATTTGACGCTTACCTATATATCAGAGCACCTTTCAACTTAAAAGAAGATCAAAACGTCAATGGCTTCAACTCTAAAATCAGACACGAAGCGTTAAAGCCGCTCTCTCAAACCTACTTTAAAAGAACGGCTACTCGCGATTTGAAAAGAAACCTTTGCCAATATCCAACTCAAGCCGCTGCCCAAAACGCAGGCATGTCACTTGAAGAATATGAGCAGTTCATCTTTAACGCTTGTCGATTATTTGACGAAAGTCCTACTCAAAGCTGGCTGGGAGTCAGAAAACACCAACAAGCAATCGTTGACGTACTCAATCAAAAAGAAACCATTCGGTATCATAGTGACGCCTTTGACATAACCTTTTCCACAAAAGGACGTAAATGGATTAACTCTGATGGTCAAACAAACATGCCATCGGGTGAAGTTTATACCTCTCCGGTAGAAGACTCAGTAAACGGTATGATACATTTTGACTATCCTGCCGTGTATATGGGGCAAGAGGTCGAAGGAGTAACCCTATGGGTTGAAGACGGTGAGGTGCAAAAGTGGGAAGCCAAAAGAGGGCAAGACTTCCTAAACGAAATTTTTCAAATAGAAGGCACTCGAAGGTTTGGTGAAGCGGCTATTGGAACCAACTTCAATATTCAGCAATTCACCAAAAACATTCTATTTGATGAAAAAATTGGCGGTACGGTTCATATGGCAATCGGACAGTCATATTTGCAATGTGGAGGAAAAAATCAATCCTCAATACACTGGGATATGATTGCTAATATGATGGATAATGGAGCGATCTATGCAGACGATGAAAAGATTTACGAAAACGGAAATTTTCTATTTCTCTAAAAAAAAAATCTTAAATCTGTTAAAACGTAGAAAAATCCTTATTTTGCCGCATAAATTCGAAAAGTCAATTAAGGACACACATTAAACAAAATCTATATTTAAAAAAACCGACTAAAGTGGGCTATAAACGTAATATTTCAATTCTGGAGGTAAAATATGGCAACCTCTATGGAGGACTCCCAAACTTCTTCGCAATAGCAGAAATATCCATCCTCGTCTTCGAACCTGATACCAACCGTATTTTTGTAGAAACTTGGCATAATCAAGCTGATGTTGAATATGTGAGTGTTATCGCAAGAACTGATGAGTTAGGACACACCATAGATAGGGTGAAAGAAGTCGTCAACATGCGCAACGGAAGAGTTAGAGCTTTCGACGAAAATCATGTTTTGGATGAAAATGAGATTGGAAGAGTTTATTATAAAATTCGACCGTCTCAAAATGCCATCAGAGGTTTCATGCTAAAGAACTTCAGAAAATACGGCATCGAGGAGTTATTCACCTTTGATGGAAGAAGAGATGTTTTCCTTTGTGAAAAAGCAGGTGTGAATTTCAGAAGAATGAACATCCTTGATTTGCAAAGAGAACTCAATTCTGAAACCAACTATTTGTTCTCTCTGAACAAATTAGCTAAAGTAATTGATTTCAGAATGGAAGGTTCATACCTCCGCTCCAACAATCTTGAGTTTTGGTTGCATCCAATTGCAGGTAAGCAAATGATTGAAGGAAGTGCCGCTTGGGACGCAGCAAGATTGCTTCTGGTACAGCAAGAATACCAGCAACACCACGGAGACTTCCTCATGAAAGCGCAGTTGTTGCTCAATAAAATTACGCAGCGCAAGCAAAGTACCTAATAGATAAAAAAGGCGATTCGAAACTCGAATCGCCTTTTTTATTTGCCCCTTTCGGAAAATGTCATCCTACTTATCTGCATTTCCCGAAAGGGAAAAGAAAAATCACTCTTGCAACTTGGTGCCATAAGCCAAATCGCCTGCATCTCCTAAACCTGGTACGATATAAGACTTGGCTGTTAATTCTTCATCAATTGCTCCTACCCAAATTTTAGCTTTAGGGTAAAGCCTTTTTACGGTATCAATTCCTTCCACCGAAGCGATAAGTGCAGCAACATGGACGACAGCGGGTTCACCATGTTCTAAGAGGTGCTCCAAAGACTTCGTAATTGAGGCACCTGAGGCAATCATTGGATCAGATAAAATCAAGGTTGTGCCCTCTATTCTCGGACATGAAATGTATCCAAAATTTATATCAAAAGTGCCGTCCTTATGATGTTGTCGAAAAGCAGAGATAAATGCATTGGAAGCAGTATCAAAAATCTCCAACATTCCTTCATGCATAGGCAGTCCGGCACGAAGGATTGTTGCAAGCACTACATGCTCCATAGGAAGGTTTACTTTGGCTATCCCTAATGGCGTTTCGACATCTTTTTCTTCAAAAGAAAAGGTCTTACTGATCTCGTAAGCGAGGATTTCGCCCAGTCGCTTCATGTTCTTCCGAAACCGCATTCTATCCTTTTGAATAGTGACATCTCTTAGTTCGGCAATAAATTTGTTTGCTATAGAATTACCTTCCGATAAGTTTGTGATCATACGTTTTTCCTTTTTCTCAAAAATAGCAAAAGGAAACGATATATGACTGAATTTGAGAATACGAGTATTAAAGGATAATTTAGCTTTTAATTTTTGATTAAAACCCTTGAAATTATGTCTGACAAAAAAAACAATGGATTTGGCATGGGCGAAATTTCTACTATTAGAAATATTCTAATGGGGGAACAAATCTCAGAATTTGAAAATGCCATTCAAAAAATGGAATCAGAGTTTGAGAAGATGAAAAAAGAAATGGAGAAGAAATTTGATTCCATGGAAAAAAATTATGAACAACAAATCTCTGATATCAGGAAGCAAAGTGAATCCAGAATTGGGGAATTAGAAAAAGAGATTCAGCGAAAATACGAACATGTAGAGAATAAAGTCATCACCAAAAGCAACAATGAAAGAGAGTTAATGGCTTCGCTTTTTGCAAAAATGAGTGAACAAATCTTAAAGGGTTAAATTAAACCATGTCCTTTTCAAAAGACAGTATCGGCAATAGCGAACAATTGGAACAGCTTCGTAAAATTCTTCTCAAAGAAGACAGAGCAGAGCTATTGCGAATTAAAAAAGTCTTGGAAGAGAAAGAAGAACTCGGCAAACACGTCTCACCAATCATCGAAGACCATATCCTTTCTCTGAAGAAAAACTTCCCAAAAGAATTTGAAGCTGTTGTTGACAAACAAATCGAAAATAAGCTAAAAGCTTCTCAAGACGAACTGGTCGCGATTCTATTTCCCGCACTTGGCACCATGATAAATAAATATGTTGCCTATCAAATGTCTGAATTAAGAGAGAGTATTGATGCACGTATCAATGTCACAAAAAATACGGGTCCAATAGGTTGGTTTAGAAGAAACCTGCTGGGCATCAAAGATAGTGAGTGGATTTTAGCAAAATCAGGAGAAGCGAATATAGAAGGAATGTATGTCATAGAAATGGGATCCGGCCTTTTGCTTGGTAGCGCCTCCAATGTTGACACAATGGACAAGGATTTACTCGCTGGAATGCTAACCGCCATTCAGTCCTTTGCAGAAGATGCTTTCATGAAAGGACAGCAAAAAGTTGACATCATTGAATACGATAAACTCTCGATTTTCACGCAATCCTATCCAAAGTTCTATATTGCGGTCGCATTGAATGGCAGATTGACAAATTCCGATAAAGAAAAACTGAGTGATGCGTTGCTTTCTTTTGTCAATGAAAATTTGAATTCAATCGTAATTGAAAAGAGTAATACGATTGAGGCTGAAATTCACGACGCCATCAATAAACGCTTTTTCAAGAACTCCGAAACAAAAGACACTCAACTTATTTTAGACAATGACTAAAGGAAAAGTAATTTTAACTGGAAACTTTGGAGTAGGCAAAACCTCTCTTTTTAATCGATTTCTTTACAATGAGTTCGGAGAGAAATACCTTACTACGATTGGCGTCAAGGTCGGTAAAAAAGCTGTCAAAGTCGAAGAAGTCGAAGTCACACTCCTCATTTGGGATTTAGCCGGAGAAATCTCGCAAGACAAGGTTCCCAATTCCTACTTTTTAGAGTCGAGTGCTGTCATTTATGTTTTTGATCTCACACGTGCCTCAACTTACTCTAATTTAGAATTTGATCTAAAATACTTGCGTGAAAAAGTACCCGGAGTCATCCTAAAACTCGTTGGAAACAAAAAAGATCTCATCTCCGAATCTGAACTCCAAACGATTTCAGAAAATCTCTATCAAAAAGCAGACCTCATCACAAGTGCCAAGACCGGCGAAAATGTAGAAGACCTCTTCATGGACATCGCCCGCCACCTTTTAGAAGGAAAGCACTCTTAAGTAGCGTGGCTTAAATCAATCCACAGCTTAGTAATTTCGCTTTCGCGAAATGAGCATATTTTCCCGAAAGGGACAAAATAATCTCTCCGCTGTAGAAATTATTCCATTCCTAACTCTTTCGTTACCTTTGCGCTCCTTTTTTAGCAAATCTTAGGTAACCATTGGATTTTTCAAATATTACAATAGAAGAACTTAAGGCACAGGTCAACTTAGAGAAGCTGCCTCGCCACGTCGCCATCATCATGGACGGTAACGGACGTTGGGCAAAGCAACATGGCAAAGCGAGAGTTTTTGGTCATAAAAATGGGGTTACCTCAGTGAGAGAAGTGACAGAAGGAGCCGCCGAGTTAGGAATTGAATATCTGACCCTCTACGCTTTCTCGACCGAAAATTGGAAACGTCCTGCAACGGAGGTAGAGGCATTGATGCTGCTCTTAGTGCAGACCTTGGGAAGAGAAGTCGCGACACTCAACAAAAACAATATCAGACTCCAAGCCATCGGCGACATATCCAAGTTACCTCCCCGAACAAAAAAAGCACTCCTAAAAGGAATAGAGGATACAAAACATAATGACAGAATGACCCTCGTTTTAGCCCTCAATTACAGCGGCAAATGGGAAATTCTCGAAGCAGCAAAAAAACTTTCTGAGGAGGTAGAAAAAGGAAATTTAAAAACAGAAGATATCAACGATGAGTTATTCTCCAATGCTTTAAGCACTCAAGGAATACCTGATCCCGAACTTCTGATTAGAACCAGTGGAGAGACACGCCTTAGCAATTTCTTACTTTGGCAATTGGCTTACGCCGAATTTTATTTCACCCCGGTCTTCTGGCCAGACTTCCGAAAAAAACATTTTGTACAAGCCATCATTGATTATCAGCAACGAGAACGACGTTTCGGAAAAATAAGTGAACAAGTCTCCAAATAATTACAACCTTAACCGTTTAACTACTGCTCTTTAGGCAGTAAGGAATTCAACGCACAAAAAAATTAGAATTCTTTGAAAATTTTGTGTCAAGTTCATGAGCGCAGTTTTATTTCCCGAAAGGGGGAAAAATTTCTTTCAAACTGACCTAACCACGGAGTTTATCAAAGAATCAAAAATTAGGATAATAATGAGAATAATGCAAAAATTAATAGCATTCATCTTCTTAATAGCAACTTCATTTGCGCTCCAAGCTCAAGATGATGTGTTTGATTATGGGGAGCCGAAAGACTATGAGATAGGAGGCATAAAAGTCACCGGCGCAGAGTTTAGTGATGACAAAGCGCTAATTTCAATAGCAGGTTTTAAGGTAGGAGATAAAATCAAAATACCTGGTCCGGCAACCGCACGAGCCTTGAAAAGTCTCTGGAAATTAAGCCTCTTCGAAGATGTGCAGATTTATAAAGAAAACACCGTCGGAGATGTTATTTTCTTAGAAATCGTAGTTCAGGAAAGAGCGCGACTTTCAAGCCATACTTACAAAGGCGCCAAAAAATCGCAACACGACGACCTCAACGATGCAGTCAACACCTACTTAGTGAAAGGAGGCATCGTTACCGAAAATATTAAAACAAATGCTAAAACTTCCATTAAGGAATTCTATGTCGAAAAAGGATACTTAGACGCAAAAGTAGATGTCAAGGAAGAGCCAGACCCAAAGAAAGTAAACTCAGTGAGACTGGTTTTTGATATAGATCGAGGCAAGCGAGTCAAAATTCAAAACATCACCTTTTCAGGAAATGATAATTTAAGCGCTCGCAAGTTGCGTAAGCAAATGGAAGAGACCAATCGGAAGAGGAAAATTTTCTCTTCTTCTAAGTTAGTCCAGAAAGAATACGATAAAGACAAGATCAACATCATCAACAAATACAACACTGTCGGTTTTAGAGACGCTCGAATTGTAAATGATAGCATTTGGAGAGAGGAGGATGGCGACTTGAGATTGCACCTAACCGTTGATGAAGGTAACAGGTACTTCTTCAGAAACATTACTTGGAAAGGAAATTCAGTTTACGACACACCAACTCTTGCTAAAGTACTCGGCATCGAAAAAGGAGATGTTTACAATAACGATATGCTCCAAACTCGACTCAGTTTCAGTCAGGATGGAAGAGATGTAAGTACACTCTATATGGATGACGGGTATTTATTTTTCCAAGTAGATCCAGTTGAGGTAGCGGTAGTAGGAGATTCGATTGATCTCGAAGTTCGAATCTTTGAAGGACCACAAGCGACGATCGACAAAGTAGTCATCAAAGGAAATGATAGGACACACGAACACGTCATCCGGAGAGAGTTAAGAACAGTGCCCGGTGAGAAGTTCAGTCGAACCGACATCATTCGTTCGCAAAGAGAGATTATTAATCTGGGTTACTTCAACCCTGAAGCATTGGGAATCAATACTCCAGTCAACCCCGATAGAGGAACTGTTGATATTGAATATACTGTAGAAGAAAAACCTTCCGACCAGTTAGAGCTTTCTGCCGGTTGGGGTGGATTTGGTCGCGGTGTGATTGGAACACTTGGGGTGACCTTCAATAACTTCTCCATGCAAAACATCAACAAGCCAGAAACATGGAGCCCACTTCCGCAAGGAGATGGTCAGCGATTCTCGCTGAGAGCGCAAACGAACGGGCGTTTTTTCCAATCTTATAATATGTCATTTACCGAGCCTTGGTTAGGGGGTAAAAAACCTACTTCCTTTACATTGGCAGGGTTCTACACCTTGCTGACGAATGGCTTTTTGCGCTCAAGCGAAAACTTTGGGTCGCTTGACATAGCGGGTCTTTCTGCCTCTCTTGGTACGCGCCTAAAATGGCCAGATGACAACTTCGTCACGACTACTGCTTTGAACTTGCAACGGATTAGTCTTGATAATTATACCAGAGCATTATTTATCACTGATTATGGAGATTTGGTAGATAGAGGTGAATATTACAACCTAAGTTTAAATCAAACCATTACGAGAAGTTCCGTCAATGACCCGCTCTTCCCGCGAAATG
This sequence comes from uncultured Saprospiraceae bacterium, assembly GCA_937967625.1. GTDB lineage: Bacteria > Bacteroidota > Bacteroidia > Chitinophagales > Saprospiraceae > JAGQWW01. Next base: position 7,487 of record CALCJP010000214.1, read on the forward strand.
GTTCAAAGATTAGCCTTTCGGCTCAATTTACGTTACCATACTCACTCTTCACGAAGGAAGACTTTTCGCTTAAACCAACAGAGGAGCGCTACAAGTTTTTGGAATATCACAAATGGCGTTTCAATGCTGAATGGTACAATACCATAGTCGGCAAGTTAGTCTTAAAAATGGGTGCAAAAATCGGTATGATTGGCGCTTACAATCAAGACGTGGGCATCTCTCCATTTGAACGCTTCCAGCTTGGGGGTGATGGATTAAATAACCAATCCTTAGGGCTGAATGTAGGAACCGACATTATCTCCATGAGAGGCTATGAAGTTCTTGACTTAGAAGCCAATACAAGAAACAATATCGCTACTACGCGAGCGGTACCAACTCCTATCTTTGATAAATTTAGTGTTGAGTTACGTTATCCGGTTTCGCTCAATCCGAGTTCAACTATCTACGTGTTAGCGTTTGCAGAAGGCGGAAACGCATGGCAAAGTTTCGAGGACTTCAATCCGTTTGATTTGAAGCGTTCGGCAGGTTTAGGACTCCGTGTTTTCTTACCGATGTTCGGAATGCTTGGATTTGACTACGGTTTAGGTTTCGATAATGCCAATGCGAATTCCCTCAGTGAAATGGGTAACTTTAATATCGTACTTGGTTTCGAACCGGAGTAATTTTTCACTTTCGTGAAATAATAAACATGAGTCATCTTACCTCTAAGGTAAGATGACTCATGTTTATCCAACTCGTCTAAGACGATATTGGATAAAAGCGGAGATAGTGGACTCCCTTGCGGTGTCCCTTTTACTTGTTGTTCCAATATGCCTCCTATCAATACGCCTGATTGTAGATACTTAATCTATCAGTCGTAATAGTTTGCTGTCCCAGAATTACACAGTTAGGTTAGGGAAGAAATTTTGGACTTCTCTGTTCATTTGCCAGATTATCCCTTAAACATGCCTTGTATCTGATTCCTATTCGTCAACACCTGACTTTTGCTGTAAGGCTTCCTTCAGGTTCTCCCTCGCGAGAGACCCCCTTGCCTTTGATTTACGATTCCCTTTCTTCAAGGCTCGTAAGGGACTTTAACCCTTTAAAATAATAACATGTATGGCACACAAAAAAGCCCTTCGAACCGTCAAGTTCAAAGAGCTTTAATTCTTAGCCAATTACTGGTTAAAACCAACTTCGTTTACTGTCCTGAATCACCAGCTTCCATTTTGCGGAGCATGGATTTTTTATCTAATTTTTTGCTGTTTTCTTTTTTCCAGCGCTGACGGATTGCCTTTTTT
>CALCJP010000215.1 GCA_937967625.1 uncultured Saprospiraceae bacterium
ATCTGGAAGAGGTATTCAACTTGCCGGAAGCAACTGATTTTGCGGAGAAACTGAGTCAAGCACCCATCAAGGATTTGACAAAAGCATTTTCAATCAACGACCGATTGCTTTCCGTACAGGAGCTATTCAATGGTGACAATGATCTCTTTAACGCGACGCTCAAAAAGTTGAATACTTTCGACTCTTTTGATGAGGCGAAAAAATATTTAGCGTCTTCCATCGCTTCCAAAAACAAATGGGCGAGCAAGGGCAAAAAAGGAAAAGCGAAGACCTTTATCAAAACAGTGAGGCGCAGATACTCCTAAGTAGGAGCGCGCTTTCTCCTTTTCTTTTTTAGTCACCCTTTCGGGGAAATGCTTCGATTTTTTTTGGCGCATGCTCAAAAATACTGATAAATCCCTCGTGGCAAAATCTTAAACAAAATCGCAATCAGGCGCCAGCGCTTGGTGATGTAAGCCACCTTCCGCTTTCGCTTGATGGCGCTATAAATCTGCCGCGTCGCTTTCTCTACGGGAGCGACCCAAAACATGCCTTTTTGACCATCCGTCATCGGCGTCTCCACAAATCCTGGGCGGATGTCCGTAACTGCAATATCCAATTTTTGCTTCACTGCCTTTTGCCGTAAGGCTTCCAGATAACTCGCCTGAAATGCCTTTGATGCATTGTAGCCAGGAGCATAACGATGCGCCCGAAGCGCTGCTATCGAACTGATATTGACCAAATGTCCTTTGCCTTGTTGTGCAAAATAATTCCACCCCCAAACTGCAATTTGTGAAAAGCCACTCACCATCAAATCCGTCATCAATTTCTCTCTTTCGTATTTGAGGCGATGACCTCCTTGCCCCACGCCTGAGTTGATGACCAACAAATCTAAACCGCCCAGTTGAGTAACTAATTCGTTGATTTTCAATTCGTTAGATTCTAAATCTGAGGCGTCCCAACTGCTCATGTAAAACTGATCTGGGGCAGTGGATTTGATGGCAGCTAATTTTTCAGTACGCCTGCCGGTGATACCAATTTGATGCCCGTCGGCTGCCATTTGGAGGGCTAATTCTTTGCCGATGCCGGAGGTGGCGCCTATGATGATTACTTTCATGTGTGGTAGATTCGAAATTTATTTCGGATGAAAAGGAACCGTCCCCTGAGCCTGTCGAAGGGGGTAGTCGCGAAGTTGATTCTTTATGAGTTGCCCCCTGACCCCCAAATTGGGGGAACCTAGCGTTTGAACTTTGGAATTCTTTATTTTTCTAAACCTCGTAAAGGTTTTTATTTACCTTTCATAGATTTTCAAAGACAAATTATCTGCAAAAACATATGGAACTTTTGCAGATAAGAACAAATTAAAAACCAATTGTTAATTCAGGTTCCCCCAATTTGGGGATCAGGGGGCAAAGTCACTTCAAACCCCTTTCAAAAACCCAATCGTCTTCTCCATATCCACCTGAATCACCCGATCCTTCCTCAACATCGGCACTACCTTCCGATAGTCAGCATGCAATTTTTCCAACTTCCGACTCGTCTTTTTCGGTCGCCGCAAATCCAACGCCTGTGCGGCAGACATCCACTCAATCGCAAGAATTCGCCAAAGATTCTCAACAATTCGGTAAGTTTTCGTGGCGGCATTAGCAGCCATGCTGACGTGGTCTTCCTGCCCATTGCTCGAAACGATTGAATCAACGGAGGCAGGGGTGCAAAGCTGTTTGTTTTGACTCACTATGGATGCGGCAGTGTATTGCGCAATCATCAGACCCGAATGCAAACCAGCATGAGGAGTCAGATAGGCAGGCAGTTCACGCACCCCCATCATCAATTGAAAAATCCTCCTTTCGGAAATGTTGCCCAACTCATGCAGCGCCAACCCTAAATAGTCGAGCGGCAATGCGAGAAGTTGCGCGTGAAAATTACCTGCGCTGATGATCGCGTCAGTGTCGCTAAATATCATGGGGTTGTCGGTCACCGCGTGGATTTCAGTGCTGACGATTTGGCGCACATGCTCGATGGCATTCCAAGAAGCGCCATGCACTTGCGGAATGCAGCGGAACGCGTAGGGGTCTTGCACATCGGTTTTTTCGATTTTTGCTATCGGACTTCCTTTGCGCCAATCGCGAATGATTTTCCCAATTTGAATCTGCCCTTCATGTGGTCTCACCGCCTGAATCCGCTCATCAAATGGCGAAGTATGGCACATAAACCCTTCCAACGAAAGTGCGGATGTGGCATTCGCCCACCACATCAATCGGTCGGTTTGCAGCAAGCACCAAACCGCATAGGCGGTCGAAAACTGCGTTCCGTTGAGTAATGCCAATCCCTCTTTCGAGACAAGAGAGAGGGGCTTCACATTCATCTTTTTTAAAGCCGCTTTCGCGGAAATGAGTTTGCCGTTAAGGCGAACCTTGCCCAAGCCTAAAAGGGGCAAACTCAAATGCGCCAACGGCGCCAAATCTCCCGAAGCACCCAAAGAACCCAACTGATAGACCACTGGCAAGCAGTCATGATTATACATCTTTATCAGTCTTTCGACCAATGCTACTCGCACCCCCGAAACGCCCAAAGACAAACTATGAATCTTCAAAAACAACATCAATCGGACGATTTCCTCTGGCACCTCATCGCCTGCACCGGCGGCGTGTGATTTGACTAAGTTCTCTTGTAACTGCTCTAAATTTTCATTTGAAATCCGCTGATTGCGCAATGAGCCAAAACCGGTATTGATGCCATAGAATGGGCGGTCTGCATTTTTGACTTTTGCGTCGAGATAGGCCCTGTTTTTCTTCATTCGCTCCTTACTCTCTTTCGAAAGCGAAAGCGTAACGGGCGATTGCTGGATTTTTGCAATCGCTTGCAGCGTCAGTTGTTTGGGTGATATGATATGCTTTGAACTCATTGAGATTTATCTGATTTGGGGAGCGATTGATTTTGGCGGGTGCAAGGTCTTGTTTTGGGCGGGGTTTTCATAATGATTAATAGGAAAGTCCTAATCTAAAAAGAGCAAACACAGTCCAAATAGTTTTGATATGTTTGCTCTTAATTTTTTTAAACTTCGTTTTTTCGTCTATCACAAAGTGTAAATACAATTTATGAAGTCTCCACGATTACAGAATCAAGAAATACGTTTGATCTTATTGATAAACTCCATAAAGGATAATATTGTGACATAAGGTAGTCGCGGAAAAACCTTGATTATGCCAATACGTATTCCAAAATCCTTCGTTATCATGGTTGACCCTTGAACCAATTGTTATGCGAATATCATCATAAGGGAATCCAACGCCATCTAAATAACCAGAAAGAGGACCGTATGTATCTCTCAAGGAGTTGAAAACCGCTAAATTAGCCGATTCATAATATAAAGGAGCTTGTAACAAATCATCTGGAGTGTTCGGGTTATTATAGAAAAGAACGAGGTCACAACTACGGTCAGTTACAACACTATCGCACCAAAAGTTTTGCCCACATTCAAATCTCTTACACGGACTTTCAAACCATTCCCATTCAATATCCTCGCTTAATGGCAGTACTCCAATGTTCATACAAATAGAATCGCATGTTTCAACTTCATTACAATAGTTGTTATTATAATCACTTCTATCAGATACAGACTGTTTTTCACTTTGTTCCTTTTGAAAAGAATTTATTATTTTTTCTTGAACATTTTTGGGTAAACGGTGAAAAGCATGATTGTACGGTTCAAGTTTTAAATGTAGTAGTTTATGGCTTTCAATAGCTCTTTTCCAATCAGAAATGACAAATTTTTGCCCTTGATAGGGTTCGTTGTTTTGTTCATTCTCAAGTAACATTTCCAAATACAGAAGGTAAGTTTCATAAAAGTCTTGCTTTTTCATTCTGTATAAAATGATCATTGCCTCATCCAAATTCTTTTGGGTAACGCCTCTTTGGTTCAAAAGAATAGTTGCATATTTTATTTTTTCATTTTTTGTAAATTTTTTGTTAATTTCAGGCATGCTTAATGCCTTATGTAGAGCGACATTAGAAAATGTTCCTCCGATCTTTGACTTCATTTCGGATTTGCTTTGTTTAATATTGGGGCTTCTTTCAGGCGAACAGCTAAATAAGCCTAACAGAAAGCAGCAAAAGAAAAGTAATAGTTTAAATTTGTTCATAATAAAATGTTTTAATAATTAAATAAATTAGACGAATATAACAATAATTTTTAATACTTCAAAAACTCAAAATCATTTTAACTAATAGGCTTATAGTTTTATACTTTATTATATGAAAAAGAAGAATCGTACTGTAACAATAAATGTATTTACATTTCTCCTACTGAGGTTAGTCGTTTCACTTCTTACTTTTAATAATTACATTTTTGCTCAAGAGTCTTTCCAAGTGGCGCAGGTGCAAGATGATACTACCTTTTTTTGGGACTTGCAGACGGAAGGAGAAGAGATTGCCGTTTTTTCTTTCAAGCGATGGCATGATTCTCTATTTCTGATATCAGAAGTAAACCCAACCCTACCATATGAAATGGAAGGCATAGAGCATACTGTAAGAAGAAGTGGAGGGCGACGATTAGGGCTTCGAAGAAGTAGTCCTTATTATTCAAGATTAGCATTGGCAAAAAACAAATATGCTTTAC
>CALCJP010000216.1 GCA_937967625.1 uncultured Saprospiraceae bacterium
TAGCTGAAAAACCAACTTCTAATTCAGGTTCCCCCGTGTCGGCAGGAGTGATTGGTTCTAACGAATTTTGGAATTCTTCTGAAATTAAATTTTGAAAGAAACCAAATTTGACGGATTTAAGATTTCTGATCAAATGATTTATGATTGGCGATCTGTTCGAAAATCAAAAATCGTAAATCGTTTAATCTTCAATCAATCATAATGGCGAATAATATTTGGTCTAACTTTAGAATCAATCACCCCTGCCCGACACGGGGGAACCAAGTTTTCAAAATTAGATTCGTTTGCGAGGGACTGGCCGAGTAAAAATCCAACTCCATTTTATTATTGATGGTTAAAGTCCATCAATAATAAAAATAGAAAACAACTTTTGCAGATGAGAAATAGCTGAAAAACCAACTTCTAATTCAGGTTCCCCCGCGTCGGGGGTCAGGGGGTAAATCAACCTCCCACAACAAAAAAAGGTGTCACCTCCGAAGAGATAACACCTTTATTATTTTCAAAAAAGAAGGTCGGAAATTACATCATGCCTCCCATGCCGCCCATGCCTGGGTGACCGTGCGCATGTCCTTCCTCTTCTTTTGGTACGTCGTTGATGACACACTCAGTAGTCAAGACCATGCCAGCGATTGAAGCCGCATTTTCCAAAGCAACACGAGTCACTTTAGTTGGGTCGATGACACCGTTAGCTTTCAAGTTTTGGTACTTGTCAGTTCGAGCATTGTAGCCCATGTCGCCACGGCTATTGAGTACTCTTTGCAAAACAACTGAACCTTCCACACCTGCATTCTCAGCGATGCAGCGGATAGGAGCTTCCATTGCTTTTTTGACGATTTCGATACCTACTTTTTCGTCCTCGTTAGCGCCTTTCAAGTTTCTCAAAGAAGAGATAGCTCTAACCAAGGCAACGCCTCCGCCAGTTACGATTCCTTCCTCAACCGCTGCGCGAGTCGCATGCAATGCGTCATCTACGCGGTCTTTCTTTTCTTTCATCTCTACCTCAGTTGGTGCGCCTACATACAGTACAGCAACTCCACCTGCCAACTTCGCCAATCGCTCTTGCAATTTCTCTTTGTCATAGTCAGAAGTTGTGGTTTCGATTTGAGCTTTGATTTGGTTGATTCTTGACTTGATTTGGTCGTCAGAACCAGCACCGTTCACCATTGTGGTGTTGTCTTTGTCCACGGTGATTTTTTCACATGAACCTAAGTGATCCAATTCAGCCATGTCCAATTTGTATCCTTTTTCTTCGCTGATTACGGTACCGCCAGTCAAAATTGCGATGTCTTCCAACATAGCTTTTCTTCTGTCACCGAAGCCAGGTGCTTTTACAGCAACCACTTTCAATTGCGCTCTCAAACGATTCACTACCAATACGCCAAGTGCTTGAGACTCAACGTCTTCTGCGATGATCAACATTGGGCGGTTGGTTGCCACGACTTTCTCCAATACAGGCAATAACTCCTGCATGTTAGAGATTTTTTTGTCGTAAATCAGGATGTATGGGTTTTCGTATTCCGTCACCATATTTTCGGCGTCAGTTACGAAATATGGAGACAAATAACCTCTGTCAAACTGCATTCCCAAAACCTCTTCCACATAAGTGTCGGTTCCTTTTGCTTCCTCAACAGTGATGACACCGTCTTTGGTGACGCGCTTCATAGCGTCAGCGATAAGGCTTCCGATTTCGTTGTCGTTGTTGGCAGAGATTGATGCGACTTGTTGGATTTTATCGAAGTCAGACCCAACCTCTTCAGATTGACCTTTCAAGTGCTTGATTACGGCACTTGTTGCTTTGTCAATTCCTCTTTTCAAATCCATTGGATTTGCTCCGGCAGTAACGTTTTTCAAACCTGCTTTGATCATGGCTTGCGCCAAAATGGTTGCAGTAGAAGTTCCGTCACCTGCCAAGTCAGCAGTTTTGGAAGCCACTTCTTTTACCATCTGTGCGCCCATGTTCATTACTGGGTCTTCCAATTCGATTTCTTTTGCAACGGTTACGCCGTCCTTAGTTACCTGAGGAGCGCCGAAGCTTTTTTGAATTACAACGTTTCTACCTTTTGGTCCTAAGGTTACTTTTACTGCATTTGCTAATGCGTCAACGCCTGCTTTTAGTTTTTCGCGGGCGTCTCTATCAAAACGGATTTCTTTAGCCATTTTATTCTAAATTTTTGTCTTTTGTTAAGAATGATTGTTTTGCGACTGTGTCGCGGATTGTTTCTCCGCCTGCGGCGGATGATTGTTTCGCTTCGCTGATTGTTTTTTTCGCTTGCGCAAAATGATCACCCTTTCGGGAAATGAGCGAATCGAAACAGATAAATGATTTCAGAGACTAACCGTTTCGTTGATTTTTTCTGCCTGTCGGCAAATGACCTCTCGAAACGAGTACTACTGAAACTCAAATTTCTTAAAGGATGATCAAGATGTCATCTTCTCTCATGATGAGGTAGTCCTTGCCTTCGTGTTGCAATTCTTGTCCTGCATACTTTCCGTACAATACCGCATCACCTTTCTTAACAGTCATTTTATTGCCGTCTTTTCCAGGTCCTACTGCGATTACTTTTCCTCGTTGTGGTTTTTCTTTAGCGGTATCAGGAATGATGATACCTCCTTTTGTCTTCTCGTCAGCCGCTGCTGGCTCGACAACTACTCGGTCATTAATTGGCTTCATAATAACGTTGAGTTTAATATGTTTAAAGATTAAAAAATAGGTTTAGTAAAAAAATGTCGTCGTTTGCGACACTTCCTTTTGATCATTCGCTGTGCCATGTTTTGTTTGGCTGTCGTATTGGCATTTGCCGAAAGGCAGACTGACAAAAAAGTGCCTCTAATTCAGTTCGTATATTGTTATGTTGAAACTTTGACAGTTTGACAGGTGTGATTGATGTGTTTGAAATAGGATTCGGTGTGATTTGGATAGGAGAAAAGTGTTAAGGGAATTTGCAGTAGGGTGTTTGTTTTAAGATGGTTTCATGGTTTTATGGCTTCATGGTTTCATTGCTTCATGGTTTTTGTAGTAATTTTCATTTGACCATCAATTATTTTGAGCGAATAAAAAAAAATCCCGAATCCATTACTGAATCCGGGATTTCCGCGCAAGCGGTAAAAAGAAATAATTCTTACATTTTGCTGAGATACATTCGTTCATCTTCATCATAAACCCCTGCTCCTGTTTTCATGATAATGACTCCTTTGTAGCCATAAGGTAGGGTAGCTCGCGTGTGTTTCAAAATCAATGAATTAGATTTAGAGAGTTGTCGGCGGGTGATATATCTTCTTCCTTTCAAGGCACTTTCTTTAAGTAAAATGGCTTCCCAACCGTGCTCAATTTTGATGGATGAAATACCAAATGGGAGTGCGTAATACAAGTAGCTTCTATCATTTTCTCCATGAATCACTGTTCCATTTCCTTGAAGGTTTTTCTTTGAATAAACTATAACTGGTCCCTCTAATTTATGCTCCCCCTCGGTCAATTCAATTTTGATGGAAGTGTAGCCATCAGGTAAGTCGTCTCGACTTTGTCCTCCTCTTAGGATGATTTCATAGGGAGCAGTTGGATGACCTCCTTCATTTTGAAGATAGGCGATTGCATACTTAGGCACTTCGATTGATTTGATGTTTTGAATGCCATATTGCTCTAAGTCCTCAATGGTGTATTCACCTTGTTCAAATTTGAATTCTTCACCTCGCATGCCAGACATTCCGAAAAGCGAAACTTGGTTTTTCTTAATGAATTCTTTCATAGATGTTTCCCTCTTGTCAGGCTTTGTGGTCGTCACTGTTCTTTTACTTGGAATAACTTTTTCCTTTTCAACTGTTGGCTCAGGTGGAATTGGTCCCTCGTGTTTTGCAACTACGATTTTTGCCAAATACTTGCCATCTACTTTGGCCATGTCGCGATAAACTGCCTTTGGTTCCATGCCTTTTGCATTTGCGCTTTCGTAATAAAATTTTGCCATGTAGCCTTCTGCAATTTTAATTGAACGGACTTTGTAAATGCCTTTTGATTTCAAATTGGTGGTAAAAGTTTTGCCAACTTTCAGGTTGACTTTTTTGCCTCCATAGTTTTCTCTTGAGTAAACCATGACGCCTTCTGCGGTAGCGGATTTGACGATGATGGGGTTCTCATTTGCGAAAGCGAAAATTCCGACTAACATCATTGTCAATGTTAAAAATGAGTTTCTAAATTGTTTCATGTTGATTTAATTAATGGTGTTATAGAAATGGATATTTAAAGAGTTAAGACGCAAGAGTCAAGAATCAAGACGCAAGAATCAAGACGCAAGAATCAAGAGACTCGTGTGTGGTCTTGTCTCTTGATTCTATCCTCTTTGTTACTCTTTTACGATTTTGATGGAGCGAGCTGGTGAATTCAAATTCATGGATTTATCAAGCACTCGTGATTTTCCATTGAACTTAGCGCCAGTGAAAACTCGTGCTTTATAGCCTTCCGGCAACTGAACAGAGCGAAAGACTGTCACTCCCTTTTGACGTAAGTCATCCAGAGAATAATTGCCAGGTTTCAGTTGAACTGATTTTCCTTTTCCGTCTTTGCCGACGAAAAGGGTTAGTTGATTGGCGGCGCTTTTGGCTGGTTTTGCTTGTGGTGGTGCAGCACTCGGAGCAGCGGATTGGTCCACTTCGATTTTGACGGAGCGGTAGGGCATGCCGATGTAATTGATGCTTTTTTTGAAGACTTTCATTTGTCCGCCGCCTGCGTTGCCAGTGTAGGCAGTTACTTTGTAGCCATCTGGAATTTTGATGGAACGGATGCCTCTGATTCCTTTTGAACTTATTTTTTTGAAGTCGTGCATGCCTTCTCCCAATTCCATTTTAACGCCTTTGTATTGGCGAGCCATGTAGATTTCTACTGGATCTAATTGAGGTCCAGGTGGATTTGGATTCGGATTCGGATTCGGATTGGGCGGAGTTGCTTTTGGATAGATGGTATTGATGCCGTTGATGTCGCCGTTACTCATGCCAGCGCGTTGCCCGATTTTAGCGCCATTTTTTGCAACGATTGTTGGCTGACCGTTTTTGGAAAAAGCCCAATCCGGATAGTGCATTAATGATTCATAGTCATAGGGGCCGATGTCTGTTCCATCGGAGCAATGCTTTTTGAAATTATGCTCTTTGCCATCGGTGATGTTATTGAAATTGATGCTGACATGTTGATCGCGGTCACACCTTGATTGCTCATGCCAAAGCCCTGCCGCATGGCAAAACTCATGTATTGTTGAACCAAAACTACAACGTGGCGTCACTGACAATGACTGCTTGCCACCTCTTCTTCCGACATAAGACCAACAGCCAGTGGAGTTGATCACATGGACATAATCGACCTCATTGGTGCGAGGTATGATGTTCAAATTTGTGGTTTTGTTTAAGTGATCGACTGCTCTCAAAATCACATCTCGCTGTGGGTGTCCTGGCTCAATTGAGTAGGGTAGCGTTCCGTTTGGCCAGCGAACATTGGGGGCATCAATAGCGATAGATTGTTGTGCAAACACATCGCCTCTGTTGCCCAAGAGAATGTCACCTTCCAAAAATACTTGATCGTCAACTACTTCGACAGTGACTCGAACGGGTTCTTTGTGAAAAGGGAGGTTGGTTTTGATTTCTTTTACCTCAAGCGATTTCGATGTTTTTTCAGTGAAGGTTTCCTGAGCAGTGGTCGAAAAACCAATTAGCATAATTGCCGCCAACAATGAAAAGATTTTTTTTGATTTCATGATTTGGTTTTAATGTATTGAATAAATAATTATGCAGGGTAGCACGACTTTTTCAAGTCGTTGAAATTTTACCCACAATTTTTTTCCAATTATTCTTTTTCAGGGATAGAGAAAAAGGCTTTTCTCTGTTTGATAGTGGAAAGGTAATCCAAAGAGGTTGTTTTGACAAAACAATGTTAAGGGGAAACAGACAAATTCCCCTTTTATGAGGATTAGATTTTTGTGACCACAATGGATTTGAAAGGAATACCAATGTAGTTGATGGATTTTTGATAGAGTTCTTTCCTTCCGGAAAATTGCTCGCCAGTATAGACCATCACCGCAAACCCCTCAGGGATATGCATGGAACGAATTGCGGAAATTCCATTTTTCCGTAAGGAAGAAAAATCATAAATGCCCTCTTCCAAAGTCAAGGCGTTCTTTTTAAAAAAACGGTCATCGAAGATTTTAACTTGGGATTCATTTTCCGAAAGGAGGAAATCAAGGGAAGAAATGTATTTCGCTTTTGTTTGAGCGGAGGCGTTGATAGCTGCAAAAAGAATGGCTGTGAAAAACAAGGGTTTTAGAAGTGATTTCATCGAATTATAATTTAAAAGGCATAGAGTTGAGAATTAATAAATCAAGAAATGAGCCTAAATAAGATTTGGGAAAATTATTGGGTTCTTGCTTGAATGTCGTCCATTTAGATAGGATAGAACACAGATGACGCTGATTGTCCTGATTGGCGCTGATCGAGATCAGTGTAAATCATGACAATCCGCTAAATCAGCGTTCCATACCGCCAAGAGAGCCATCCCAATCACGTGTACCAAAAAAAAAATCACATCCAATCAATCCCTCGCCATTTGGTAGCATCAATCAAAGTATAGTACCAATGCTCTTGCCCTGATGCTTGTGCGCGATGGAGCAAATCCGTCCAAAATTCATAAAAAGTTTCGGTATCATAGATAATCTGACAGCCGCGCGAATAAGCACCAACAGTAGAACCGGAAATCACAGGCGCATTGGTACGCGGATCGCGTTTGGTCTGCTGATAGATTTTTTCGCGTTGATTGAGCGTATTGATTGCCATGTTAGTTTTGAGCGAGCGCACCAATCCATTGATATTCCTTAACGGAAAATTTTTTAACAACTCAAACAACTCTTGAATCCGCTGCAAATCTGCTTTAGCTTGAGGGATGGAAGTATAAATTCCAGCTACCATTTTTTCAAATGACTGCCCAGGCAAACCATCAATCTGACGAATATTGGAATAATACTGAATCTGCCGATTTACGATTCGATTGATGTGCTCATCAGTGAGTGCTGCAACGATTTTTTCCTTGCGCATCAAGCCCCATGAGCGCACCTGATTTTTGGTGAAAACATCGAGTTCGATCAGTATGCGTGTGAACTTGTCTCGTTCGGCGTCGCCCCGTCTTCTAAACCAATAATTGACCGCCCACTCTTTTGCCTTTTGAGTGTTGATTCTGACGCGTTGGTTTCCTTTTCTGACCGTGATGATTCCATTGCTAAGTCCCTCATTTACAGCGAGTTGCGCTTTTGCCTTTCGGCGAATGTACTCATAGGGCGGAAACCGTTTATCTCCTCCGTGACGGCTGAGGATTAAGTAGATTTCCGAAAGGGTCGCGTTGAGATTTAGTAGTTTTTGCTCATCGTAATTCGAGCTGGTTTCGCCCAATTTTACCTTCCAATCAAAACCATATTGAGTCAGCCAGTCGTTGCGTTTGGAATAGTTCGATCCGGGGTAGGCGAAGTTGTTGGAGCCTTGGTGGAAATTCATGGTCGTATCACCCTCTCGCCAAGTGTAGGTGCCGCTGTTTCGTTCTTGGACAAGTGCTTTGCGAGTTCGTCCGGCAGGCTGGCGAGAGAAGTGCAAACCAGGCACCATAATGCAAGTTTGCGGAACCACTTGGCGATCAGTCCGTCGGTTGCCGGGTTCGGTAGAGCTAATATAGATTTTGACGCGCGGCACGAAGTTGCCCAGCTCATCTTCTTCCCGATAGCAAACTGCCAGAGAGTCATTATAGCGCGTTTTGAATTTCTGATCCACCACTCTTCTAAAACCCACCACATTGGTAATGCCTGGCATGTCGCTCCATAAGCCATTGCGCGTTCTGACCATGTCCCTGATGAAATTATAGAAGTCATCGTGCGATTTTTTGGTAAGTGGTGGTGTGATTTTTTTGCCATCTTCCATTCGCTTCATAGAAGTGTTTGTGTCTTCTGCAAGGAAGGCATTTTTACTTTTTGCTTTTATGACTTTCGTCAAAAAACGAGGGCCAGGCAACCCATCAACTCGTCCCAATAAAAAATTGAGATTAAAAGCCGTCGGCGGCGTTTTTTTGATCACATCAGACAACTGCAAGGAAAGCAGATGTCCCACACCTTTATTAGGAATGATGAGTTCCTTATCGCTATTCGTTCCAGTCAGTTGATTGGGGGAAAAATAAGTCTGGCCATGATGCGCATAAACCTTTCGCATCAACTTGACTGCTCCATTGTAATTGTAGTTTTTGAAAATATATCCTCTCGTTTTCGCAGCACTGAAAAAGCGTTGAGCGGTTTGGCTACCTGATTGAATTTTGAGGGTAATTCTATCGTTTTCAACCACTACACTATATGGAGTGGTTTGCATATTGCGCGAGCGAAGCGAGCGAGCGTGGTATTCATTCAGTTTTCGCAAAGTCCGCCCATTGGGATCGACTCGTCCATCTGGGAAGCGGTAGCCTAATTTTTCTTTCTGAAAGGCATAGATGGCTTTAAGAGTTGCTGGTATTTTTGATTCAGGTTGTTTGACGTTGCCTTCGGTGACTTCAAGGATTCTGGAAGCATTGGCAGCAGGGGAGATGCTGATGATTTCTTTGAGTACGTCGATTGGTTCGGAGATGGTGAGATCGAGGCATTCTTTGATGAAATTTTCTTTGGAAAGCAATCCAATACCAAAGAGCATTACTCGGATTGCTCTTACGTCTCGGGTCAGGTTGGTAGAACGTTTTCCTACTGTTTGTTGAGTGCTAATCATCTTGGAGGTTTTCGGAATAAAAAGTAGCATATTTTCCCGAAAGGGAATAAAATAGAAGACCTTACGAATTTTTCGTTGTAAGTTGTGAGTTGCGAGTCAAACCAACTCGCTACTCGCAACACATTTTCAATGTAAAACCCTGATTGTCAACGTGTTGGTTTCTAAAGCGAAAAATTCGAAAAGTCTCCTATTTATTACTTACTGTAAATCAATAAGTTGCGTAAAGATATTTCTTTCCAATCCATCTCCATATTGGCGATACAACGGCATTCGGATCTGAATTATAACTATGTTTGAATCAGAGATCGTCATAAAAAAGCAAATTTAATATTGCGCTCTTTATTATAAAATTTGAAAATTATTTTTCTCTCGCATGAGGCCAAAAGAGCAGTCATAGCATTAGTTACGATGAGCATTCTCAACGAAAAATGAAAGAAAAAAAAAGCTCAAATAACTCACAGATGGTTTTGTTCAGGCGCTTAGGAACTTTAATTGCCCAAAAAATGCTTCTCCGATGGAAAGTGAAACAATGTTATTTCGCCGCCAAGAAGTAGTTATTTTTTTGGTGGTTTTCCATACAGTGTTTTAAATTACTTATATTTGGGAAAATTAAATTCCGAACATTATGAAGAAATGGAGAAGATTAAACGGCGATAGGATAGAGTTGCCAATCAAAGAATTAGTTGAAAAAACAATCATTAAAGAGCGAGCTGAGGGTCATAACCTGAAGGTCTGTATCGGTACGGACTCAGAAGTACGAGGAGAAAATGTAGAGTTTGCCACCGTGATTGTTTTCCTCAGAGAAAAGAAAGGCGGATTCATGTATATCCACAATTTTAAAGAAGTTCGAAAAATGTCTTTGAAGGAAAGAATGATTTTGGAGGTCTCAAAATCCGTGGAAGTCGCATACAGCCTTTGCGAACTCCTCGATAAATACAATGTCGAACTGGAAGTCCACGCCGACATCAATACTGACCCTGAATTCAAATCCAACGTCGCCTTAAAAGAAGCAATGGGCTACATTTTGGGCATGGGCTTTATCTTTAAAGCAAAGCCATTTGCTTTTGCCAGCTCATCCTGCGCCGATAAAGTTTGCTAAAACGAACGAGGGACGGAGGACGGTCGCTTTGCTGGACGAGGGACGGAAGATAGCGGTAGCTGAAATTTGAAAGTTTCAGCTACCGCTTTTTTTATGCCTTTCGGAAAATGGGGTGGCAAGCATAGGTTCGTATGACATTTTCAATATTTTGAATTTGGGGCAAAGACGATTCATGAATCATCCCTACATAAATTCGATGTTGCACCCTCAGACTTCCGTCTCCCGTCCAGCGAAGCGCCCGTCACCCGTCCAGCCCCGATAGGGGCGACCGTTTTCGTCTTGCCACTTTTTGCCACTTCAACCTGACTTTCGTCAAATACCCACTCAATTCTCCAATTTTCTGCAAATATTTCTGGTAAATCATTTTCCGAAAGGAGGAAAAAGGTGAAAAGTTTATGTTGTTTGCCACTTTTTACCACTGATTTTTTAAAACAATAGTTTTAATTTAAATACTTTTGTTTCCGAATTAAAATGATTATTTTCAATATTATAGGAAATGATAAAGTTTTTCATAGGCAGGGCTAAAATGTTGAAAAAAAGGTGTCTAAATGGTGGCAAAAAGTGGCAAAATGTTCTACTTTTGACCCATCTTAAGATTCAATTTCACATAAATGCAATTTTACGCCCAGGAAAAGCTGTGTTCGTTAGATGCTAAAGGAAGAGTTCGACTTCCTTCTGCCATCACGAATCCAATGGGTGAGGAGAACGCAAAATTCTTCGTTTTAAAATTGAATAAGTTGAAGGGCATCTTGCAGGTATATACCATGAAAGCATGGGAACAAAGAACTGCTCGATTGCTACAGGTTGATTCCATCCTTGAAGAAAATGAGGAATTCTTACGTCGCCAAATTACGGGGACGCACAGAGTGGAGCGAGACAGCTCCGGAAGAATTGCGATTCCAAAACATGTCTTAGAGCTTTTGGGCTTTAAAGAAAATGTGATGGTGACTTCATGGCTCAATCGAATTGAAATTTGGTCGCCTGACCGTTATGCTGCTTACTTGGCTGATGAGAGCTATGATATGGCTGCGGAGTCGAGACGCATATTTGGCGAAGGCAACCTGAAAGAAAAAGACAGCGGCAATGGCTTATCATGAGCCAGTCCTACTGGAGCCATGTCTTGATTATTTGAACATCAAGCCCGATGGCGTTTTTGTGGACGTGACTTTTGGCGGAGGTGGGCATTCAAAGATGATTTTAAAGCGCCTCGGCGAGGAGGGTCAATTATTAGGTTTCGACCAAGACCCCGATGCTGAGAAAAATGCGCCAGATGATAAAAGATTCAAATTCGTAAAGTCGAATTTTCAGTATTTGAAAAATTTTTTGAGATTGAATGGCATCGCTCAGGTAGATGGCATTTTGGCAGACTTGGGAGTGAGTTCTCATCAATTGGATCAGGCAGAGAGGGGTTTTAGTTACCGATTTGAAGCTGATTTGGATATGCGTATGAACTACAATGATGGCAAAACCGCAGCGGATGTGCTAAACGAATATTCGGCGGAAGCCCTGCAAAAGGTCTTTAGTCAATATGGAGAAATTCGAAACTCAAAAACTTTGGCGGAAGCGGTTGTTGCTTCTCGTCATTCAAGAAAAATTGAAAGAATTGGCGATTTTCTGTCGTTGCTCGACCCATTGGTGAGAGGGCAGCGATTGCGGTATCTTTCGCAAGTGTTTCAGGCGCTTCGCATAGAAGTCAATGATGAGATGAAGGTGTTAGAAGCATTTTTGCAACAAGCACTCGAAGTTTTGGCGCCGCAAGGGAGATTGGTGGTGATGAGCTATCACTCTTTGGAAGACCGAATCGTCAAAAACTTTCTAAAAACCGGCAATATAGAAGGAACGGTGGTGAAAGATTTTTATGGGAATATAAATCGCCCATTCAAAGTCATCACGAAAAAACCAATAATTCCTTCTGAAAAAGAAATTAAAGAAAATCCTCGCGCTCGAAGTGCAAAATTGAGAGTGGGAGAGAGGCGATAGATGTGCGGCGTATAGTGAATAGCATCTAAAAAATGAATTTTTGAAATAAGTGATTTTAAACTGACTATCAATTGGTTAAGTATTTAAAATGCACTCATTCGAAATTCGAAACCGTAAAAAGTGGCTAAGAAAAAACAATCGGCAAAAGGTATGTCCCAACTGGGCACATTGAGTGCAGAACTGCTCTTCAAGAACCTGCTCTTTGTCCTTTTCATTAGTCTTTTAGGGTTGATTTACATCGCAAACGCTCACTTTGCTGAGAAGAAAGTGCGTCAGATTCAGTCGATGCAGCGAGACGTTAAGCAATTGCGCTGGGAATACATGACACTCAAATCAGAGAACATGTACAACAGTAAACTATCAGAAGTTCGCAAAAGTGCGGAAAGTGATGGGTTGAAATTGCGCAAGCCTCGCAAGATTGTGAGTAGAAAATATTAGTAGCTCGGCTTAAATAATCGTCATTTTTGACAGAGCAGATTTTTCGCCAATCGAGGCAAAAAATCATTGCATAGCCGAGCTACGGAATTATTTTTTAACGAAGAGTGGCGAAAAATATGTTTGTCACAAAATGTGTCGATTATTTAAGACACGCTACTATAAATCATGAATGTCAAAAATGAGGTGCTGGTTAGAGCGTATATCGTTCTGGGGATGTTGCTGCTTTTTGGCGTTGCGATTTTTACGAAAGCTGCAAAAATTTCCATTGCTCAAGGTGAGCACTGGCGCAGTTTAGGAGATAGCCTATATGTAGATATGCGCCCCGTTGATGCCCAACGAGGCAATATATTAGCAGCTGATGGAAGCCTTTTGGCGACCTCACTACCGTTCTTTGAAATACGGATGGACTTAAAAACACCGAGAGAGTCCGATTTTATGGAAAATCTCGATTCGTTAGCGCATTGTTTGTCCACTTATGTGAATAATTCCTACACGCACGGCGGAATGCGTCAATATTTGATGGATCAGCGTCAGCGTGGCAATCGCTATTTGTTAATCAAAAAGAAAGCGACACTAATTGAAACGGAACGCATCAAACGTTTTCCACTTTTCAATTTAGGAAAATATCGAGGTGGACTCATCGTCGAGCGAAAAAGCGAGCGAAAACGCCCTTTCGGCATCCTCGGACATCGATCAATTGGTTATGTCAGAGAAGGTGCCAATCCAGTTGGCTTAGAAGGGGCTTTTGATAAAGTATTGACTGGCAAGCAGGGGCTACAAGCCATGCAACGAATTGCTGCCAATACATGGATTCCGCTCAATGACCTTACGGAAATCGAACCTCATGATGGCA
>CALCJP010000217.1 GCA_937967625.1 uncultured Saprospiraceae bacterium
ATCAGATGGTGCAAATGTAATCCTTCAGTTGATATAAAGGAACACCAGTCAATAAAAACCAATAAATAAAGGAAAAGTTCCAAGTCGGGACAGACAGCCCATGAATTTTATTCATGGGTAAGAAAAAAGGTGAGTGAGACCGATTGGAATTGTACAGATCTTCTAATATGTCGCAAAAAGAATTAGTTACAAAGTGAAGTGAGTGAGACCGATTGGAATTGTGAAGCTCTTTGATGTCGCAAAAGAGTTCATTACTTGATTTGGTAAGTGAGTGAGACCGATGAAATTGTGAAGTGAGTATAGCTGAACCAGTCGTTTTGAAATTGTGTAGCTCTTTTATATTGTCGCAAAAGAGTTAGTTATAGCAGCCCATGAATTTCATTCGTGGATAATAAAATGAATGAGACCGTTTTATGAATAGCTAAATTAAAAGTCGAAGACTGAAGAGTGGTGAGAACAAAAAAAACGATTGTGTTTTTTGAGTAGTAAAGACCTGCAATGAAAAGAGCAATAATGATACCAAGTAGCCAAAAGCGGACTACCCTATTCTTTTATATTTTGTTGATTATCCATTTTAGTACTGTTAAAAGCACTAACCATGACGGCAACTGTTACTATAAATAGACCAAATACTAACATTCCTGTAGTTTTTTAAAGATTTTTATAATGTGCTATCTACAGGGGGGAACGCGAAAATTATTGACCCATGAACGCATTACGAAATAACAAATATCATGCCTGACGGCATATTTGGTGGAGAAAAATTCGTCGAAGTTCTAAAAATCCCTTTTCGCTGGTAGATTAAAATAAATAGTTTGTTTGATTAAATATCAAACAGTTGTTTTCTCTTTAGGTAGGTAGTATGTAAAACGCTTCACAAATGTAAAACACATTTCGGTTTTTTCTTATGTGAAAAATGGTGATTTTTCTTAGAATCGGTTTAAATTTCTTTAAAAGAAGGGAGAATGACATAAGTATGGTTCTGAGGAAATCAAAAATTCAATTCATAGTCAGCTCTATGGATTTAATTTTTGATGAAGTCAGGTTCATGTTTATGGCATTTGCACCTTTTTAAAGAGGTTGAAATCGATTCTTTACTTTCGTTAAATGCTGGGTCAAAACCGATAATTGGGCTGTTTATAAGGGACTTCTATGAAACCTAAGGTTCCAGGTTTCACCCTCAAATAAAAGCTATACGTATTCCTAAATGGTTGCCAACCCAAGCCCATTTCCCAACAATGCAGGTCTCTATAAATCGTAAAACTCGGATAAACCAACCGCTTTTGGGTAAAATCATAACTCACATTGTCAATGCCCACTCGCCAACTCGGAGTCAGTTGCAGGTCGCCTCTCAAACGAAGCGAGTTGCTTGTGATTCTAAAAGTATCTCTTGACGACAGTTCGTCGGTTACTTCATCTCTTTCTTTAAGCCGACTTACGTTAAATGTGATATTATGCGTAATCGAAAAATTATTGAATAAGTCCCAAAAATCAGCGCCCTCGGCTAAGTTGGGTTTTTCTTGCTCTCTTTCTTTTCGCTCCTCATCTTCTACCTCAAAATCATCGGGTGCCCCTACCCCCTCTATCCAATTTCTTATTTTCCTTACGGAAAATCGGTTGGTCAGTGGGAAACTTGCATTCACAAATTCGAAGGGCAAGAACTTTCTAATGCCTGAGCGATTACTGGAGCGCCAGACCAAATTATCAGTTCTTCCATTTTCATCGCGTTCATAAGGGTCGAATGTCAAGGAGACCTGAATTGGAATCAGCCCTTTAAACCAATTTGCGCGAAAGCGCGAATTGATGGTTGACCAAGGCAAGGTGTTTGGGTTGTCATCATTCTTATTTGCAAAATTGTAAGAACCATTAAATGAAAATTCATCAATAATATTGAGGTATTTGGTAGATGAATCTTTTTTAGATAAGTATTTCGATTGAACCACATTGCTCAGCCCAAAGCCGATTGACTGCTGCTCTCCGCTTAGAGAAGGGCTTCCAAAAACACCATTTTGCAAAAATCGGTTATACTCAATTAAGGAATCCAAACGGCTATCAAATCGGGTGAAACCAATATACTTTTTGCTTTGCCCAATCGTATCTCTGTAATTAGGCGAATAATTATAAGAAATCGTAGGCTTCGCAAAATGCCTTATTCCTCTTACTCGACCTGCTTTAAACTGAGCCGTACTAAACACATCAAAACTCATACTCACCCCTGCCCTAAATTGTTGAAGCGTTTTAAAATCATTTAGCATCGTATCAATAATCTGCCGTCCATAAGTCGTATCAAAATTCACTGAAAAATCAGTTGAATCCAACGGATCATTATAGACGGTATCAATCGGAGTCAAAATATTAGTTGGGTCAAATTCAATATCTCTACTTTTGAAATAATAAGTGTGTCCATAACTCGCATTCGGAGTAATCCGAAAATATTTCAAGACATTGAAAGTCGTATTCACATCTGCGCTTTGGCGCGCGCCATATTCCATATCATTCCACCAATCCCCCATGAAAAGCGTCGAATCCACACCCGAATACTTGTTTTTCATGCTTGCTTTATAAGTCACCCCAATCTTCTCATACCAGCGCTCTGCGCCAACTGGATTTTTCCGCTTGAGCGGATAAATACGGCGCATATTAAAGTTCAAATCAGGGAAATTGATATTGGTTTGCCCCGAATTCAAGTTTTGATCCGCTAAAAGCGACCCAGTGATATTCCAAGGTCTATCGGTTGGCGTATAGGTAAAATTCAAACTCGAATTGTTCCGATTATTGATGACACTATTAAAGTCATTTCTAAAATTTCGAGAGTAATTTCCCCTTGCAAATCGAACGCTCCCTCCAAAACTGATGGTCGGATGAGCAGACCGATCTTGGGTGTGGCGCATCGAAAATTCATAGGTATTTCTAAAAGTGATATTTGCCTCGCTATCCTCCTGCCCTTCTGATCCATAATCAAAAGACATCGAGCCATTGTATTTATGAATCTTCTTGTATTGCGTTCGAGCATGAGCGCCCCATGCGTTTTTGAGGTAAATATCTGCGGTGAGTTGCAGGTTCCAATGTTCGCCAAGAGGCGTAAAATAACCCACGTTTCTCAAGCCAAAACCATAAAGACCATTGTATTCATAATCACGCGGAAAAATCAAACCTGCTTTGGCAGTTTCCGTTACTGGAAAAAAACCAAAGGGCAACCAAAGCGGCGTCGGTACGCCTCCAATCTCGATATTCGAACGCCCCACTACCACCGTCTCTCCTGGGATGATTTTCTGTCGAGCGCTCCGAATGCCATAATGCGGATGATCCAAATCACAAGATGTGAAAATGGAGTTTTGACTATAAATCACATCATTGGCTCGCGAGCTGGTGCTATCTGCCGTCGGGTCTTTAGCGACAAATTTTCCTTTTTTAGAAAGAATATAAACATCATCTTGCTTCGAAGTCGCTTCGGTGATAATTCCTTTTCGGCTTCGGAAATTGTACTTAATTTTCTTCGCATTGAAGGTTTCGTTGCCGTCTGAAAACTCTGGCATACCTAACAGATTGCCCAAACTATCCAACCGACCTTCGGCAGTTACGGTATTGGTTTCGTAATCCAAAAGAATAAAATCTGCCTTGAGTTGGATAGAGGTATAATTGACCTGTGCGTCGCCATAGAGTCGCATTTGCTTGTTGGCGATGTCGTATTCCATGGAGTCGCGAGCGGAGGTTTCCACGGGCGCATCCAACGAATCTTTAGAAACCACATAATTTCGAACTGATTTTTTGAGGGTATCATTTTCGACTTTCGTCGAATCTAAAGTCATCGAAAGCGAATCCGTTAATTTGACGGAAGTCGAATCAGTCCCTTCTATTTGCCCAATCGCATTGGTCGAAAGACCAAATATTAGCAAAAAACCAATGTATAACTTTGCTTTCAAGTAATTAAATGCTTTATTTTGCGTCTTGATTCAAATGCAAACAAATAGCACATCAACGCACTTTTGTAAGGAAACGTTTTCTACATACTATCAAAAATCGGTGCGAATATAACTATGGTGAAAACATATCTATTACTTCCGACAACTTTCCTTTTGCTTTGGCTGTCTGCGCCTCAGCACTTTAACCTTCACCTAACAAGTGTTACCAAAAATTCTAGGGCAAATACGGAATTTAACACTTCCGATTTTAACATAAATTCTCCCCTCCCGAGGCAAGTTCGGGACAAGTTTTTGGGAGATGATGATGGATCTCCAATGGGTTTAAACCCATTGAAAAACCCATT
This sequence comes from uncultured Saprospiraceae bacterium, assembly GCA_937967625.1. Taxonomy (GTDB): domain Bacteria; phylum Bacteroidota; class Bacteroidia; order Chitinophagales; family Saprospiraceae; genus JAGQWW01. Next base: position 4,268 of record CALCJP010000217.1, read on the forward strand.
GGGAAAAGAATCAGGTTATAAAATCAAAACCATCGTCATTGATGCCGGACACGGAGGTAGAGACGGCGGCTGCAGCGGCGCCAACTCTCGCGAAAAAGAAATCACCCTAAGCGTAGCCAAAAAAGTAAAAACAGCAATCCAAGGGCAATTCCCAGATATGCGCGTCATCATGACTCGCGATAAGGATGTTTTCATTCCGCTCCACAAACGCGCCAAAATCGCAAACCAAAACGGAGCCGATTTATTCCTTTCCATTCATTGCAACTATATCAGAAATGCCGCTCACATTCATGGTTCTGAATCTTATGTACTTGGTTTACATAAAGCAGAAGAAAATCTCGCTGTCGCGAAACGCGAAAACGAGGTGGTTTACTTAGAGGAAGATTATCAAACCAACTATGGTTTTGATCCAAACTCTCCGGCAGGTCATATTCTTTTGGCAGCATATCAAAACGCCAACTTGGAGCAAAGCATTCTCTTCGCAGAAAAAATCGAAAAATACATCAAACAGCAAACCAGCCATAAAAGTCGTGGCGTGCGTCAGGCAGGTTTTTATGTGTTGAGAGAAACGACCATGCCGAGTGTTTTGCTCGAAACAGGTTATTTGAGCAATGCCGAAGATGAGGCATATCTCCTCACTCACGCAGGTCAAAAAGGAATCGTTGACGCCATCGTCCAAGCGTTGACTGATTACAAATATCAAATGGAATCTGAAAAAGGAGAGGTCGTAAGAGAAAACATACCTCCTCGCAGAACGACTCGTCCTCAACCTGCCACGAATTTGACCATCGTCAAAAAGCCTGCAATAACTCCTCCGAGCGACCAAACAGATTTTACTCCAAAATCAGGAACTACCACTCCAAAAGTCGTTCGAACTCATACGCCAGTTGCCAGCGCTCATGTTGACTTTAGAGTTCAATTGGCAGCTTCGCAAGTGAAGCTCAATTTGCAAAACTCGAACTGGACGAAAGTCCCCTACCATGTCGATCAGGTGATTGAAAGCGGCATGTATAAATATCAGGTAAAGCATTTCCACTCATTCGCGGAAGCGAAAAAAGCTATGCAAAAAATCAAAGCAAGTGGATTTGGAGAAGGTTTCATCGTAGCCTATCAAGGCACTAAAAAAATCAACATTCAAAAAGCCCGACGCCTTACTGGCGAATAAAAGATTAACCGCTATTGATCGCTTTTTAAGCATAGTCTCTCTATAGAGGACGATGCGACACAAAGTATCGCTTCGTCCCTTTCAAGAGATGATGCTAAAGCGGAATAAATAATTAACTCGCGAACTAACTATTCTTCCTTCATTTTTTCAATCTTTGCGTTCTTGTTCCTGATATTTTGATATTAGGATATTGAGTTATTTTATAATATCACAATATCTAAATATCCAACTATCTCAAAATCATTCAAATGTCACGAGAAGTAAAAATTGGATTGTTTGCGGTCATCTCCTTAGCGATTGCTTTTTTTGGATATAACTTTTTGAAAGGGAAAGACCTCTTTAGCAATTCCAACCTATTTTATGTTCACTATTCCCAAATTGATGGATTGCAATCCAATTCGCCAATCAATATGAATGGCTTGCAGGTGGGAACCGTTAAAGACATCTATCTCCTGCCCGATGACTACAGCAAGATCATGGTAGAACTCGAAGTGCAGGGAGACATCAATATTCCTAAAAACACTAAAGCGGTTATCTATCCTTCCAGTTTTATGGGAGGCATGGCAGTGATGTTGAAATTTGATGGTTTTTGCAACGGAGCAGATTGCGCTCAAAGTGGCGAGTACCTTCAAGGAACCACCATGTCCATGTTGGACAATTACATTGGAGCAGATAACCTAAAAGAATACACTGACGTCGTGACCACTGGCGTGCAAGGACTTTTAGATACGGTTTCAAAAGATCTAAAAGACCCAAATAGCGAAGTCGGACAAAGCCTAAAAGACGTGGACGCCACCATCGTCAATCTCAAATACGCCACCGCCCAAATGAACACCTTACTCAAAAACAGTAGCCAAAGCATGACGCAAACAATGGCTAATCTTGAAAAAATAACTGCCAACTTAGCAGCCCAAAATGCTCAAATCAATAGCATTTTATCCAACACTTCTACGTTCACCAACAACCTCAACGCCGTCGATCTCAAAGGAACTGTCGAGGGAGCCAACACCGCAATGGTTTCCCTAAAAACCACCCTCGAAAACACCGACAAAACAATGGCTGAGGTCACTGCCCTTATGAAAAAAATACAATCAGGCGATGGCACATTAGGCATGTTGGTCAACGACGGAACCCTCTACAAAAAACTCAACGACGCCAGCCAACAGATGGAATTATTGATGCAAGACTTGCGTCTAAATCCTTCTCGCTACACGCGCATTCTTCGAAAGAAGAGAAAGGCTTATGAGAAGCCTGAGAATGATCCGGGGTTGAATTAACAACCAATATTTTAGGTAGGGACGATTCACGAATCGTCCCGAACACAAGACAATTCGTGAATTGTCTCTACATTTAGCGATTCAACAAAATCTCTAATCATGCGCCTATATCTTACGCTTTTTGTTTTCATTGCTACCTACCAATTTTCAATCGCACAAGACCGCGTCACAGGTCGAAGTTTTGCGACTCGCTCTGAGGTCATCGCCCAAAACGGCATGGTCGCCACCTCCCAACCACTTTGCACCCAAGTCGGTATTGACATCTTAAAAAATGGAGGAAATGCCATCGACGCTGCCATCGCTTGCAACGCCTGCCTCGGCTTGATGGAACCCACTGGTTGCGGAATTGGGGGTGATATTTTCGCAATCGTTTGGGATGCCAAAACGCAGAAACTATACGGCTTGAATGGCTCCGGACGTTCGCCGAAAGGCTTGACCAAGCAATGGTTTTTGGACAATGATTATGAGAAGATACCTGCCTTTGGCGCTCTGCCGATTTCAGTGCCGGGAGCCGCGAAAGGATGGTTTGACCTCCATGATCGATTTGGCAAAATGCCGATGAAAAAGGTCTTACAGCCTGCCATTGATTATGCGCGAAGTGGCTTTCCGGTTTCCGAATTGATTGGCTATTATTTAGGTCGAAGTGGCAATTTCCTTTCTAAATATCCCAATTTCAAAGAGACCTATATGCCTTCCGGCAAAATGCCCGCTAAAGGAGAAATCTTCAAAAATCCATTTCTGGCAAACACCTATTCGCAACTCGCAAAAGGAGGTGCCGACGCATTTTATAAAGGCAAAATCGCTAAAACCATCGCCGACCACGTAAAAGAGCAAGGCGGCTTTTTGAGCGAAGAAGATTTAGCCACCCACACCTCCGAATGGATAGAACCCGTCTCCACCAATTACCGAGGCTATGACGTTTGGGAGTTACCTCCAAATGGGCAAGGAATCGCCGCCCTCCAAATCCTAAACATCCTCGAAAAATACGACCTAAAAAGCTACGGCTTGGACTCTCCCGAATACGTCCATCTATTCACAGAAGCGAAAAAATTAGCCTTTGAAGATCGTGCGAAATATTATGCAGATATGGATTTCAATAAAATCCCCGTCAAAGAATTGATCTCAAAAGAATACGCCAACAAGCGCCGCGAATTGATTGATGAAAACCGCGCCGCTCGCCGCTACGACCCCGGCAATCTCGAACATGGCGAAACAATTTATCTCACCACCGCCGACAAAGACGGCAACATGGTTTCCCTCATTCAATCTAATTTCAGAGGCATGGGAAGTGGCATCACGCCTCCCGGCTTAGGCTTCGTCCTCCAAGATCGCGGCGAACTCTTCACCCTCGAAGACAATCACTTCAACGAATACGAACCTGGCAAACGCCCGTTCCATACCATCATCCCTGCCTTTATTACCAAAGATGGAAAACCATGGGTCAGCTTTGGTTTGATGGGCGGCGCTATGCAGCCCCAAGGACATGCGCAAATCGTCATCAACCTAATAGATTTCGGTATGAATCTACAAGCAGCAGGCGATGCCCCACGCATCTCCCACGGAGGCTCTTCCCAACCCACTGGCGAGCAAATGAGCGATGGCGGCTGGCTCAGTTTAGAAACGGGTTTTGATTATGAAACCATTCGCGCCCTCATGCGCATGCGCCATCGAATCCGATATAGCAATGGCATTTACGGCGGCTACCAAGCCATCATGTGGGATGACGTCAATAAGGTTTACTATGGCGCCTCTGAGTCGCGGAAGGATGGGCAAGCGGCTGGGTACTAAATCAACCAAAGTCATTCTATAAAAACAACCACGAATGTGGTTGAACATGAATAACAGCAGGTGCAACCTGCGGCTAAGAATCGCTTGACGTTTCAACCCCGAATGGGGTTGAATATCACGTAACTATCTTAATTCAACCCCATTCGGGGTTGGTGCCAAAAGGCATTTGCATTCCGCAGGTTTTACCTGCGGCTATTCACATTTAATCCCTTCGGGATTGGTTTTCTATTGACCTTTCTTTTTCGCCTTTCGGCAAATACCATTATTTCGCGAAAGCGAAAGACTTCCGTCAAATGCGGAACCTGCCCAATAAATTGGACGGTGAGGTGCCTTTCGGCAAATACACTTATTTCGCGAAAGCGATAAAAAACA
>CALCJP010000218.1 GCA_937967625.1 uncultured Saprospiraceae bacterium
GAGTTGCACTGAGGAGACACAGAGCATCACGGAGAGTTCCACGCTTTCGCGAAATATCGGTTCTGTCCAGCGAAGCGCCCGTCTCCCGTTTCACGGTTCATGAACGAGGACGCCGTTTTTCATGCGGGGTTCGAACCAAGTAGATTTTGGAGGCATAATTTGGGAAGCATCCGCGATAGCCAAGAAGTCTTCCATGACGACAGGGGGTAAGAGAAAACCAACAGAAAGTGGTTTTTCAGAAATCACCTTTTCAAAAAAGTCGAGTCCTTTTGGTCCTTCTACGTATTTGATACGCTTGTCATTTCGGGCGTCTTCGATTCCTAACAGATTGCTTAACACCATGTCATTCAACAAGTTAGCGTCGAGAATAGCGGGTTCTTTTTTGTATTGATTGAGGACTTTCTTTTTCCACTTGAGGCGATACCAGTTCTTGTTGAAAAACATGACCAGCTCATTCTTTTCTTTTGGCTTGGTTGGCTTTTTCAAAAATTTGATGGAAAACAATCTGGAGAGATGTGCCATGAATACCTCTGGTTCTAAATTGTTGATGCCATGCACTACCCTATTAAATTCGAGAATTTCTAATTCCTCAAAAGAGAAAAAGGAGGTGAGGAAATAACGATATTTATCGCCTTCTTTTTTCTTCATTTTTTTATGGAGCAAGGCAGCCGTTGAGCTTCGGTGGTGACCGTCTGCGATATAGGACTTGGGGACATATTTGCCGAAAAGGCTTTGGATTTCCATCAGTTTGGAGCCATCACAAACTTCCCAGAATTTATGAATCGCTTGCTCTTCTTCAAAGGTGATTTCTAAAATTGGTTTTCGATTTTTGATTTGGCTTTTGAGCCAATTGTCAATTTTCGACACGCGAGGATAGGTCAACAAAACTGGTTTGACCGCTGCCCTTCTTTTGAAGAAAAGTTGCAGTTGGGTTTGCTCCAACGTCGGTAAGGTATTTTCGTGTTTTAGGATTTTGCCTTCGGTGTAGTCTTCTATGTCAGAGGTGCAGACCACGCCGAGATAAGTACGTCCTTCCTTTTGGATTTGATAGATATAAATCCCTTCCTGCGCTGCTTTGTGGAAGAAGCCACTCTCTTTAAATTCAGGGTACTCCTTCTTGACGGTTCCAAAAAACGAATCAGAGGAAGCAATAAATTCCAGCCGAGGGTAGATTGCCTGAAATGGTTGAATTTTCATTAAAATGAATTACTTAGATTAAAGCACCTGAACTAAATTATCTTTAAGCTAATTTAGTTCAGGTACTTACTTTGAAATGACTTGGGAGAGTGAGCTTAAAAGTTGGCTTTCTGTGATTTCGTCCTCGACTTCGCTCGGACTCCGGTTTTCGATTTAGAACGTATGTCCTAATCGAAAGCCCAAATATAAAGAAATAAGGCAGACCAATAAACTGGTAAAAATGTAAAACAAAGCAGTGGTGTATTGTCCATTCTGCGAAAGCAGAAAAATCTCTCCGGTAAAGGTGGAAAATGTGCTAAACCCACCACAGAAACCGACTGAAAATAAAAATTTGAGCTGCGGAGAGAGATTTGATTTTAGCGAAAGCGAGATTAAAATCCCCAATATAAAACAACTAATAAAGTTCGCCCAAAATGTGGCATAAGGAAACGTAGCCTTATTTTCCGAAAGGAACTCAGCTATGCCAAAGCGGCAAAGACTTCCGAGTCCTCCACCTATGAAAACGAGGAGGAATTTAGTCATTGGTAGCGGCTGGTGAGGGAAGGTCATTTTCTGGTTTGGGTCCGTACATCTGTCGCAATTTTCTTTTCCGAACGACGTAGTGCAGCAAGCCAGAACCAATAAGTGCCAAAGCCAGAATCCATAGCAAAAGAGTCAGGTTTCCGAGGTTTTGGAAGTAAAGCGCAAAGCCAATAAAACAAGCATTGACGGTTACCAAAATACTGGTTGCTTGCATGTGCGAAAATCCATAGTCCAAAAGCAGATGGTGCAAATGATTCCGATCAGGAGACATCGGGCTGCGCCCTCTCATCATCCTTACGGTAAATACCCGCAGCGTATCAAACAACGGCAAAATCATAATCCCTACTGCAACCGCAGGGGCGGCATTGATTATGTGCGGCGAGTTATTGGGCAAGTCATTATGGATTTCTATGAATTTGATGGACAAGATCGAGCAGGCCAATCCCAAGAAAAGCGACCCGGTATCCCCCATAAATATTTTCGCTGGAGTGACATTGTATTTCAAAAAAGCGAGGCATGAACCCACAACCGAAGCTGCAACTATCGCCAACTGAAAGTTATAAATCTGTGTGAACCAATAGCCCAGAACACCCGCAATCAAAATCCCCAAACTTCCCGACAAGCCATTGATCCCATCTACCAAGTTAAAGGCATTAATAATAACCAAAATAACGAAGATTGAAAAGACTATCGCCCCCCATTCCGGCAATTCCTGCACACCCAAAATGCCATAAAAACTGGTCAACTTCACATCAGATTTGAAAACAATGATCGATGCAGCCATAATTTGTCCAACCATCTTTTTGCCTGGAGTCAGTGGATCTAAATCGTCACTAATCCCAACTAAAAACATAATCAGAAAGGCACAAAGAATATATTGCAAATTGCCAAAATTATCGAAAGGGGTCCAAAGCACCACTGAGAAAATGACGCCAGCAAAAATTCCAATTCCACCCAAAGAAGGGGTACTTACGGTGTGAGAGGATCGATCTCCAGGTTTATCGAATAGTCGCTTCTTGTTCGATATCCGAATAATCGAAGGGATTACATTGTAGGTTAAAGTAAAAGCCGTTAAAAATGCTAAAACAATCTGATGCACGGTGTGGAGTTTTCTGTCTGTTAGTACTTCTAAAAAATAGCAATGGGCTGGCGTAAAATTACACACCAACCCTTGCATTCCGAAATTTATCCTTTTCTATTGGAAATTAACTTTCGACATCCGCGTCATCAATCAAGTGATCACCGTCACCATCAGCGTCTTCCATTCCTTTGATTGTACCTGTTACGTCTGGCGCTTTGCTCTCCAATAAGTCGTTCAATTTTTCTTTGGCGTTGTCAGCCAAATTACCGGCCCCATCCGCTACGTTATCAGCAACTTTGTTAGGATTCACTGCCTGATAGTCGCCGTCGGCAAATTTCTGCGCTTTCTCAAAAAAGCTATCTGTGCCATCCAGCAAGCTGCCTCCTGCGTCCACTGCTTTGTCTGAGAAACCACCAGCAGTGTCTTTTGCTGCGTCAGCAGCTTCTTTGGCTGCTGCATTTGCTTTATCCATCAAGCCGTCCATTTTTTCGCCGGCGTCGCCCAGAGCGTCCTTTGCTTTATCAGCCAAACCAGCTGCTCCTGCCAATGCTGCGCCACCGATTACTGTTGCGATTCCTTTAGTTTTATCCCAAGCTGCTCCTGCAGCGTCTGCGGCGCCTTCTGCCACGTCGCCTCCAGTGCCCAAAACTTTTCCGCCTACGTTTTCAGCTACGTCGCCTACTTTTTCGCCAATGCTACTGGCAGTATCCAATACCTTTCCACCCACATTTTCAGCGACTCCTCCTATGGTTTCGCCCACGTTTCCTGCGATGTCTTTGGTTTTGTCGAGAGCGCCTTTGGCAGCGTCACTTAGTCCGCCAGTGGCGTCGGCTGCTTTATCAACCAGACTTCCGCCCATATCTTTTGCGGATTCTAAGCCGCCTTTCGCTTTGTCCATCAAGCCGCCGCCGACTTCGCCTGCTTTGTCGCCCAAGTCGCCTGCCACGTCTTTCGCTTTGTCAAAAGCACCTTTGGCAGTGTCACCCAAACCTTCGGTTGCCTCGCTCGCTTTGTCCATGAGATCGCCTCCGACTTCGGTTACGGTTTCGCCCACGTTTTCAGCAACGTCTTTGGCTTTGTCCCAAAGATTTTTGGCAGTGTCGCCTAAACCTTCTGTGGCGCCACCTGCTTTTTCAGCTAAGTCGCCCCCCACTTTCGTGACAGTTTCGCCAACGTTGCTCGCCATGTCGCCTGCACCTTCTACTACTTTGCCTGCCACGTCTTTGCCTGCGTCAACTGCCTTGTCTGCTGCTGATTTAGCCACAGAAGTGGCTCCAAATAATAATTTCTTTAAATCCGATAGTAAACCCATTTTGAATAATTTTAATTAATTTTTGATCAAATTATTGGAGAAAGATAAGGAATCTCTACCAATCCTGAAAACTGGTCAACATTTCTCTTCCCGCTTTCGCGGAATGAGGGCATTTCACGAAAGTGAAAAATGATTCCTCTCTAAATTTAGTGACGCAAAAATCATGTAAGAATTACATAATCTCTTATTTCAGATAGCCCACCCAACGATATTTTGGTTCTCGGTGCCGCGTGATGATTTCATATTCCTTTCGGAAAATGGAGTCGGTTTTCAATGGATCAATAATGACAAGCGAACTTGAATCAATCACTTCTCTTTTCTCCTTGCGGACAATCTGCTGTCGCGCATTCGTCACATAAAAACCACTCGCCCACTCATAGTGCGAATCCTTATCAATCACCAAGGGTAAATTTCTTGTGGTTTCCCCCAATTCAATTGCAGTGGTCCTTAATTGAGAGCCACGGTCGTTTTT
>CALCJP010000219.1 GCA_937967625.1 uncultured Saprospiraceae bacterium
CGTGGCACGACTCAAAGTCGTCCCACGAGTATTTTTTTTCTTCTCCTATTTTTATTCCTTTCCTTTAGCGCTTTCGCGCAAAACCAAAAAATCTCCCTCGACGTCGCCAACGAAAAAATAGAAGACGTCCTCCTCCAATTAGCCGCTGATCATGATTACGACATCATCTTCACGGCTTCCTATTTTTCAGAACAACGGGTGTCGATTCAAACTACGAATGAACCGATTCAGAAAGTCCTGAGTCGCATTCTAAAAAGCACAAAAGTGGATTTTTTGGTAGCTGGAAATACCATAGTACTTTCCAAACGAAAACGAATCTATGGCTACCTCATCGACAAAAAATCAGGAGAAAAACTCATCAATGCCGCCGTTGCTCATCTCGAATCCAATAGTGGTGCCTACACCAACGAGCATGGATTTTTCAGCTTCGAAATGCCATTTGAGCAAAAGGAAATTGTCGCTTCTTATGTCGGTTACGAAACCCAAACCGTTGAAGTCCCAACTAAAAATGAAGTATTCCTAAATATCGAACTAACGCCAGAAGCCCACCTGAGTGAAGTGGTCGTTTTGAGTTCTCAGCATTCGGCGAAAGCCGCTTCTGATTTCAGACAATCGACCTCAGAGGAGTTGTTGAAGAACAAGGTGATGACCTATGTTTCGACGGGAGGAGTGCCAGATGTTTTTCAATATTTGTATAAAAAACCGGGCGTCGCTGCCGGACCCGATGGCTTGGGCGGATTGCATGTGCGCGGAGGCAATACAGACCAAAATCTAATTCTGTATGACGGCGTAAAGGTATATAACCCAGGGCATTCATTTGGCTTGTATTCGATTTTCAACCCTACCCTTTTGAGCCACGCGAAGTTTTCAAAAGCGAACTTTCACCCTCGCGCGGGCGGGCGGATTTCGTCGGTGCTCGACATGCGTCTCAAGGAAGGAAGCACGCGCAGGTGGAGCGGCAGTGCGGCGGTGAGCAATATTTCCACGGAAGTGGCTTTTGATGGGCCCATCAAAAAAGAAACGACGGGTTTGTTGGTTGCTTTTCGACGGTCGCATTTAGACCGATTTATTAAATCTTACACGCGCAATTCGTTGAATTTTTTCTACGAAGATGAGTTCGATTATTTTGAACAAAGCGGCGAAAACAATCATTTTTTCTATGATTTCAATGCCAAGTTGCACCATCGATTCAGCCCCAAACATCGGGTCTTTTTGAGTGCTTACAGAGGGCGCGATGGCTATGATGATTCCTTTTTTCAGTTGTATGATAGCGAAGGAGTTTATTTCACTCAGGACTCGCTAAACTATCGCTTGCGTTGGGGCAATGATGTCTATTCCCTTCGCTGGAATCACCTCTGGAATGACCGCCTTTTTTCCAACGCAACAATAAGCTATTCAAGATACGAGTCCAATAGCAATAGCTTCCAAGATAGTTATGAGTTTGAGGACTTTGGCAATGATTTTTTTGAGGATTGGTTTACCCAAATTTGGCTCTATAATTCGGGAATTACAGATATTGGATTGGACTATGATTTCGATTATTTTTTGAGTAAAAAACATCACCTGACTTTTGGGGCAGGCTACCACCACACCCGATTTGCTCCCGGCAATGCAGTCATCACAGATGAAATTTTGGACGCCGAAACCGGTGATGAATTTGGCGGCTATTTTGACATATTTGAAGAGCAAATAGACAATGCCTTTCAGGGCGATGAAGTTCACTTTTATGCCAACGATAAGTTTGCGCTTTCTGATAAAGTGCGCTTTCAATTAGGGGTGCGAGCTGCCTATTTTCGCTCAGAAAATAGAGTGGACAAAACCGCTGACAATTTCTTCTTGATGCAGCCTCGTGGCGCTATCGAATATGCCCCCAATTCCAATTTTTCTGTAACGGCTTCTGCCGAAAAAGTGCAGCAATCCGTCCATCTGCTTTCGGATGCCGGCGTCGGGTTTCCGACCGATTTGTGGGTGCCTGCTTCCGAGCGTGCCAAGCCCCAATCTGCCGACCAATTCAACCTGACTGCTCGCTATCAAAAATCAGATCGCTTCAAATTAACTTCTTCTATTTATCATAAAGAAATGACAAACCTGATTCGCTACCGCGATGGTGGTGTTTTGCCCTCTATCGAAGAGCGCGTCAGTTACAAATGGCAGGAGGACATCATCGCTGGAGTGGGCAATTCGAGAGGAATCGAAGCAGAGGTGGAGTTTCAATCGGAGCGACTGCGATTTGATTTGGGCTATGCGTACAGCATTTCGCGAAGGCGATTTTCATCTATTGAGGATGGTGATGAGTTTCCGTTTAGATTTGATCAAACTCATAGCCTTTCGGCAAATGCGTATGTGAAGGTACACCCAAAAATTTGGGGCTATCTCAATTGGCAATATGCCTCCGGTTTGCCCCAAACCCTTTTCGTGGATTCGACGGGTTATTTCAATCCTTTGGATGCTTTTTCAGTGAGTCCCAATATCGCGATTTCAACCACGAATGGACATCAATTGCCCGATTACCATCGTTTAGATTTAGGGTTTTTAGCCTCCTTTCGGAGAAAGCATTTCACCCATGAACTCAACATTGGAGTTCAAAACGCCTATCGCCGAAAAAACATCTATTACGAGTTCTTTTATGAGGACGAGTTTTTCCCTGAAGACAGCGAAACTGTGAAAAGCACCAGCCTGCCGATTCTCCCGATTTTGAGATATCGAGTTTTGTTTGAAGGTAGAGAAAAGTCTTAATTCTTACCTCTTGATTCTTGCCTCTTGTCTTTTCTGCCTATTAAACCTTCGCTTCCTTCTTGTAAGACTTTTTATCAATCACCATTTTGGATATGATCTCTTTCAAAATCTCAGAAGTTCCACCTCCAATTGGGCCGAGACGACTGTCCCGAAGCATTCGCGCCAACGGATATTCTTCCATATAGCCATAGCCACCTAAAAATTGCAGACAACTATAAATCACCTCGTCTGCAACGCGGGTGCCTTGCAGTTTTGACATGCAGGCTTCCTTTACCACATAGACGCCTTTGTCCAAATTGGCAGCGACTTGGTAGTTGAAAGATTTGATGACTTCGACCTCCGTTGCCATCTCTGCAAAGCGGTGGCGAAGAGCTTGAAATTTATCAATCGTCTTGCCGAAAGCGACTCTTTCAGACATGTATTGCTGTGTGTATTCGAGAGCATATTCGGCGCGAGCGTGGGCGTTGATGCCCATGATGAGACGCTCCAATGCGAAATGTTGCATCACGTAATAGAAGCCTTTTCCGGCCTCGCCCATCATATTTTTTAGAGGAATTCGCACGTTGTCAAAAGCGATTTCGCCGGTGTCAGATGCGCGCCATCCTAATTTATCTAACTTGTTGGCACTGATGCCGGGCGTGTCGCGATCCATCAAAAAGACGCCCATCGCACGTGGATTGTCGTCGATATTCATTTTTGCAATTACCACCAAGTAGTCTGAATAAACGCCATTGGTAATGAAGGTTTTGGAGCCGTTGAGTACCCATTCGTCGCCTTCTTGCACGGCGGTGGTGCGCATGGCTTGGACGTCAGATCCGCCAAATGGCTCACTAATACAAAGGCACCCCATCAGGTCGCCGCTGATGCTTCCGCGCAAATATTTTTGCTTTATCTCCTCGCTCCCCTCTGCCAACAAATGCGTCATCGCCAAGTAATTATGCGCCCACATCGCTGCGGCAAATCCACCAGAGTTGACCCGCTGCATTTCTTCCAACCAAATGACTAAATAGAAAATATCGAGATCCATGCCGCCATACTCCTCCGGGTAGCGAATACCGAAGTAGCCCATGTCGCCAAATTTCTTCCAAATCTCAGCGCCGATTTTGCCTTCGGCTTCCCATTTGTCCACGTGAGGGACGACTTCTTGTTGGAGGAAATTTCTAAATCCTTCTCTAAATAAATTATGCTCTTCGGTGAAATATTGTTGGTACATAAAAACGTAGGTTTACTTATTAATTCCTTTTCCCTTTCGGGAAATGTTCGATAAAATTTGCGGTAGTTTTCAACCATTTGCCGAAAACTTGTCCCGAACTCGCTTCGGGAGGCTCATCTCGAAAAAAGGCGCAAAGCGAATGCGCTAATAGAGACGCAAATTTGGAAAAATGGTTCAGCTTAGAATTGATTTGCAAAACTACGGAGTTTAGGAACTATATTCGCAGAAAAAATTGACTGATTTGAATATAAGGATAAAAATTGACGCCTTTTGGAAATGGTTCCAACGAATGGAGCCAAAGTACCGATTGTTCTTTACGGCTGATGAGGAGGTGAATACCAAGCTGCTCATCGAGGCGATGGACAATCAAGTGCTCGAATTTGGCAAATTCAAATGGGAGATGCGCGAGGGAACCTCCCAACCTTATCAGCTCATTATCTCCCCCAACGGCGATTATGAACTCTACGAAATCAGCCAGCAAATTATGAAATTGGCACCACGCCTCCGCAATTGGGATTTTCTTGCGGCGCTTCCGCCAAATGCCCAAAATACGCAATTTGAAATTTTCGACATGCAGATGAATCGCCATCAATATGATGTCTCCAATTGGCGCGTCGTGGTTTTGGAACAAGAGGAAGGCGTCGATCTCATCGCCGAAACGCCCAATCTCCACCAGTTTGATGAAGAAACCCAATTGGAAGCCACCGAAAAAGCATTGATTAGTTTATTGGGCGAAAGCCTATTTATTGATAAAATCACAGGACTGGAAGTGGTGCTTGAATTGGAGGAAGAAGATGTGGCATTCGCAATTCCCATCAAAAACTTAGCCTTCGAATTGACGGAAAACGCATAGCGAAAACCGAGAGACGAGAGACGAGAGACGAGAGATGAATTTTTACTTTCGTAAAATGTCCCTAATACAATTTGCAGATTCGTTATTAAACTAAATCCCCGTCGGGAAATATTTACCCATTTTAAACTTACTCATCTACTCATTTAGAAAATGCCTTACGATACTTTCACCGCCGACCGCATCAGCCGCATTTTAAAAGATAAGCAAGCCAATTTCTTTGAGAAGAAGATGTTTGGTGGCATGTGCTATATGGTCAATGATAAAATGTGCTGCGGCATCCATTATGACAAAAAGAAGGAAACCGACCTCCTAATGGTACGCATCGGCTCCGATGCTTATGAAAAATCAAAAGACCGAACGGGTTGTCACCCAATGGACTTCACAGGCAGACCGATGAGGGATTATGCTTTTATCACGCCGGATGGGTATGACTCGGAGGAGGATTTGGAGTATTGGGTGAAGTTGGCTTTAGAGTTTAATCCAATGGCTAAGGCGAGTCGGAAAAGGAAGAAGTAGGTGTGTAAAAGAAAAATCACAGTTGTTGCAAGTGCCACTCGTGGGACGACTCAGAGTCGTGCCACGAGAGATCGATGTGGTGGCACGACTCTAAAGTCGTCCCACCACTTTTGCAGATTTGGTGCTTTTTGTTGTTTAGACAGGAAATAGCATCTATTGATTTTTCGTTATCTTTATTCAAACTTTTATCTATGAGTATTACTGAGCTAAAATTAGAATTGATACAGTGGATAACTGAATTAGATGATCCTGTAATTTTAGAAGCTTTAGTTCAACTTAAAAACGAAGCAGAAAATTCACCAGAAACCTAAAACACCCTCAAATGAAATCTTTCTTATTTCTACTTTGCTCCTTTTCTTATTCAACCATCTCCGCCCAACAAATCGACGGCAACTACTCCAAATACGTCTGGGCATCTAAACTCAATATGCGAGATGCACCTAATGGGAATGGGAAAGTGATTGGACAGATTCCTTGGGGGAGTATTTTGAAAATTTTGGACAATAATTCTCATGCCACAGTAGATACAATCAAATTGATAGTCAATTATGGTACTGGTTCAACTAAACATATAGAGGGCAAAGGCAACGTTGAAATAAAAACTCCACGAGATTTTAAAATCTGGGGCAAATGGATTAAAGTAAGGTTTCTTGAAAAGGAAGGATATGTCTTTGATGGTTTTTTATCAAACATTCCTCCTCCTGATAGGGATGAAATCAACGAAAATGGATTCCAAGACTATACCGAGTATTTTAAAAGAGAGTTTGGACCAACGACAAAAACAAATTTTGGCACTTGTTTGGGTTCGAAATTTGTTTTGTTTGATTCATGGATGTACTCAACTGTTCTTTTGGTTTCAATAAATTTCTTTTCACTGAAGTCAGTCTTGGTTTTCGAAGCTTGTTGCGACCAGGCAGTTTG
>CALCJP010000220.1 GCA_937967625.1 uncultured Saprospiraceae bacterium
CTTTTTCGCGCCTATAGTTTTGAAATCACTACCTATCGATCTGGCAATAGCGGAACCACCAGTTATTACAACTTACCAATCAACTTTAACTATGAACTCAACAAGTGGTATCACTGTGCTGCTACCTATGATGGCTCAATGATGCGCTACTATGTAAATGGGTGCCTAATTGCAGAGACACCTGCTCGCGGCAACCTCCGTCAAAACGACCACCACACTGCCATAGGAAACCGCCATGTTCGCACAGACGAACAGTTTTGGGGTTGGATGGACGAAATCCGAATTTGGCAACGCGTCCGATCTGAGGAGGAAATCCAAGCCAATATGTTTGAATTGAAAGGCAATGAGGCTGGATTGATAGGATACTACAACTTTAATGATAGTCGTCGAAAAGAGAACATAACCGGAAGAACGGAGTTTGATGGACGAAAAGGAGCAGGCGGAGCACCGCTTTCCTATGATGATAATCCAATTGATATTTTTGAGTCGCCTGAAATTTCGATAACAGATCCCACTTGTTTTGGAGGAGATGACGGTTCGGTGTCTCTTCTCTCAGAACCAAACACAACCTACTCCCTTTCGGGAAATGATTTTACAACAAACCCAGTTTTTGAAAACCTTTTTGCTCGTGAATATTTGCTGCGTATTAGATCAACTGATTTGTGCATAATCGAAGACTCAATTGAACTAACCAATCCACCAATTATTCAATCTATCTTCAAAGAAGAAATCTGCATTGGCAGCTCCATTGACTTCATGGGGCAAACCTTCGACACCCCCGGCTGGTATGAAGAAAAACTCACTGCAGCCAATGGTTGCGATAGCCTCGTCGTCCTCAACCTGAAATTTAAAACACTTGAATTTTTAGGTAAAGACACCTTCATCTGCTCCAGCGAACCGTTTCAAATCCAACCCTCAAAAAACCAAGTCGAGTGGTTGCCTCCTCAGTCAACCAATTCTCTAACCGTCTCTGAATCAGGCACTTACGTGGCAGAGTATGAAGATGAGGAAGGCTGTTTGCTCCGCGATTCCATCACTATCGAATTTGTGGAACCTCTCGAAGTTTACATCCCCTCCGCTTTCAGCCCCAACAACGATGGCATTAATGATGAGTTCCAACCCTATTTGCCGAAAGGCGAAACCTATTGGATAAAAATCATGGATAGATGGGGCAATTTCCTCTACCATTCCAACGCCCCTTGGGATGGCAGCTTTCGCGGAAAACCAGTTCCAATCGGTGTTTACATTTACTCCATTGAAATTGAAAAAGACTATTGTGGAGACATTCAAACGGTTCAAGAAAATGGAGATTTGACAATTATCAGGTAACTCAAAAAATCGGAGTCCGAGCGGAGCCGAGGATGGCAGCAGGAGGTAAAGTTTGATCATTTGATGCCGTCCTCGACTCCGCTCGGACTCCGGTTGAAGGCAACAATGATAACTCGGCATCATCTGAGCAAAATCAAAACCGCCCCAATCGCCGTCATCACCAAAATAAACCGCCGATAACTCTTATCACTAAACATATCAACAAATCGAACTCCAATAAAGAATCCAATCACTAAAACAGGAATTAAAACCAAATTCAGTTTGAAAGTTTCCATCGAAATCGTCCCCCAAGACCATATATGAAAAGGCACTTTGAAAATATTGACAATAAAATAAATCCATGCAGCAGTGCCGATAAAAGCCGCTTTGGGCACACGCATGGCTAAGAAGAAAATGTTTGAAAAGGCACCAGCCAAATTTCCAATCATCGTCGTAAATCCAGCAGTCAAACCCATCACGCTCGCAAACAAAAGATTATCGGGAATGTAATCCGATTTGCGCATATCATTCCAAGCCATGATGGCAACTCCCACCAAAATGATGGCTGCCATACCATATTTGAAAGTCTGCTCATCAAGGTCTTTTCCGACCCAAACGCCGACCAAAACCCCCGCCATCATAAAAGGAACAAACCGCCAAAACAATCGCCAATCTGCCGACCGACGATAATATCTCACTGCCAAAATATCTGCTGCAATCAGCAAAGGCACCACGATGCCCGTCGATGCTTTTGCCCCAAAAACCAGCGCCATGAGAGTCATGATGATTGCCCCAATTCCTTTTAAGCCAGACTTCGCCGCTCCAATCAGGAAAGACGCAAAAAGCGCCAATCCCCATTCCCACCATTGTAAATCAAAAAGTTCAAACATGAATTAAAATTAGGCTGCAAGGTATTCTAAAATATTTAACCACATAAGGCACATAGATTCACATAGGCGCTTATGTGGTTCTATGTGCCTATGTACTTGAAAAATACTTAATTTGCCAAAATTTTTAGAATCTTATATGTTCTTAAATGCCTTATATGGTTCCAAAATACATCAACTCAAAACTCCTCCTTTTCGGCGAATACACCATCATCAACGGCGGTGAAGCCCTCGCCGTGCCCCTCAAAAAATATCGAGGCTATTGGAAAAAAGGAACTGATAAAACGCTTCAGCAAGACCTCCCCAAATTTGCGAACTATCTTAAAGACAAAAACTTCTCCTGCCTTCCGGCAAATGATTTTGAAAGTGATTTAAAAGCAGGCTGGCACTTTCAATCCAACATTCCGACGGGTTATGGAGCAGGCAGCTCAGGCGCATTGGTGGCAGCCGTTTTGAAAAAATATGGCGACGAAAAACTGCTCAATGCCATGTCAATTACAGAACTAAAAACACTGGTCGCTGAAATGGAAAGTTTCTTTCATGGCGCTTCGAGCGGGATGGATCCTTTGGTTTGCTATATAAATTCGCCCCTCTATTTTAAATCCAAAACAGAGATTCTGAAAATCAAAAAAACACCCAAACTAAAAGATCATCAGTTGTTCCTTTTGGACACCCGTCATCCACGCAAAACGGCTCCTTTTGTCAATCACTATTTGACTCAAATGAAGGACTCGGCTTTCGCCAAAATGATCGAACAACAACTTAAGCCTCTCAATCAAAAAGCTATTCTTTCCTTCCTCTCGAAACAAGTTCGGGACAAGTTTTCTTCAAATGAAGAAACGCTCTCAACCGCTTTCGCGGAAATCAGCGATTTGCAATTCAAACACTTCCAAAAAATGATCCCTGACTATCTCCAATCCTATTGGAAACATGGACTTCAAACCGATGATTTTAAACTAAAAATCTGCGGAGCAGGGGGTGGGGGATTTATGATTGGTTTGACACGAGATTTCGCGAAAGCGAGGGAGGTGATTGGGGATTTTGAATTGGTTTTGATTTGATTTTTAATTTTGAATCATATAAGGCATTTAAGGACATATAAGGAACCCGTCAAATCTTATATGTCATGATATGCCTTATATGGTTCAAATAAAATATGGTTCAATAAATAAAAATCACCGACTCAAAAAGAATTTTCTGAAAATTTCCAGTTCTTCCATTTCTTGCTGAATGAATCGCTCAAATAACCTTTCTCCAACCTGCGATTTGAGGGCAGAAATACCTACATCAATCAATCGAATCCCTTTTTCCGTAAGGAAAATATTATCGAATCGCTCACCTGGCATATCGGATGGACGCCTAATGTCTCGATGAACAAAACCTGCTTTGTGTAGCTGCACCAATTCATCTTCAAACACATCAAAAATAAGTTCTCGTTTTTCGAACTCATAAGCGCGGTAATCCATGGGGTAGAGTCGTTCCATCACAAGCAACTCGGTGTCATTATTCATCAAATCCAACCTAATGAATTTAACCACCAAGCCATTCACCTGATTGGCAAATTTCATCTTCTCCGCCTCAGAACCAATGTCAGATCGAGTATCCTCTAAAAACAGTTTTCCTGCCTCAGTTTCGGTAATTGCGATAACAGAGTTGTTTGCGCCTGAAGATAAGGTACGAGGATAACGTTTTTTCATTCAAAATTAATTTGTGTAAAGATAGTGATTTGAACCATATAAGGCACATAGGGACATATAAGTACCGCGCCAAATCTTATATGCCCTTAAATGCCTTATATGGTTCAATAAATCAAACCTCCCGATACAAATCCATCAACTCTCCCGTCAATTTTTTAGGCTCAAATCGCTTCGTATGCTCAGTCCCTTTTGCAACCATATTTCCACGGAAGTGGCTGTCTTTCAATATTTTAGTAATCGATTCAGCCATGCTGTCAATATCATTTGGCTCTACATAGCAAGCTGCCTCACCGCCCACCTCCGGCAAAGACGAATAAGGGCAAGTAATCACCGGAGTCCCCGAATGCAAGGCTTCCAAAATCGGAATCCCAAACCCCTCATAGACAGAAGGAAAAAGAAAAATTTGTGCCGCTTGATAAAGCGCAGGCAAGTCAGCGGTAGGTACATTTTTTGTAAAAAGAATTCGATTTCGAATCGGTTTGTCTTTGATGTAGTTTTTGATTTTTTGCAAATAGGATTTGCCCTTTCCAACCACCACCAACGGAATGTCCAAATCCTCAGACAACCGCTCCATCGCCTGAATCACCGACAACAAATTCTTCCGCTCTATAATAGAACCCACATACAGCAAAAACTCATTGGGCAAACCATGCTTCTGCAAAACTGCCTGCTGCTTCGATTCCTCAACTGTTTCAAAAAATATCGGATTACAACTCAAATGAATCACCTGAATTTTCTCCTCAGGCGTCTGGTAATATTTGATAATGTCCTGCTTTGTGCTTTCACTAATTGCGATGATTTTATCTGCCCTTCTGCAAGCTGATTCGAATTTCAAATCATAGACCTTTCGGTCAATCATCGGGTACAAATCAGGATACACTTTGAAGATCAAATCATGGATTGTCACCACTGTTTTCAACTTCGTTTTCTCAATGCCAATCGGCAATTCATGACTCAAGCCATGATAAATATCCAACCCTAACCTTTTTGCTTCTTTCGAAATTTGGAATGTTCGCCAGATGGATTTGATCTGATTTTTGGCGATGTGGTTGATATAAGGCGCTTCTAAAAAAGGCTTGGTCTGCGGCGAATTTTTAGTGGTAGGGGAGAAGAGATGAATTTCGTTTTCAGGAAACTGTTTTGAAAAATCGCCCACCAAGGTTCGCGCATAATTGCCCAAACCGGTATTGTTGTGATACAACCTTTTTGCGTCGAATCCGATTTTCATAGCCCTAAAATGAATTTGAGCATCGTCTCTCGGAGAGCACGATGCGGTACAGGAAGTTCGGTGCTTTTGATTGTTGGCTTCGGCTTCGCTCAGCCAACG
>CALCJP010000221.1 GCA_937967625.1 uncultured Saprospiraceae bacterium
TTGGGCAGGGTTTTTTCATAAAAAAAGGTGATGTGAGGTTTTAATTGGGTTCTACCCCCTGACCCCCGAATCGGGGGAACCTGAATTAACAGCTTAATTTCTAATTATTTCTTTTCTGCAAAAGTTTCATACATGTAATAAAAAAGGATGGTCATAGACCATCCTTTTTTATTTGGATTTAGAATACATTGTTAAAGAGTCCTTCATAAACGAATCGAATTATTTAAGCATGGTTCCCCCAATTTGGGGTCACATTGTAACCCGTTGCCGCTGCACTTCATACAACATCACCCCCGCCGAAACAGAAACATTTAGCGAATCCGTCTCCCCAATCTGAGGGATCAAAAAGGTCGAATCTGCTCGCTTGCCTATCGCATGACTAATGCCTTCATCCTCTGAACCAACTACTAATGCAGTAGGCCCACTCAAATCCAAATCATTAATAGGTTTCGATGCCTTCAAATCGCTTGCGAACACTTGTATGCCTGAATTTTGAAGATATTCAATCGCGTTGACTAAACTGTTGGTCTTACAAACCGGCATTTTTAAAAGTGCTCCAGCAGACGTCTTCAACGCATCCGAGCCAATCTGTGAGCTGCCTTTCATCGGTACAATGATGGCGTGAACCCCAAAGATTTCTGCTGAGCGAACGATGGCTCCAAAGTTGCGCGTATCGGTCACTCCGTCCAATATCAAGAATAGTGGCGTCTCTCCCTTCTCATAAATGAGTGGAATCATATCTTCAATTTGATAAAACCGAATCGGAGAGATAAAAGCGAGTACGGATTGGTGGTTCTTTCCTTTAGCTAAATGGTCCAGCTTTTCTTTTGGAACCATCGAAATGTAGATGTTATGCTCTTTGCAGAGCTTTCGGAGTTCTATTTCTAACTCGCCGCGAGTGCCGCGCAGGAGAAGCACTTTGTCAATTGACTCGCCACTTTTGATGGCGTCAACGACCGGATGTCGGCCATAGATGATTTGATGTTTTGGTCTTGACTTCATTGGGGGCGAAGATATTCAGCGAAAGCTGAAAGTTCAAGGTTAAACGATTAAAGTTCAAAGTTAGCTCTAACGTTGAACTTTGAACCTTCAACTTTTATACCCTCTTCGGGCATTTGCCACAACGCTTATGTTCTCCTTTTTTGAACTTCTTGCAGCACTTTTTCTTTTTGCTGCAACACATACTTCCTTTCCCACTTGCGTGGAATGGGTTCTTAAAATCCAAGTCCATTTCCAATGCTAAAGAAGGTTGGATGCCGAAGCCAGTGTTAGGTTTGATATAAATCATTGTATTAGTTTTGAGAGATTTGAGAAAGCGATTCAACCAATTGGCGATGAGTTCTTTGCACATCAGCGGTAATAGAATTTCCAGAAATCGTTGCGCCTGAGATGGCGTCGATGTCTTTACTATATTTCAATCTTTCTGTTCCTTTATATCCTTCAAATTGTCTCAGCCATCGCTTACTGCTCACCTCGTATCCATGCTCACCGGGGTAATCATAGACTGCCAATTTTAGAACGGTAAAATCATTATCCACAATCATCAAGTAGTCGAAAGTTTCGTAAGTCCCTTCGTCGAAATCAGCGACATATTGAACCATCTGGTCATTGGAGCTATTGGCGTCACAGCCACCGATTTTGCAGCCATGCACCCGACGCAAAACGAGATAGCCCAGCTGTGTCTCTTCGCTTTTGAGTGAGTATAAATTTCGCGAAAGCGCATTCGGCGAAAGCCGTTGAGAAGTCATTTTTTGAATACTGACTTCTTGCCCCTTCCATACTTTTTTGACCACTTTTTGAATTTTTCCTTTGTTGCGTTGTGTCATCAGTGAAGGCTGCAAATGCAAACTCGAAAAGGAAAAAACTAAGGTGATGATGAAAAGTAATTTTGTCATATTTCTTAAAACTATATGATTTCGAGAGCTTGAGAAATCGAGAGTTCGAGACGTGATTTGTTCCAAAACTCTCGATGTCTCGAACTCTCGAATTCCATTTTTTAATTAAACCAAATGCCTACTCCGAAATTCAATTGATGCTTTGCCTCATCAGAAGCAGCAGTCGTAAAGCGTTGATAATCAGCTTTTAAGGCAGCGCCTGTGCTCAACTTCCAAGTCAGTCCAGAAGTGATTTCGGTTCGTTTGAAGGCGTCGTTTTGTTCTATTTGATCTACGGATTGATGCGTATTGTACTGCTCAAATCGAGTGAAGGCAATCAACTGATAATTCTTAAAATCGAGCGAATGAAAAAGGTCATAACCCGCCTCGACATAGTAGCCACCAATCGCACTTCCGACATCCGAACCCGTGAATTGATTGTAAGCAGAAGCATTGCCAACTAAGCCATAATTGAATTGCCCTCGTGCCTGAAATCCTTTTTTATTGTAGCGAAAATCTGCTCCCCATAGATACAATCCAACCACAGTGCTATCTGCCTGACTCATCCCGAAATCATCGTTTCGATCTATGCCGTTGTAGCTCGTAGATTGGGTGTTTCCTAAATAGGTTGAAAGTCCAAATTTTAGATTTCCGAAACCATAGTATTCGACCTTACCTGCAAAATTTGGAGCACTTGCAATCGCCTCAGCTGCTTTTTGTCTGCCACTTCGGAACCCGTTTTGACCGCTTAGTTTGGCAGAGCCGTCAAAGCTTTTCAGACCATTGACTAAGTAGGCTTGGTAGCGAAGCGACCAACTATTGACTCGTCCATTGAGTCCGATTCCGATTTCGCGCCAAGTGGTTGGGACGATGTATTTATCAAGGTTCGGACGCTCGACGCCATTGAAAGTAGTTGGCTCGTGGTACTCATTTATGATGCCCATTGGTATCAAAATCAGTCCCGCATTCAGATTGACATTACGCCCTAATTTATGACTCAAAAACGCTTGCTCCACAAAAACTTCTTTCACGTGCTCAAACTCAATTTCGGTAACGAATTGCGTCTTCTTATTGAATTTATAGCCAAAAAGCATAACCAGTCTATGAACATCTAATTTGCCATTGAGGCGATTGGTGGCACTAATGGGTTGATTGTAATCAATTTCGGCATAGCCTCCGATGGTCAATCGAGCGTCTTTTGCCATCATAGTTTGCGCGGTGTTTTTAGGCACCAAGGTGTCCATCTTCGTTTGAGCGAAGAGCGCAGACTGGAGCAAAACGAAAGCAAAAATGAAAGCTGTTTTTAAATTCATTATTTCTTATCTTTAATAAGATTAAATCCAAATAAGGATGAAATCGTGGGCAAATATACAATGATGTTGGACTATTGGGGAATACCAAACCCTATTTTCCGAAAGGAAAAAATAGGTATCCCTTACCTAACTTTAGGTAGGTATGAACAAGCGACAATTCGTGATGTTAGAGCATCTAAAGTAGCACGACATAAATCATTAAATTTCTATGGCAAAAGCATGTGTATTAATAGGTGGAGGCACCGGTTTGGTGGGTAGCAGACTGAGTGAATTATTTGCCGAAAGGCAGTATGAAGTCATCCACATCAGCAGAAAGGCGAAACCGGATGCGAAATTCAAAACCTACCAATGGGATTTGAAAAATAGAACCATCGACCCCGAAGCCATCGAAAAAGCAGACTACGTCATCAACTTAGCTGGTGCTGGAATCGCCGATGCACGATGGACGGATAAGCGCAAAAAACTCATCATCAACAGTCGAGTGGATAGTACGCTTACGCTAAAAACCGCTTTCGAAAAAGCAGGAAAAGCGCCCAAAGCATTCGTCTCTGCTGCTGCGATGGGGTACTATGGCGATAGTGGCGAGACTCTCGTTACTGAAGATTCCCCTCCGGGAAATGATGGATTCCTTTCCGCCAGTTGTGTGGCATGGGAAGAAGCATTGGATAAAGTCAAAGCCACTGGTTGGCGCACTGCTCGCATTCGAATCGGAATCGTTTTATCCACTCAGGGAGGCGCATTGGAGAAAATGCTCATCCCTGCGAAGATGAAAATCGGAGGCTATTTTGGCGACGGGCAGCAGTGGTATTCGTGGATTCATATCGAGGACTTGTGTCGTCTTTTTATCTTCCTTACGGAAAATGAGCAGCTAAATGGCACCTTCAACGGTGTCTCTCCCAACCCCGAAAGAAACAAACCTTTCACCCGAAAAATCGGTGAAGCCATCGGCAGACCACCCATTATGGCACCTGGCCCTGAATTCGTTATGCGCATTGCGATGGGGGAGATGGCGGATACGATTTTTAGTAGCACGAAGGTGTCGGCGGAGAAGACTTTAGGAACTGGTTTTGAATTCAAGTTTCCTGAGTTGATTGGAGCGGTCAAGGATGTGGTGGATAGAGGGATTTAGTCTTTTCTAAAAATGTGATTTAGCCAGCAAAGTGGATTTAAGAATGATGGCGCGTAGCGACATAAAGGTTGGTAGAAAATTACCAATAAGCCCAATAAGCACGGCGCGTAGCGACGTCAACATTTGTGTCGCTACGCGCCACGGAAGGGTTTGACGGGATACTTCTACCAACGTTAATGTCGCTATGCGCCACCTTCATAATTAGAAGCGTTCTTACATTCCAATCTTGTAAATGCCCTAATCTATGCGATTTATTAAACTCATTTTCCTTCCTCTCCAAAATTGATCTCGAAAGGTTTACCTTTGGGTTTTCAAAATTTCAACTTCCTACATGCAGTATCTTACCCTTGAAAATGTGTCGAAAAGCTATGGTGAAAAGGTTCTTTTCAGGGACATGAATTTTACGGTAAGTAAAGGGGAGAAAATTGCCCTTGTCGCTAAAAATGGAACGGGCAAATCTACTTTGCTGCGCGTCATCTCCGGTGAGGAAGCGCCGGAAGGCGAAACTGCAAAATATGCCCTCTATAAAAATATCAAAATCAGCATCCTAAAACAGGAACCTGAATTTGAGCCGAACATGACCGTCTTGGATGCGGTCTTTGAAGCCGACTCGCCGATGGTGCGAGCAATTAAGGAATACGAATTGGCGATGATTTACCCGGAGCGCTCTGAGGCATTGAACGAAGCCATGAATAAAATGGATGACCTCAAAGCATGGGACTTCGAGTCCAAAATGAAGGAAATCCTTTTCAAACTCAACATCACCGATCTCGAAAAGAAAATCGACCAACTCTCCGGCGGACAACAAAAGCGAGTCGCATTAGCCAAACTACTAATCGAAGATCCCGAATTCCTAATTCTCGATGAGCCAACCAACCACTTGGATGTGGACATGATTGAATGGTTGGAAGAATATCTGAAGCAGCCAAATTTGACCATATTCATGGTGACGCACGACCGTTATTTTTTGGAGCGAGTTTGTAATAATATTGTAGAATTGAGAGGTGGTATTTTATATCGCTACACGGGCAATTACTCTGAATATTTAGAGAAGCGTTCCAATCAATTGGAAGTCGAATCCACCACAATGGATAAGACTAAAAAGCTCTATACCAAGGAGTTAGCTTGGATGAGGCGTGGACCAAAAGCAAGAACCACCAAAGCCAAATCACGAATCCACGAATTTGAAAAAATAGAAGATAAGGTCTCCCAACGCCTCGATAATGACGAACTAAAAATTGACTTCAAAACCGCTCGCCTCGGTAGCAAAATCGTGGAGGCCAATTACATCTCAAAGTCGTTTGATGATTTGAAGGTGTTGGATAATTTTCATTATAAATTCAAGAAAGGAGAGCGCGTTGGTATCGTTGGTCCCAATGGGGTAGGGAAGTCCACTTTTATCAAATTGCTCACGGGGCAAATCCGCCCTGACTCCGGCAAAGTGGTCATCGGCGAAACGGTTCAGTTTGGTTACTACACGCAAGATGGTATTCAATTAAAAGATGACAAGACAGTTATCGAAGTGGTGCGCGATGTGGCGGAGTTTATTCCTTTGGAGAAAGGGAAGAAGTTGACGGCGATTCAACTTTTAGATCGATTTATGTTTGCGCGAGATCAACACATGGTCTATGTGTCGCAGTTGAGTGGGGGAGAGCGCAGGCGTTTGTTTTTGCTGACGATCTTGATGCAAAATCCGAACTTCCTCATCCTCGATGAGCCAACCAATGATTTGGATATTATGACCTTGCAGGTGTTGGAGGAGTTTTTGGATTCGTTTCCGGGTTGCTTGCTGATAGTGACCCACGACCGTTATTTTATGGATAAATTGGTGGATCATTTATTTGTATTCCACGGAAGTGGTCAGGTCAAAGATTTTAATGGAGACTACTCTGCCTATCGAAAATGGATAGTTGAATTCAATCGTGAAAAGCGCCGCCAAGAACGCGCCGAAACTGAAAAACCAAAACCCCAAGTCGAAAAACCAAAAGAAAAGAAAAAACTCACCTACAACGAACAACGCGAACTCGAACAATTAGAAAAAGACATCGAAAAACTCGAAACTCGCCGCGCTGAAGTCTTAGCACTTTTCAACAATCCCGACGCCAACATGAATGATCTTTCGAAGGAGTTGGCGCAGATTCAGGAATCATTGGATACCAAAGAGATGCGGTGGATGGAGTTGGCGGAGATGGCGTGAGAGTACATTTCACGAAAGTGAAACTTGAATTGTCAAAAAATGAAAAGGTAGAAAATCCATCCCTTTATTTTTGCACCCTATTTCGTCCAAGATGTCTTTTGCCACTGGAAATTATAGTTATCGATCATTCCACGAAAGTGGAAAAAATACTCATCCATAAAATACCCACTTCTCCCTACCCAAACAATGGTATAAAATAGTTATCCTTTCCACTTTTTTGCGAATTACAGCCAATTCTCCCTACAATTGTAAGAACACATTAGACCTAATTAACATACTTTTTGAAAACAAGTACTATTATGAGATTTGCAATACACCACTGCGGGAGAAAGATCTTTTTTTCCAACATTTCACTTCTAATATTATTTTTTCTTACGTCAAGTTTGAATGCCCAAGTCGATTGCCCATCGCTCAATGCGGACATAGGAGATGTCTGTGATGACGGCGACCGCTACACGACCTACGATAAGGTGCAAGCCAATTGTACCTGCGTCGGTGTGTTGCGCAACGACGAGATCGCTCATTGGGACTTCAACGCTTGCAAAGCTGGACAATCATTTGGGGAGTTTACGCCAGTCACCTCTACGCCATTTGGGTTTGAGCAGGTGGTCGGTTCCGTTTTCTTCAATACGAAAATGCACTCTTGCAATCCCGGTCCAGCGATTACAAAACCGAACAATAACATCGCCGTTTGTCGAACCATCCGCCCCTACTGTTTTTGGGTCGATGAGTCAGACGACGCCTATAAATTTTCTATTAGAGTAACACCAGAAGCGGGCGAGGCCATCCAACTGACCGGTATTGAATTTTTTGAAAAAGCACCCCAAATCTACGAGTGGACGACTGGCGACACAGGTCCCAACAACCCACCCAAAATGTACGGCTGGCGCATTCTTCAAGATGGCGTCGAAGTAGGTCGGCAGATTGATGTACCGACTTCTGACGACTGGTCAAAAGAAGAATTCAGCTTCGATTCCCTCAATATTATCACGAGCATTTGTGGCGAGACCACTTTCCAATTTGAACTGCTGGGCTACTGCCGCGACGGCATGGATCATGACTATTCGATTTGGGATATTGATGAATTTAGGATTTTCGGTCGCGCCCTGCCACTTCAACAATTGACAATAGATGACCAAGCTTTGACCACTTTCGTGGAATGCGATGGCAGCGGCAATCTCGGTGAGTTTAACGAATGGCTCAATAACAACGGCTTCGCCACAGTTTTTGACCCTTACGGAAATGCCAGTTGGACCAACGACTACGATGGCGAATTGGATTACTACTGCGGCGACACAGGTGACCGAGAAGTAACTTTCACTGCAACGAACCCTTGCGGACAGAGCGTCTCCACCACCGCCACCTTCACCGTTCAAGACAACGGCGACCCATTCTTCATTTTTGTCCCTTCGGACAATACGCTCGAATGCGACCAACCCGAACCCACTGACGAACCTCTCGCAGGCGATGCTTGCAGCGGCCAGGCAGATGTCTATGAAAGAAAATATTATCGCCTCGATGGCGACTGCCCCTATAACTATCAAGTCGTTAAAGAATGGCGCGCCACCGATGACTGTGGAATATATGTCGATGCTATCCAAACCATTACTTTTGAAGATAACACCGCACCTCAATTTGATTTTGTGCCAGCCAGCGTCACTATCAATTGCAACGAACCGGTTCCCACAGATGAGGCAACCTACTCTGACAATTGCGCAGCGCTAAACGAAATTTCACTTTCGTTAAATGAGGACATTGATGTCAGCCCAAATTGTCCCCAAAACACCGTGATTACCAAAACTTGGACAATAGTTGATGCCTGTGGCAATAGCAGCATTGCAACTCAGGTCATTACAATTCTTGATACAGAAGCCCCTGAATTTGATAATGCCCCAAGTGACTTTACACAGGATTGCAATTTACCAGTACCTGCGCCACCAACCGTAACTGCCACTGACAATTGTGACCCAACTGCGGGAGTAGGCTTTAATGAGATAAGTTTTCCGATTGCATGTGGTTCACAAGTAGTGCGGACTTGGACGGCGACTGATGCCTGTGGCAATCAAAATCAAACCTCACAAACCATTACATTAATTGACACAACGCCACCTACATTTGACACCCCACATGCTGACGCGACTTTCGAGTGCAATATCAACACCAATTCAAATGAGTTTATCACTTGGTTGAATAGTGCCGGAGGTGCAGTAGCATCGGATGATTGTAGCACCTTCACGATCTCAAATGATTTTGTAGGAGTGCTTACAGGAACTTGTGGAGCCACCAGTTTTGTAGATGTCACTTTTACGGCAACTGACAATTGTGGCAATGCATCAACTGCCTCAGCTCGATTTGCGACTGTTGATAATATGGCTCCTGACCTTATGAATCCAGCTCAAAATCAAACTGTTCCATGCGATGGCAGTGGTAATGTCAATAACTTGAATGCATGGTTAAACGCTAATGGAGGCGCTATTGCTACTGACCAGTGTATGTTCAATACACCAACTTGGACAAATGATTACGACCCAGCCAATTTTGTTGCTGACTGCGGTCAGACAGGTTCGGTAGAAGTTACTTTTACTGCTACTGATCAATGTGGCAATTTCATTGAGACCACTGCGACCTTTACTATTGAAGACACACAACCACCATTCATAACAGCACTGCCTAATAATTTGGTGGTGGCCTGTGATGATCCTACTATTAGTACGCAAATCGACGATTGGTTAGCAATAGCGGGAGGTGCGATAGCAAATGATGCCTGCGCTGCTGCGAATATTACCTGGTCCAATTCCTATCAAGGACTATTTAGTACCACTTGTGGCAATACCACGGTTGCTTTTACTGCAGATGATGGTTGTGGCAATACTGCAATTATCAACTCAACTATCATCGTACAGGACAACTTCGCACCAACTTTTTCTAATATGCCTGCTGATGTGACAATTGAATGCGGTGATCCTATTCCTACAGATATGCCTGATGTTGTTGATAATTGTACAATGGCATTTTTATCTGAGATGCAAGTGACTGTCCCTGGTAGTTGTCCTAACAATATTCAAAGACAATTTACGGCTTCAGATCAATGTGGTAACTCCACAACTGCTGTCCAAAATGTTACTATCGAAGATACTACCCCTCCGACCTTTGATGTGTTACCAGTAAACGGTACTGCTGATTGTTTGCCATTTCCTGATGGAGCGATTCCGGCTAATATGGCAATTCTGGCTTGGGCAGCGGACAATATTGCAAATGTGACTGCCTCAGATGACTGTGGAAACGTTAACCTAACCAATGACTGGACAGGTCAGTTTGGAGTTAATTGTAATCTACCTCAACCTGCTTTCCTTGTGATAGAATGGACTGCTACGGATGATTGTGGCAATTCAGCAACGACGACTGCTACCTTTGAAGTTTTCCCTCAAATTTCACGTCCGATTTATGATCCTGAATATGATTTGATTGATGGCGATGATGAGGCAGCAATTGGTCAAAATGGCGCTATCAATCAATTTGCTGTAGCATTGAAAGAACGAACCGTCAACCTGTTTTGGGTTAATAACACGGGTCACTTAAACGATTACTTCGAAGTTGAACGCTCTTTTGATGGAACAAATTTCCAAGCGCTTCAATGGGTGGCAAATGAAGGTACTGATGAAACGGCACTTAGCTATGAAGCCGTTGATGAAGCGCCGCTTACGGGTCTTAATCATTATCGTTTGAAAACTTACTATAAGGATGGTACTCATCAGTATTCGCCGATAAGGCAAGTAAAAATTAGTGATATAGAAGACTTTGGATTGTTCCCAAATCCGGCACAGGAAGAAGTGATGATTTCGCTAAAAGGATATGAAGGTCGCCAGACGACTGTTCAATTAATTGATCAGTTGGGTCATGTTCTTTTGGAAGAACAAGTAGATGGCAATTCACCTAACCATCACATTGGATTGAGAGATTTCAGAAACGGGTTTTATGCTGTTTGGATATTTGCCGAAAGGCGCCGACCGATTGGTAAATGCCTGATAATCAATAAGATGTATTAGGAATATTTGTTCCTTACAATTGTTTGATAGAAAAACTGCCCGCTGAACTTCGTTCGGTGGGCTTTTTTGTTTTGGGGTGTTTTTTTCTCCCTTTCGGGAAATAATCATAATTTAGAGGGAACCAAACATTAGCGAATTCCAATGAAATCTAAATTCACTCTCTTCCTATTTCTCTTTCAGCAAGTTATGGTTTTTTCTACCTCAGTAACGGATTGAAAATCAAAGAACCATTTGGAGATAGATTTACTATTGAAAAGCTGGAACCAATATCCCCGCCAACTAAAACTTATAAGCTGCCATAAAATAAACCTAAACTATGCCCCAACTACGCATTCTCAAAAGAGCAAGAAGAAATCAACCTGCCGTAAAAAACAAAGCCACGGATTCCCACAAATTTCACAGAAAAAAATCCGTGACCTCAGTGAAAATCCGTGGCTAAACTCGCAACCCGAACCCCGCAACCCGCTACACCTCCACCTGAATCCGAGGTACCTTATATTTAAACAATCGCTTCTCTTTAATAATCGCAGCAGCCTCCGGCGGCACCAATTCTTTCCAACCCTTTTCGCCATCACGAATTTTGCGCAACACCTCTCGCGCATAGATGTGCATGACCTCCGCATTGCAATAAATCATATCGACGATCTGCTTGCTTTCGATAAGGTGCTTGACCAAAAAGCGCACCTCTTCGGGGATTTCCATGTTGTGCGTGGTCACAAACTCATCGGTCATTTTTCGACCCTCGCGACGTTTGAGTTTTTCGGCAGGGTAGGCATAAACAAAAACATTTCTATGAAAAATTTCTCCAAAAGCGTAGAGCATGGGACCATCCTTGTGCTGCTCGTAAAGATTCCTAATCAGCTTTTCTAACTGGCGAATTCCAAAAACCACCCCAACGTGTTTGACCTTATAATTCTTTAAATAATTGACCAATTTATTGAACTTATCACAATTGGTGATGAGGACTGTTTTGCCCATTGCAGATAACACTTCTGCGCGATCTAAGAAATCCTTTTCGTCTATTTTGGCATCAGCCTTACCCAAATTTTCAAGTGTAATTTCTGCCAAAAGATGGGCCTTAGATTCATCCACTTCCGACTCCTCACAAAACTGCTTGAATCCCGCTTTCATCAAGTCATCATGCACCAAAGTCGTCGGGCGATAATTGCCCCTGACAATCATGACTTCTTTTTTATACAAAAACTCAGAAGCATGAGTCATCTCTCGTTCGGGGCTGAAGATGGCAACCTCCGTGATGTTGTTTTTGACCAACCACAAAGCAGGCAATCGCCCATCAATTCTATCGAAATCAGGACCACTCAATTTTACCATATCAATGGAAACCCGTCCTCGCAACTCATCCATGAAGGCCTTGATCATCTCCTCTGGGTCTTCATGATAATTAAACGCGCCATGCACCAAATTGACCCCCAAAAGCCCAATGGCTTGCTGCTGCAAAAAGGTATTTTTATCCCTCAAGCGCACGTGAACGATGATGTCATTCGGTTCCTTCTCAGGCGCTAATTGAAACCGCAAACCCAACCAACCATGCCCTTTGATAGTGCGTTGATAATTGATAGCAGCCACGGTGTCCGCAAACGCAAAAAGTTTGCTATCAGGGCGCTCTTTGCTCAGACGCTCAATGTTGAGATTGTATTCATGGTCGAGCATTTTTTCGAGACGCGCTCGGCAAACATAGCGACCCGAAGCCTCCTCGCCATAGATCGCGTCGCTCACCTTTTTATCATAAGCAGACATCGACTTGGCAATCGTACCGGCAGCCGCACCGACCTTAAAAAATATGCGCGCCACTTCCTGTCCCGCACCAATTTCCGCAAAGGTGCCATAGATGTTTTCATCCAAATTGATTTCCAATGCCTTTTGGTCAATATCTAACTTCTGTCTTGTCATGTGGCTCTTATTTTTCCGCCTTTCGGCAAATGAATTTAACTATTCCTTCAGACGCAAACGTCCCAAAATCATAACGCAAAAAAGAGAAATCATATTCAAAAATTGTCTCATTTTATCAAAAACAATTTTTCTTTCCTGCTTTCTTCAAAAACTCGGTAGTTTTGCGGACTAAATAAAAATGCAAGAGGCATACCGACTTTCGTCGAATGGCGTCTTGCAAGTTAAATAATGAGATCAATAATTTTCGCCTCCCTTCTTTTCTTTTCCTTTGGGGCTTTCGCCCAAAACGGCGTGAACAAAGAAAAGTACCGCCTAAAAATTGCCCGTGCAGTTGATGAGATAGTTTTGGATGGTCTGTTGCTGGAAGAAAGTTGGGCGAAAGCCGAAACCACCTCCCCATTTCAAAACAAATGGCCGACCGACATCGGCAGCCCACCCACGCAGACCATCATGCGACTTACCTACGATGATCAATTTGTTTATGTGAGTGCCTACTGCCACGAAGATAGCCCCAACTACATTATCGAAACGCTAAAAAGAGATGCGTCTATCTGGGACTCAGATGGCTTATTCGTCTTCATAGATCCCGTCAATCAACAATCCAATGGATTTTTCTTTCACACCAGCGCAATCGGAGTCCAATCAGAAGGACTCGTAAGAGTCAATGGCAGAAACCAACTCAGCCGAGATTGGGACAACAAATGGTTTGTAAAAACAGCCAGCCAGCCTAATGGTGACTGGATCGTCGAGATGGCAATTCCATTCAAAACACTGCGCTATGACCCTTCGCTTGATGAGTGGGGAATAAATTTCCTGCGGGGCGATGTGGGTAATAATATGTTTTCCTCCTGGGCATTTGTGCCATTGCAATTCAGTGGTCCAGATTTGAGTTATGCAGGCACTTTGGAGTGGGATCATCCGCCGCCGTCAGTAAAGTCCAATTTTTCGATTATTCCGTACGTGACCGGAGGAGTCTCTAAAGACAATGAGGCAGATGATACCTCTACCCAGTCTCAATTCAATACAGGGTTGGATGGCAAAGTTGCCGTCACCAACTCCTTAAACTTAGACCTTACCGTCAATCCCGATTTCTCACAAATCGAGGTGGATCAGCAACAAACGAATCTGACTCGATTCAGTTTGTTTTTCCCAGAGCGTCGTACCTTCTTTTTGGAGAATGCGGATATTTTTAATGATTTTGGATTGCGACCTGTACGTCCGTTTTTCTCTCGCCGCATTGGTTTAGATGATGATGCAGAACCGGTTCCGATTCTTTTTGGCGCTCGTTTGAGTGGCAATACCTCTGAGGACACGCGCATTGGTTTGATGACCATGCAAACTGGAGCCAATGACGGAACGTCAGGGCAAAACTACTCCGTTGCTTCAGTTCATCAGCAGGTGCTTTCAAGATCGGTGGTGAAAGGAATCGTAATTAATAGGCAGGCTTATGG
The DNA here is from genome assembly GCA_937967625.1 of uncultured Saprospiraceae bacterium. GTDB lineage: Bacteria > Bacteroidota > Bacteroidia > Chitinophagales > Saprospiraceae > JAGQWW01. The sequence goes on from CALCJP010000221.1 coordinate 13,922, forward strand.
CACCGAAGGCTTTGAGCAAAATGATTTCGGAAGAAATGCAGGTTTGGAATTTCGATATGTCAAACCCGATGGAAATTTTTCCACTTGGTTGGGCTATCACCAATCCTTTACTCCTGAAAAGTTTAGTGATGCAGGGCTGCTCAATGCGGGATTTGGGTACGATACGAGAGTGTTTTCATTTTCTCAATCGTTATTAGATTTGGGGAGTAATTTTATAGCCGACGCGGGGTTTAATCGCCGACTGGATAATTATGACGCCAAACGAGACACGACGGTGCGTATCGGCTACACACATTCTTTCAATGAGGTCTCGTATAAGATATTTCCCGAAAGGGAAAATAGTTTTGTTCAGTTTCATACCATCGGTGGTGAGTTTTTTAATGTATTCACTCGAGGCTTTGGCTTTAGTCTTTCTAACTCTGAAATCTTCTATCGTGCCTTTTTGAGAAATACTGCCCGGTTTAGATTAAAAGCTGAATTGACTGCCGAGGAGCTGCCTTTTGAGACTAATTTACTGGGGGATGAGTTTGACTTTTTGCCGCAAGGTTGGTATCGATTTGCTACTGGCGAAATCAGCTATGAATCCAATCAACGAAAATTTTTCTCCTATGAGATTGGTGCCGAAATCGGTGGTTTTTACAACGGCAGCTTGACTAAAATCGAAGGTGCGCTAAGATATAGAACACAGCCATGGGGCAACTTTTCTGTTAATTTCGAACGCAACTTGGTGCGACTTCCCGACAACTATGGCTCTGCCGACATTTGGCTCGTTGGCCCACGTATCGAAATCAATTTTAATAAAAGCATGTTTTGGACGACCTTCCTCCAATACAACACACAAAGCGACAACTTCAATATCAATAGTCGCTTCCAATGGCGCTACTCCCCGATGTCAGATTTGTTTTTGGTTTATACGGATAACTATGGAGTGGATAATTTTGGATTGGTGAATCGAGCGCTGGTTTTGAAGTTTAATTATTGGTGGATGATTTGATTTTTCTAAGTAGGGTGAAGAGGAACGCGGAAGACGCGGACAGGCGCGGAATTTCGCGGATTTGCTTTGCGAGATAGCTCTGCGTGACTCTGCGGTTCTCTGCGCCACTCTGCGTAGCAAACAGCGAAAAATCATGACAATCCGCGTCATCAGCGTTCCATACTAGCCGCTTTGTTCACCTTCCCCAAAAGCACCGAACCCAAATCATGCAACGGTATTGAAATTTGATACCTTTTTCCCAACCGACTAATCACACCACTCTTCGCATCAATCTCAATCTGCCTCCCACTCAACCTATCCGTCAACATAGAACTCCCTTTTTCAGGTGGATATTTTTTAGCCTTTTCGATGAGCTGAGTTTTAAAATTTGAGACAATCAAAGCACCATCCTTTTGAGCGACTTGAATCGCTTCCTCAATCAATTGCCCATAAAGTGCCACCACTTTTTCATCTTCAAATATCCAACAAGTCTCCCCGCTTAAAGCAAGCAATGCGCCCAGCGAAGCGCTTTCAATCAACTTCTCCCATTGTTTGGTTTTGAAATCTTCGACCAAACGAACAGAGAGGAAATCTTGATTTATTAAGTTTTGAAATTCAGTAGCAAGCGAATTGTCAGGAAGCAAAAGCTTTGGCGAACGCAACAACTCATAAACACCATCAGAATTCATTTGAGTAGGAGCGTCGATGATGGTTTCCAAAATTTGAGAGGGATTGAGATAGGGGAGTAGCGGACCTTTTAGGTCTAATCCATTTCTGATGACAACCACTTTTGTTTTTGCAGAAACCAATTTTTGAAGCCAAGGAATCGCTTTTTCATAATGGTACTCTTTTAAACAGACGATTAGCCATTCAAAGCCATTAATCGGTCGCGGTATTGTGATTGCCTCAATTGGATTTTCAATAATTATCTTTCCAAATTTTAGTCTAAATTCATCTTTCAGACTTCGATTGAAGAAGAGTAAATCAGCCTCATGGTGCCCCAGCGAGTGCGTAATTACATGCCCAATAGCGCCCATTCCGAAGACTCCAATTTTCATAAATACCGCTCCTTCAAAATCCCAATATGATGATTCTCATGCCCCGCGATGGTAAAAGCAACTCCAATTGGAGTAAAGACAACACCACTGGCGGTACCCCTTCGCTCAGCAGCTTCGTCAGTTAGATACTTGAAAAAGAAAATTGTGGAATCTCGCATGGTCAGATATTCCGCCATTAGAGAATCAACCGTTCGGTTATGCGCATCTGCGTTTTGATTAAATAAATCTTGATCAAAACCGGGCATTGCGGTGGAGTCTCCCCGTGCAATTCGCAAAGCACGGTAGAGAAATACGCGCTCGCAATCAATGATATGAAGCAGCACTTCTTTGATAGTCCATTTGCCTTCTGCATAAGCAAAATCCCATTTGTCTTTTGGAATGGATTCTAAAAAAGCAGCAGTTTTCAATTTGAGCGTTTCTAAAATCGAGAGAATGTCTTCGCCCTCAACTTTAGAGATATAGCCGCCGTAATAGGGCGCAAATTCTTCTTCAGTAGGTCTTCTTTTCAACATGCGTGATTGCTTTTATTTCTTAAAAATCAAATGTAGTCATTGCCCCACACCACACAAAAAAAAAGCCGTCTGCTATTAACAGACGGCTCAAAAAATGTTAATTATGAAACTAATTTTTTAAGAAGAATCAAGACATAAGACCGCTTCGCTGAAAGAGAGAAGATTTGGGTCTTGTTTCTTAACTCTTGCTTCTTGTATCTTTTTTAAAACCCAAGCCCTTTGATTTCGTCTCGTTCTTTATTTTTCTTTATGCTTTTCCAAGCGCGTTTGCGACGCTTTTGGCGTTTTTTCTCAGCCTGTTCTTTTAGCTCGCGTTTGGTGAGTTCTTTTTTCGTTTTTGGCGTTTTGAACACATCATATTTTTCATCGAAATCGAGACCATATTTGTCAGTCATATTGACCGAGATGGTCAAGCCCATGAAGTAATACCAGTCTTTGTTATCGGGATTGCCGCGTTCGGTACCCGAAGGATTTGGTAGATTGGACTTCATATATTCTGGGCTGCGGTATGACAATTGAGCGGCTGTTGGATTTAAGGACTTGAGTTTTGAAATATCGGGGTAGTAGCCCCCAACGTCGTCGAGGTAATCGGTAAAAGTTTTTCTTGCTCCAAACTCCAACCCCAAGTTGACCTTGTGGTTTAAGCTGAATTTTAACCCCAACCCCAAAGGAATTACCGCTTGATATTTACTGTAGCGTGGCTTATCAGTCAACTCCGCATAGCCTTGCCCCTCAGTGCCCAATGGTTGCAAATCATACCAATTGCCACGCATCTGCGCTTGTGGATTGAAATACATGCCGCCTATGCCAGCAAAAATATAAGGCGCACTCACCTTCCCTTCGCGAATGGCGAATTTGGTGAGATTGAATTCGAGTTGAGAAGAAAGCTCCACGATGTCTGATCTGAAATTCAGATTCCTCAAATTGATTTCTTCAAAACCAGAATCAGCATCATCACCTGAAACCTGCCCTTTGAATAGATTGAATTTAAGTGCAAAACGCGGCGAGGCATTGTAGCGAGCTGTCAGTCCAATCGCATGATTGTACTCATTTGGAGCGAGCGGGGTGCGTTCGTTGAGGTCGCCTTTGTAATTTGAAGCGCCCAAAAATGCCCCCAAATCAAGGTATTGTGCATTGCCCGAAAGGGCGAAAAATAAGAAACTAAAAACCGTAAAAAACCTCATAAATTTCGAATTTTTGGATTATACATTATTAATACTTCATATATAGTGCCAATTTTAATATGTCTTCACCCTTGAAATGAAAATTAAAATTTCAATGAAAATTAAAATAGGATTTCAACCGTCAGTTTAGCAAAAAGGGGATTGCGACTATTTTCCCGCTTACGCGGAAATACCGTTACATTTACCTGAAAAAAAGCAATGTCAGCGGAGATTTTCTACCCAATCGAGGAGGCCGAAAAGCTGGTTGCCCAATTCATGAATTGCACCCTTCCGGCAGATGAATGGGATCATGGCGGACACCTCGTCATGGGACTTTATATGCATGCCAAGCATGGTGATGCCGCTTTCGCGCAAATAAAAAAACATCTTCAAGCGTATGTCAAATCACTCGGCAAGGATGGCTATCACGAAACGATGACTCACTTTTGGCTATGGGCAATTCGGCATTTCCGAATGGAAATAAAAGATGGATTGACATGGACACAAACTAATTTGGATGACCTGATCTTTGATGACCAACTCACTCGCCGCAATCTTTGGCAAGACTACTATTCAGAGGAGTTGATGATGTCCGAGCAAGCGAAAAAGGAATTTGTAGCGCCTGATAAAAAAGCTTTTTCAGAATGATATGTAGTGCACCTTGTTTTGATTTTCAATGATATTTTAATTTTCATTTCAAAGTTGGGTACACATTGTAAATAGGAAACTCAGCTCCAAACCCATACTGGATGAAAGCAGAGGGTGGTCGCTTTGGCGGCTGCCCTTTTTCTCGCTTTCGCGAAATGACCCTATTTCGCGAAAGCGAAAAGGCACTGAAATAGCAACCCATGAATTTCATTCATAGGCAAACTACCTAAATGATCGACTCCCCATTCAAATCAGTAGTCAACACCTCGCTCATGTAATCAAAGTACGGTCGAATTGATTTGAACCCATCGGTCACCATATCAAAAAATTCGCTACTCAAAACTTCCTTATCAGAAAAGGTACGCATGAAGTAGAACTGCTTTTTGCGAACGAGGTCTAAATTGGGAACATCGGGCGTGAAGCCGCGTGGGGTAGTTTTGACACCTTCGCCCAAAATATCTCCGAAGTAGGTTTGGAGTTTTTTATCTTTTAAGAGTTTTTGAATAGGTTCGGGGTTGAGTGAAAATTCTTTTCGAATGCGGAGCAAGTCTTCTTTGTTGGGCGCATAAAAACCACCTCCGACGCCTGAGTTGCCGGGTTCGATACCGAAATAGTAGCCGCCTCGACGCTCGGCACCCAATCTGCTGATGGCAGCGTGCAGGTATTTTTTATAGGGCGTTTTGTCTTTTGAAAATCGGACGTCGCGATAGATTCGATAGACCTTCACTTTGTCAACGGAATCGGTTTTGTCTAATTCTGCTCTGACGGCTCCGACAAATTCTTCCATATTTTCTTTTGCCGCTAAGTATTTGGGTTTGTTTTCTGTAAACCAAGGTTTGTTATTATTTTTAGCTAAATTTTTGAGGAAGTCGAGCGTTTGTTTTTTGATTTGCATGTTAGTTGGAATGAGAGGATGAGTGAATTACTGAATGAGAGAATGTCTCTGTGGATCAGTAAAAATTTCTAACTGTTACACATAGATTCACGGAGGTAACGAAGTAAATATGAACTTTAGGGACATTTTCCGAAAGGAAAAAAATCTGAGCGAAATTAATAAACAATTTGAATGAAAGTAATTTTTAAACATAAGAGAAAGAAGTATCAGGCAGACTTGTCGAAGCCGATAGATATTTCGATTCCAATTCGAAATGGGGAGCAAAATCCGAATTGCTTTTGGGCACCCATGCCTGAATTCGAACCGGTGCGGGCGGAGTCGTTTGTGGGTTCGACAGCAGAGGGAGGATTGGTCAATTTTTTCAATATCAAAATCAATCCACATGGCAACGGGACGCACACGGAGTGCGTGGGGCATATTGCAAAAGAGAAATTTTCAATCCTTGATTGCTTGACTTCTCACCATCATTTTGTTAAGTTGGTTTCGATTTTTCCTACCAAATTGGAAAATGGCGATCGAGTGATTTTGAAAGAGCAGGTGAAAGAAGTGTTTAAGAAAAACGAAGCCACTGCTCTTGCCATCAGAACCCAACCTAACGACGATTTCAAACGTATAACAAACTATTCAGGTGCCAATCCGCCGTACTTGCATCATGAAGCAGTGGCATATTTGGTGAACTGTGGAGTGGAACATTTGTTGATAGATTTACCCTCGGTTGATAGGGAGGAGGATGAAGGAAAATTACTGGCGCACAAAGCCTTTTGGCAATACCCTGACAATATTAGAAAAAATGCCACCATCACGGAGTTGTTTTATGCAACTTCGGAATTAAAAGATGACCTCTATTTGTTAAACTTGCAAATCATTTCTTTGGATTTGGATGTAAGCCCAAGCAAACCGACACTTTATGAGCTAAAGCTCATTTGATATTTTTCAATTTATATATTCAGATATTTTTTTCGCCTTTCGGCAAAATGTCCTAATATCAAAATATCTCATTTACGTTTTTTCCTAAATGCAACATTTTAAAACATATCATTCGCCAACGTATCGAAACTTCAAGTCAATTGAGGTAGAGAACTTCCGTGAAGTGGTTCGTTTTTTCGAAGCAAACGAGAAGGAGATCACGCAATTGGAGTTTGGTGAATATTTTGAAATGTTGGTTTCCTACAGCAACGCCTTGTATGAGGTAGGCGCTTACTCTCGTCATATTTTGATGGCAAATGTCGTCATCGAAGCCTCCATTGAGCAGAATGTTCAATATTTCCACGGCGACGATGTGTATTACAGAACGCTCTTTCGGAAAGCAGCTTCTCATTATCATCTCTATGAGCATGATAAATCAGAACACATTTTGAAAGAACTCATCAAAATGGATCCTTACAATACGGAGACGGTGGGTTGGTATAAGAAATGCCTTTTTGACCGAAAGGGAAAATTTCTGAAAAGAATGCGCGCCAGCGCAATGGTTTTCTTCTTGGTTACGCCAATGATCATTGCGTTAGAAGTGCTCTTTATTCAGCACTTTTTCGGAAGTCAAATCGAAATCGTTCGAACGCTTTGGATGGTTACTTTCCTATTGGGATGGGTGTTTTATTTGAGTGGCGATTTGCTGCACCGTCGGCGCGAAGGTCAAAAAGTAGATTCCTTAGTAAAGGAGGCGAAAGCTTTTAAAGCTCAGAATGAGAAGGTTTTTTATTGAGAGGTGAGACGCAAGAGACAAGAATCAAGACCAAATTGATCTTGATTCTTGAATTTGAACTTTGACGTTATTTCCCTGGATCCTTCCCACCTTTCAAGAAATCCTGAAAAGTTTTCAGCTTATCCCAATCGCCTTTAGCGGCGAGGGCGGCTTGTTCAGCCCAAGTGCCTGGGTCATGCATTTTGTAACGAGAACCTGCCTCCGAAAGAATTTTTTTGAGTTTTTCGAATTTGGTTTTGGATAATTTATTGAACGTCGTGATGTTGGAGTCGATGAGCAATTGGGCGATTTTTGGACCAATGCCTTCGATTTTTTTCAGGTCGTCTTTTCTTCTGGTGGCTTTTTTCGCGGGAGCTTTTTTGGTTGTGTTTTTTACTGGAGGCTTGCTTTGTGTTTTTGCAGTTGCCTTCAAGGGCGCTCTCTTTATGGGCGGAGTAGCTTCAGGGGCTGCTTTTTGAGGTGCCTTTTTGATGACTTTTTTAAGAGCAGGCTCTTCCTCAGAGGCAGCTACTTTTTTTACTGTCCTTCTGATTACCTTAGGAGCTGGAGCAGGTTCTGGTGCGGCGGCAGCCAAAGGGGTGGGTGCTGGTCTGGATTTTAAAGTCTGATTTTCTGATTTTAATTTATCTCTTTCTGCTTCCAGCCTGTTGATGATACTGTAAGCGCTGGTGAGGTCGGCGTCTTTTTTTGCCAACTTGGTTTTCATGGAGTAAATTTCGGTGCTCGAATTGGCAGACGATTTTATTGATTCGACGGAAGTCGTCAAATCAGTGTTTCTAGACTTCAAGCCCAATATCTGATTTTCTAAATCTTCGATTTTTGTGTTGGAAGCAGATTGAGAAAGTTTGACTTTTTCGGTGTGCTCTTTTAAAACTGCATTTTCGTTGGTTAAGATTTGGTTTTGATCTTCGAATGCTTTTACGTCTTGGCGCAATTTTACGGTTTCGAGAGCTGACTTTTTCAGGTCAGTTTCTTTGAGCGCCATTTCTTCATTGAGGGTGGTGACTTGCGATTCGTATTGAGCTGCCAAGTCGGTTTGCTTACTGAGTTCCCCTTTGAGGCTTCGAATTTTGCTTTTCCAAATCAACCATGTAAAAAAAACTCCAAGGGCAAATCCCATCAATAATATTGCTGTGGTTAGCTGCCAAGATAGAATGTTGAAAATATCAAAAAGGGCATCCATAAGAAATAGTATGTTTGAATTTACTTAAAATAATTTTCTCAGACCTGCAGATTGGGTTGTAAATGTATGAAATTCAATCAATTATGCAAATTTCACGAAAGTGAAAACCTCTTGCCGGCTTTCGCCGAAAGGCGGAAAAAATGGTCATACTGAAAATTGAATCACAGGTGGTTGAATCCCTATTCTTCATTTTTGCAATAGTGCAGGGTGCAACTATTTTCTTTGACGAGGATTTGTTTGGCGACTCGTTGGATGTCTTCGTTGGTGACGGCTTGATATTTTTCGCCTTCCTGATTGAGCAGGGAAGCATCTTCCAGCACCTCATAGAATGCCAAATTCATGGCGCGTTGAGTGAGGCTCATCTCCGTAAAGACTAAGGTGCTTTCAGTTTTGTTTTTGATTTTCTGAAACTCTTTTTTCGCTACTTTTCGGCTTTTGAGTTTTTGGATTTCTTTCCAGATTTCTGTTTCTATCATCTTCAAAGTGAACCCTTCGGCTGGTTTGGCTTCGATGATGAAAAGCCCTGGATCCATGCTGCCACTGATGTAGCAATCTATGTTCGAAACCATTTTCTTTTCTTTCAAAATTCGCTGATATAAACGCGAAGAAGGACCACTGCCCAAGATGTCCGACATCAGATCAATCGCATGGTAATCCTTGTTTTTTCTATCAGGCATGTGGAATGTCAAATAAAGCGAATCCACAGGCACATTAGCTTTATTGATACGCGTAACTGGCTGATTTTGAGTGGGTTCTTGAGGGAGCTTTCGCTCAATCGGCAATCCGTTTTCGATTTTGCCAAACCACTTTTCTACCAACTCAAAGACCTGCTCAGATTGGACATTGCCTGCAACTACGAGCACTGCGTTGTTGGGCAAATAGTATTTTTTGAAGAAGGAGCGCACATCCGCCAGTGTTGCTTTTTCGACATGTTCCGGTACTTTGCCAATCGTTGGCCAATTGTAAGGGTGTACTTTAAAAGCCATGTCTGCGAGGTGATGCCACACATCGCCATAAGGCTGATTGAGGCAAGTTTCCTTAAATTCCTCTACCACCACTTTTTGCTGGGTTGCCAAAGCTTTTTTATTGATGTTGAGATTTGCCATGCGATCGGCTTCGAGCCAGATGGCAGTTTCGATATTTTCGGCAGGCACGACGTTGTAGAAATTGGTCAGGTCAGCGTTTGTGAAGGCATTGCAATCACCACCCGCATTTTGGATGGGTTGGTCGAAGTTGGGTACTCGTTTCGTGCCTCCAAACATCAAGTGCTCAAATAGATGAGCAAAGCCCGTTTTGTCGGGCGACTCATCGCGCGCGCCCACATCATAGAGCAAATTGACCACCGCCATCGGCGTGCTCGCATCCTCATGTACCAATAATCTCAAACCGTTTTCTAAAGTATATTTTTTATAATCGACCATTTTTTTTTTGATTTCGAGAACTTGGGATTTTGAGAACTCGGGATTTCGAGATTTCGAGAACTCGGGATTATGAGAAGTCTTGAACTCTCGAAATCCCGAACTCTCGCTTTCCAAACCAAGTCGCAAATTTCGATCTTTTTATCAATTTTTATCAAAAAATAAATTAGCTCCCACCAAAACCGACTTTCGTCGAATCTTCCATACAAGCGCATAAAAAACTTACCACCGGTGGAAATGTAACTAATAGAGGTTTTTCTTCATTTCACGAAAGTGAAAATCAAGCTTAATTAATTGATATTCAATTAGTTGCTAAACTTGAAGGCAAAACCTTTTCATTCCTTAATTTCAAAAAAATAGAATTATGAAAAGGACTGACATTTCCAGATTACGCCGCAATCGGGCTTTGCATTTTCAGATTGGACTCATCACTGCACTTAGCTTTTCTTTGGTTTGCCTGAATTGGACCTCTTTCGAGGAATCTCCCAACTCGCGACCCATACTTGAACTTGACCCTCTGGTTGAAATCGAAATCGTACCGAACACCTTGCAAAAGAAGAAAACTCCACCGCCGCCTCCGCCACCTGAGAAAATGGATTTGACGAAAGTCGAAATCGTTGATGAAGACATTGAAGCCCCAACGTTTTTGGATGATATTGAGATTGAAAAGATGGAAGTGGACAAAAATGTCATTGTCAAAAAAAAAGAGGTTAAGCAAGAAATTCCAACGCCTCCACCTCCGCCACCCATCAAACGCGAAGAGGAAAAACCCTATTTACGAGTAGAGCGCATGCCCAAATTCGGCGATTGCTCCGAATTCAAAACCGAAACCGAACGCAACGAGTGCTCTGGCAAAAACCTCCTCGAATATGTCTATTCGAAGATTAAATACCCAAGTATGGCTCGCGAAAATCAAGTCGAGGGCATGGTGGTGGTAAGTTTTGTAGTTGATAAGAATGGCAAAGTCAAAGACTTGGTGATGAGACGCGATATTGGTGCTGGCTGCGGCAATGAAGTCCTACGAGTTTTGGAAGACCTTCCAGATTGGAAACCTGGCTCGCAGCAAGGAAGAAAAGTGGCAGTGATGTACAACTTGCCGGTAAAGTTTAGTTTGCAATGAAATATTGAAGTGTTCTGGTGTTTGCGTGTTTAGGTATTCATGAACACAAGAAAACGTCAAGACGAGAACACTTTTTCAAAAAAAAAGCTGCTTTTGGATGGTGCAACTTCGTTGAAGTTGTGTTATCCTTTTTTTATTAAGTCTGCCAAAAGTCATTTTCCGAAAGGGAGAAAAATTATCGCATTCAAATTAAGACATTTGAAAGACGTCAAAAAATGAAATGCATAGTATTTTGTACGGCATTTAAGCACCTGAACAAAATTATCTATAAGAAATTTAAGCTTCTTTTTTCCTCTCATTTCGTTGAAAATGCTCGTCGTAACTAAGGCTATGACTGCGCTTTTCGCCTCATGCGAGAAAAAAATAATTCTCAAATTTTATCTATCCATACATTTAGCTCAGGTGCCTATTATTAATCATCAAAAGAATTATAATGAAGAAATTTTTACTTTCAATGATTGGGATTTTGGTTTTCGCATTAGGAACCAATTTTGCTCAAAAAACTACGCTGATTGAAAATTTTACACAGGCTTCTTGCGTGCCATGTGTTTTTTGGAATCCTAGAATTGATGACATCATGGCGACCAACCCTGATGCAATTTTAGTAAGGTATCAAACTAGTTGGCCTGGTTTTGACCCTATGCACAATCAAAATGAAGCTGATCCAAACGCAAGAGTTGATTACTATGGTGTTACGGCAGTTCCAAGGGTTTTCTTTAATGGAGCCACACAATTTGATCCAATTGGTGCGGGAATACAAAATTGGGATCAATGGACTGACCTCTTTACTACTAGTATTTCTAACGGCGCCAACGAAATGACGGCTTTAGATATTAAGCTGACACATGATTTTTCTTTTGATAAGAAAACTGCTGACATTAAAATGGTAGTTACCAATACTTCTGCGGATGATTTTACCGGAGCAGGCTCAGTAGCTCACCTATTACTTCTTGAAAAAGAAATCATATTCCCTGAAGCACCAGGCTCTAATAGCGAAACTGAATTTACCAATGTGGTAAGAAAGATGTTGCCCAACGCAATGGGGACTCCAATGGCTGATATTGCAGCAGGAGATTCTATGGTAATGGATTTGACTGATGTTGATGTGCCTGATTACCTCTACAATTACGGAGGTTTAGAAGCGGTAGCGTTTATTCAAAATAACAATACGAAAGAAGTTTTGCAAGCTGCCAAAAGCGAGGCTCAAGCAATAGATGGACCTGATGCTGCCTTAACCGTATTAGCTACAGCTCCAACCTCTTACTGTGATTATGATTATGCCCCTAAAGTTTCTATCACAAATATGGGTACAGCAGATATTACAGAAATGACTCTTGATTATGTTTTAAATTCTAACCAGCCAGTTTCTCTACCTTGGACAGGTACATTGGCTCCAGGAATGACCGAAACCTTTGATTTTCCAGCCATTACACTTACACCACCTTCCACCGTTATTCAATATGCTATCACTTCTGTAAATGGTTCTACTGACTCAGATTTTAATAGCCTAAATGACATCTCTGCAGTTGAATCTTTTAGTTCTTTGACTTCTTCCCCAACAAGAGAAGAAGTATCTGAAGGGTTCAATATTAGTGAAATAGGAGAAGTGCCAGCAGGAGTCATTCTTGAAAACCCAGATAACATTCGAGTATTTACTGTTGATGGTAGCATTAGTACTGCTGTCTCCTGGCCCTTAGGAGGTTTTGGTAACTCTGATGGATGTATGAGATTTGATTATTATGGCATCCAATCAGGACAAGCAACCCTAATTATGGATCAGATCAATCTATCAAATGTTACCTCAGCGACCCTTGTTTTCTCTCATGCTTACGCCCAATCTATCAACGAACCTGATAGATTAGAGGTAGTAATTTCTACTGATTGTGGTTCGACTTGGTCTCCTATTTGGGATAAAGATGGAGCTGCTTTAGCTACTCATCCACCTACTGGTGACCAATCTCCACGCTTTTACCCAATGCCAACAGATTGGGTTCAAAATGTGGTTGACTTAAGTTTCTTGGATGGTGCACCTGAAGTAACAGTCGCATTTAGAGGAACCTCTGCGTGGGGTAACTCACTTTACCTTGACGATATCCAAATCGGTGCTGGTTTAGTTGACGCAGAAGATGTCAACCCATTGGAAGGAAAAGTTGAATTCTTCCCCAATCCAGCATCTGATAACTTGAATATCCAAATCACTTTGGAAGAGGCAAGCCCAATTTCAGCTGAGATTTTCTCCCTTACGGGAAATAGAGTAGCAACTATTGAAACTAACGCTACTTATCCTTCAGGTACTCATAATCTTAATTGGAATATCGCTGACCAAGCGAACGGAATGTACTTGGTAAGAGTAAGAACTGCTTCTGGCGAAATCACTGAAAGAGTTTCTATTTTGAAGTAATAACTTTTTGAATTTTAAATCTAAGTACAGGACAAAAGTGAAATAAGAGGTTTACTCGTATGTTTTGTCCTGTACTCAGATTTAAAATGAAAAACCGCTTGGAGCAGACACATGGTTGGATAAGGCGACGAGGCAATGAAAAATGAGTGGTTAGAAACACATTAGGCATACAATCTGTCTTATCACTATTCTTTGTTAACATCTTAGAGAAACTGCCGGATACGAGACTACGCTCGGTGGTGTGAGAGGACGAAAAGACCAGTAGTAGAAATATTACTACTCTTTTCTCCTACTCGATTTTTATTGCGTCATCCAAAAGTCATTTCCCGAAAGGGAAAAAATAAATAGCTTTCAATTTAGGACATTTGTATAAACGAACCTTGAGTCATTAGTAAGACTATTACGCTCATTGTAATTATTAATAAAATAAAATAATAAAATGAAGAAATTTTTACTCGTTTTAGTGGCGATAACCACTTTTGCCCTTGCGGCAAAATCGCAAACAGCCAAAATGGCTATCGTGGAGGAGTTTACAAATGCCTCTTGCCCTCCGTGCGCAGCACAAAACCCTGCTTTTGATGCCCTAATGGCAGCCAACAAAGACAAAGCCGTCGTATTGAAATATCAGGTTTGGTTTCCTGGTTTTGACCCAATGTATGAGCATAATACTATTGACGTAAGAGCTCGTGCTGACTACTATGATGGTGGATTTGGAGTTCCTAACGGAAGAGTTGAAGGTGCAGATGTAGGAATTGTTGCGAATGTCACTCAGGCTTCAATCGACGCCGCTTCGGCACCAATGAGTCCTTTAGACATCAAATTGACTCATAACGCTGACTTTGACAAAAAGACAATGACTATCAATTGTGTCATCAAAAATGTTTCTCCTGACATCTGGATGGGTGCAGATCACGTTGCACAAATTTCTATCATTGAAGAAGATATTGTCTTCAACGAGCCTCCTGGGAGTACAGATGAAACTCATTTTGTAAGCGTAATGAGACAAATGTTGCCTTCCGCTACCGGAACTGCAATGATGGATATTATGCCTGGTGACTCAATGGTTATCGAATTTGCAGACGTTGATGTGCCTGATTACATCTATAACTTTGGAGAAATTGGAGTTGTCGCTTTTGTTCAAAATAACACAACAAGAGCTTCTGTTCAAGCTGCAGTTAGTGCACCACAACCAGTTCAAGGTGTTGATGCTGGAGTTACAAGTATGACAGCTGGGCCAAGTTCTTTTTGTGATTATAACCTAACACCACGTGTTGAAATTACAAATAATGGTTTGGTTGAGGCCACTGAAATGGAAATCGCATACTCTATCAACGGCGGTTTTCCTGTAGGACAAATGTGGACAGGAGCATTAGCAGCAGGACAAACAGAAACGGTTGAGTTTCCGGCGATTACCCTAATGCCGCCTTCAACCTCAATTTCTTACAGCATTTTGACAGTGAACGGTTCAACAGATATTGATTACAACAACATCAATAACGAAACCTCAGCTGAAAACTTCGTGAACCTTACTGCCAATCCTACCAGAGAGGATGCAATGGAAGGTTTTAATATCTCAGAAATTGGTGAAGTACCAGCAGGAGTAATTATGACCAACCCGGCTGTAAGAATCTTTACCGTTAATAATGCCATCAACCCAACCGTCGTTACTTGGCCTTTGGGAGGACATGGTAATTCTGACGGTTGCGTGCGTTATGACTTCTACGCAATGAATGCAGGCGAGAACGGTATCGTAATGCTCGATCAGGTTAGCTTGGCAAACGTGACAAGTTCTACACTTGTTTTCTCTCACGCTTACGCGCAATATACCACTGAGCCAGACCGATTGGAAGTATTAGTCTCTACTGATTGTGGAGCGACTTGGTCAACAGTTTGGGATGCTGCAGGTGCTGCATTAGCAACACGCCCAGCAGTAAATCCAGATAGATTCTACCCAAGACCGACAGAGTGGGCTCAAAACGTAGTCGATTTAAGCTTCTTAGACGGAGCATCTGAGGTTACTATTGGGTTTAGAGGAACTTCTGCTTTCGGTAACTCTCTTTACTTGGATGACATCCAAATCGGAGCAGGATTGGTTAATGCTGATGACGTAAGTCCTCTTGCAGGAAAAGTTGCTTTCTTCCCAAATCCAGTATCTGACAACCTAACTATTGAAGTGACCTTAGAAGAGGCTAGCCCAATTACCGCTGAAGTTTTTGACCTTTCGGGAAAAAGAGTTGCAGTTATCCAAAGCAATGCTAACTACCCAAGTGGTACTCACAATTTGACTTGGAACACAACTGACCAATCAAACGGTATGTATATGGTAAGAGTATTGACCGAAGCAGGTGAATACACTGAAAGAGTTTCTGTATTGAAATAATATCTATTTTGAATTTTATTTTCCTCCCGAAGCGAGTTCGGGGCAGGTTTTCGGAAAATGGATAGTTCAAAATAGCTTTATAAGATAAGAATATTCCAAACAGTGGGGTGGCTACAAGTAATTGTAGCCACCCTTTTTGGTTTAATAGATAAAATTTGATTTTTTCGCACTATGATTGAAAACATCAGCGCCAAAATTCAGGACAAAGACGAAGCTGAAAAATTAATCAATGGCTGGCACTTAAAAGGAGATAGCATTGTGTTTACCAATGGTTGTTTTGATATGTTGCATTATGGTCACATCGACTATTTGGCGAAAGCCAAAAAATTGGGGAATCGCCTCGTCGTAGGATTGAATAGTGACGACTCCGTCAGGAGGCTCAAAGGCAACCACCGTCCAATCAATGACTTAGCGACGCGCAGTCATTTATTAGCAGCGTTGCAGTTTGTGGATTTGGTGGTGATATTTGAAGAAGACACGCCCTTGGGGTTGATTCAACAACTTCGACCCGACATCCTCGTAAAAGGAGGGGATTACCAAATCAACCAAATTGTAGGTGCAGATTTTGTCTCAGCGAATGGCGGCAAAGTACTGAACTTGCCTTTCGTAGAGGGATATTCTACCACCAACATCGAGCAAAAAA
The DNA here is from genome assembly GCA_937967625.1 of uncultured Saprospiraceae bacterium. Classification (GTDB taxonomy): domain Bacteria; phylum Bacteroidota; class Bacteroidia; order Chitinophagales; family Saprospiraceae; genus JAGQWW01. The sequence continues at coordinate 30,018 of CALCJP010000221.1, forward strand.
TCAAAAACCAATGACGATAAAAGAGATAACCAATTACCTGGAAATGATTGCGCCGGGAGCGTTTCAGGAAGGGTATGATAACTCGGGGTTGATTGTAGGGAGACCTGAGATGGAGGTGACCGGAGTGGTGGTTTGTTTAGATTCGACGGAGCATGTGATCGACGAGGCGATAGCCAAAAAATGTAATTTAGTCATCGCTCATCATCCTATAGTATTTAAAGGATTGAAGCGATTCAATGGACGCAACTACGTGGAGCGAACCATCATCAAAGCCATCAAAAATGACATAGCCATCTATGCGATTCATACCAATCTGGACAACGTGTTTAGAAAAGGAGTCAATACCAAAATTGCTGAACGAATCGGCTTAGTCAACACCCAAATTTTAGCGCCAAAGCAAAACCTCTTAAAGCTTTTTTGTTTTGTCTCTACTGATAAAAGTGATGTTTTAAGAGCCAAACTTTTTGAAGCCAAGGCGGGCGTAGTGGGGGAGACCACTGACTTGAGTTACGCCTCGCTGGGAGTTGGGACTCAAAAAGGAAGTGGCAGTGGGCAGGTGAAGTTGGAGGTAATCTTTGAGGCGCATCGAAAAAATCAACTGATTCGACTGCTTCAGGAAAACCTTAGTCCTGATGAACTTGTTTATGATATTGTAAAAATAGAAAATCAAAATCCGCACGTAGGGTCAGGTATGGTGGGAGATTTGGCGAAAGCCATGAGTCCACTCTCGTTTTTGAAAAAACTGAAGGAATCCATGCGAATTGATTGCATAAAATACACGCGACTCCCAGACAAGAACGTGAAGCGAATTGCAGTCTGTGGAGGTTCGGGAGGTTTTTTGTTGCGTCACGCCATTTCCGCGAAAGCGGATGTTTTCATCACTGCCGATTACAAGTATCATGAGTACTTTGATGCTGACGGTCAGATAGTGATTGCAGACATCGGGCACTACGAAAGCGAGCAATTTACCATTAACCTTATTTTTGACATATTATCAAAGAAATTTCCTACTTTTGCGCCCGCTTCCGCGGAATCGCGACTATTCAAAACGGAAATCAACACCAATCCAGTTAATTACCTTTAGATTTAATCAAAATTAAAATGAAAATAAAAGTGAAAAATTAAATTAGTTTAAAGGTTTTCGAATTCTTAAATAGCTAAGAAACAGTCGTTTATCTTTTTGATTTTAATTTTCATTTTGATTTTAATTGAGCAAATTTAAACCAATAAAATATATGAGTACCGCAACCAAAAATGCCCAAACAGTAGCTGAGAAACTTCGGTCACTATATGAGTTGCAATTGATTGATTCTGAAACAGACCAAATCGGAATCATGAAGGGAGAGCTTCCAATGGAAGTCAGCGACCTCGAAGACGAAATTGCTGGTTTGGATAAACGCGTCGAAAAACTTTCGGAGCAAGTAAAGGAAATGCAAGTGGAGATTAGCAATCACACTACCAATATCAAAAATGCCGAGCTTTTGATTACCAAATATCAAGGGCAGATGGACAACGTGAAAAATAATCGGGAATATGAGGCATTGACCAAAGAGGTCGAAATGCAGCACCTCGAAATCAAACTTTCTGAAAAACGTATCAGAGAATTTACCGGAACGTTGGAGAGCAAAGAGAAGTCGCTTGACGCAACAAAAGAGCGCTTCAATTTGAAAAAGGAAAACCTTGAGGTGAAGAAAGCGGAGTTGGATAAGATCATCGAGAAGACCGAAAAGGACGAGGAAAAATTGTCTAAAAAATCTGCTCGTGCGCGCAAGCGAATCGAGGAGCGTTTGCTAAAAGGATATGACAGTGTTCGCGAATCTTATAGAAACGGTTTGGCAGTGGTGACCATCAGCAGAGAGGCTTGTGGAGGTTGTTTCAATCAGATTCCACCACAGCAGCGTTTGGAAGTCGGACAACGCCAAAAAGTAATCACTTGCGAGCACTGCGGACGAATTTTGGTCGATGATGACATCATGAATTCAGAAGGAGATCCAAAATAAATTCACATTCTTTTAAGTAAGAATCAACAATATATCTAAAGCCTTGAAAGTTACTTTCGAGGCTTTTTTTTGTGCCGATGACCCCCTGACCCCCAAAATTGGGGGAACCAAGCGTTGCGACTTTGTAAATAGAAAATTCAACAACTGCAAAACTCTAAATTGAGAATTTGAAGTTTTGTAGAATTTGAGATTTTGAAAAAACAAAAGTTGATATTTAGGTTCCCCCCAATTTGGGGGTCAGGGGGTAAAATCACTACTTTATGAAAAAACTTCTCTACCTCTCCCTCGCACTCCTTTTTCCTTTTTGCCTTTTCGGCAAATCGTATTTTGAGTGGACGCCCCAAACCAAGGATGCTTATGATGATGTCATGAGCCTTCGTTTCGCGGAAGCGAAAATCAAAA
>CALCJP010000222.1 GCA_937967625.1 uncultured Saprospiraceae bacterium
TATAGGTTTACTAAACTTCGCTCCCGATTAAAATACGGGACAAGTTTTCGCTAAATGCACTGATTTAATTAATTCTATTCGCGAGTTTTTTAAAAATTAAGTTTAGTAAACCTCTCATTTCACTTTTGTCCTGTACTTAGAAAAACCTCTTAAAGCAGATTCGCGTTAACAAAGGAAAAGACAATGAGTAAAGAAAAACATACCGACAATATGCTGGAGAAAATTAATACCGACTTTGCCGAAATGCGAAAAGCTTTAGAATCAAATACTTTCTCTGAAAAAGCCCTCAGTAATTTGGAACAAACGGCTGAAATAGTAGAACTACAAGCTTACAAAACTAAATTCACATTGAAACTTCGAGCATTGGCTCAAGAGTCACCTCAATTATCTTCCAAATCAGTTTTAGATCAAATGTTTGCGCTACTACCTCAGGACATCTCACCTTCCTTTTTACCTGTTTTGGCAGCGCATGTGGTGGAACGTTGGGAGGGGTTGACTAAGAAAGGGTTAGCTGCTTGAGTACTTCTTTGTGGGTGAGATAGTTCCCTTTTTTTACATCTTCAAATGCGGCTAAAATTTCATCTGCTTCTTTTTCAGGTATTTCATCTTCAGTAAAGGCATAAATAGCAGATTCTAAAATTTGCTTTTTGAAATAAGGCTTGATATACTTCTCCCGGCAGATGTCGATTTCTTTATTGAACTGCGCTTTCAAAATCGCTCTAAGGTTGGATTTCTTTTCGGTAAGGTTTTCTGTTTTAGGTTCAAATTCTACTAAAATATCAATATCACTTGCCTCTGATTGAGTGCCACCGGCATAGGAACCAAAAATACCGATTCGCACAATGTTGAACTCATTGTGAAATTCAGATTTCTGCGCTTTCAAAAAAGCTAATATTTCTTCTTTGGTGATCATTGATTGATTTTATACTTCAAATTTAGGGAAAATAAACGAGTTGGGGAATTGAATTGTTTGGAGTGAGGGGTAAGTTTTAGTTTCGCTTTCGCGAAATGATATTATTCCTTAGAAACTACTCTACAATTTTAAACAAAAGAAGGTGAGATGATTTTTTATCTCACCTTCGCAGTTTTAAATTGGAATTGTTTATTGAATTATATGATTGCACAATTAATCCTCATATGTTTTATGAATTAATTCCTCTCGGTAGGTTTAGTGACGCTGCACCAAGGAACTCATCGGAATTCATGTTTTTAATTTTATTTTTCTTGGTCATTTTGGGAATTCTTTTTGGTTCTTCACTTATCTCCTCCTTGTACAAATCTGTATCCCATGAAGAGAAGATGGAAAGAGAGAAAGCTGTTGATGACGCAAAGTCAAGTGCGGGATGCCTTTTCCAAATGGGTCTATTCTTTTTGGTGGTATTTATCGCTCTTCCCTCTATTTTGAAAGGGTGTTAGAAAAATCTTTATCTCACTCCACAATAATTTCCCTACGAACAGTTCCATCCTTATCAACCTCAACCCCATACTCCCCCTTCCGCAAATAAAACCGCTTATCAAATTTCCCTTCCTTAACCTCTACTTTTTTAGATTTATCCTTCGAATTTTCAGCCAACCACTTTTCATATCGCCCCTTCTGACTTTCGTCAAATGTCAAATCATAACTCGCATAATTCAATCCCTTCGCTGCCTCAACCGACCACTGTTTAAGCGTCAAATCACCTGCCTTGATAGCAATAGAAGTCGTACCTGCCGACTTCGCATAAAAAGGAATCACCACCTCCGGCGGGTCAGATTTAAACCACTTCGAACCACCGCCCCAGTTGCTGCGATATTTTACGGAAGTGATATCAAAAACTGCCAAATCAGCAGTCATGAGTGAATCAGTCATCGCTTGAATTGGCGCAATATCTCCCACATAAATCGAGCGACCATGCGTGCCGACCACCAAATCTTTTTCGCGTTTTTGCACCACGACATCATGTACTGGCACATTTGGCAAGCCATTCGAAAATGCCATAAAGGTCACACCTCGATCCAACGAAACATATAATCCATGATCCGTTCCGACATAAAGCAAATTTGGATTCACAGGGTCTTCCTTGATAACATTGACAGTTTCGAGCGGGAGGTCTTTACCGATTTTTTGCCAAGTTGCGCCATAGTCTTCTGACACATAAATTAGTGGTCGGAAGTTGTCCCAACGATAGCCGTTGAGGGCGACATAGACGCGTGATTTTTCATGGACAGAAGCGCGCACGCGAGCGACCCACATTTGCTCTGGCAGACCAGCGGAAATGTCATCCCAACTCACGCCGCCGTCTTTGGTGACGTGGATTTTGCCATCGTCACTGCCTGTATAAATCAAGCCAAATTGCAAGTCAGATTCATGAATCGTCGCTAAGGTTCCATAAGGCACATCGCCCTTTTTGCCACCCAATGTCAGGTCATCGCTGATGGTCGTCCAAGTGTCGCCTTGATCCATGCTGCGGTGCAATTTATTACTGCCCATGTAGAAAATGTCCTGATTATGTTTGCTCAATTGGACAGGCGTCTGCCAGTTCCAACGGAGAGGGCGTTCTCCCAAATCATGATTTGGCGTGACGCGTTTTCGCTCGCCTTTCGCTTTGTTGATTCGGAAATAATTTCCAAACTGAAACCCCGTATAAACCGTCTCGTTGTCGCGCGAATCAATGGCAATTTGCATACCATCGCCACCCAACACAAAGTCGTAATCATACGCCCCCAAGTACTGCCAACGCGCCGACGCCTCATAGGTCGAAGGTCCTTTCCAAACGCCATTGTCTTGCGTGCCGCCGTAGATGTTGTAGGGCTTTTTGTCATCGACCGCAATGGCATAAAATTGCCCCACGGGAGGACCGACGATTTTGTTCCAATTTTCGCCATCGTCGTAGCTGATGTTGATTCCGCCGTCATTTCCCAAAATCAAATGACCGTCCAAATCAGCGTTGATCCATAGGTCATGATGATCCACGTGGACATTTTCGCCATTGATGTTTTCAAAGGTCTTTCCACCATCTTTTGATTTCAAAACGGGCACTCCGGCGATGTAAATTTCATCCGGTCGAGTTGGGTGGACGCGCATCATTCCGAAGTAGTAGCCGTAGCTATAGGTCACCTCGTCAAGGTAGCCTTCGTGGGTCTTTTTCCAGGTCGCGCCGCCATCGTCACTACGATAGACTTCGCTACCAACTACCTGTGTTTCAAAGAGTTGCGAGTTGGCGCTTGTCAAGTATTCAAAAAAGTCGGTAGGTTCGAGGTCGCCTTTTTTGACTTTGTTTTTGACCACTTTCGTGGAATATTTTTTCGGAAAACCATTCGACTTCAAGAAGTCGCCCAACTCATCATCAGAGAGTTTTAGAAACTGATCTTTTGTCATTTTCTTAAAATCCGTTTTGACCAATTTGTCATCTTTCTTTTTCTCTTTTGGTCGTCGATTTTGGTTATCGACGATGGCATATAAAATCGTTTTGCCATTATCTTTACTGACATCAATTCCAATCCGCCCAATATTTTCCCCTTTCGGGAAATCACTTTTCTCAGTAGTCATCAACGCCCAAGTCTCCCCTCCGTCGGTTGATTTATGGATGCCTGTGCCTTCGCCACCTTCGGTGAAGTTCCATGCGCGACGGGTGCGCTCCCAGATGGAGGCGTAGAGCGTATTTGGATCGATAGGATCCATTTGCAAATCGACTGCCCCTGCATCTGCGTTGACGAATAATACCTTTTTCCAAGTCGCTCCACCATCAGTGGTTTTATAAACGCCTCGCTCCTGGTTGGGCGAATACAAATGTCCCAAAACCGCAACCCAAAGCGTATTTGGATCGGTGGGGTGCAACACAATGCGACCAATATGGTGGCTTTCGCCCAATCCTTTATGTTCCCAGGTTTTGCCGCCGTCAATGCTTTTATACATGCCCAGACCTGCATAGGAAGAACGACTCGAATTCACCTCTCCTGTGCCTAACCACAACACATCATTTTTCCAATCGACGGCAATGGCTCCGGTAGTTATGACCATTTCGTTTTGGAAAAGGGGTTGGAGGGTTTGCCCATTGTTTTTGGTATGCCACAAACCGCCACTTGCATAGGCTGCGTAAAACTCATTCGGGTTGTTTGGATTGACCGCTACTTCCGAAATTCTACCCCCAAAAATGGTTGGACCGACGGAGCGGAAAGGGAGATTTTTAACCAGTGAATTTTCCGTAAGGGATTTCTTTTGGTCATAGCTTTTGATGCGCTCCAGTGCGGGGGTGAAGTGGGGTTGGTTATTTTGAGTAGTTGCGGGTTTTTGCGCGTGGATATTTCCCGAAAGGGAGAAAAGGAAAATTAAGAGTGAAAGGACGTAACGCGTTTGCATGGTAATTTCGTTTTGTATTGAATTTACTTTTTTCTGACAGTAAGATTTTTGGGATGTTCAAAAGTAGGAGTTTTTGCGGAATGTGCTTTACACACCCCTGATTCGATACTTTCGATTGTATCGAAAGTATCGAATCTGTCCCCTCTCAAGAGGGGATTTTTCACTTGCGCTTCTTCTTGAAAGGGGACAGATTCATTTGCCGAAAGGCAAATAAATCAAGGGTGTGTCAACCCCGCAAGAACAATAAACCCTCCCTCCCAAAACGTTCCACTACTCCTAATCCCAAAATCCCGATTCAGACAATCACTCAAACCTCCCTTATGCTAAGCAAACACCTCCCGCTCATCTTCCTGACGATAGTCGGATTTCTTGCCTGCAAATCAGTTCAATTGGTGCAACAGATCGAGATAGAGCGCCAAAAAGAAATCGCTGCTGAAAAGGTAGCTTCCAAAAAGAATATTCGAAATGAGATTGCTGACTTTGCGGATAACTTCCTAAAGACGCGCTATAAATACGCAGGGACTTCTCCAAAAACAGGTTTTGATTGCTCTGGTTTCACCAGTTATGTATTGGATGAATTTGAGGTGAAGGTGCCGAGAAGCTCTGCAGCTCAGTCAGAGCAAGGCATTAAAAAATCTTTGGCTGATGCCAAAAAAGGAGATTTGGTATTCTTTCGTAAAACAAAAAAAGGACGGGTGTTTCATGTGGCGATGATTTATGAGCATTCGCCGAAAGGCGTGGAGATAATTCATTGCACCTCGTCGCGTGGGGTGGTGATTGATGATTTGGAAGGGTCGAAATATTGGATGCCGAAGGTGTCGCATGTGCGGGATGTGGTGGGGAATAATACCCCCTGAAACCAAATTGGCAGGGGTGACTGGTTCTAAAATTAAACCAAATATTATTCGCCATCATGATAGATTTAAGATTAAACGATTTACGATTTTTGATTTTCGAACAGATCGCCAATCAGAAATCATTTGATCATAAATCTTAAATCCGTCTTATTTGGTTTCTTTCAAAATTTTATTTTGGAAGAATTCTAAAGCCCAACTAATCTGACATAATTTTCAACTTTTTTACGCCGAATGTCAGATCAAATCGTGAGCATTTCAATTAATAACTTTCGCTATGTGGCAGCCCATGAGTTTCATTCATGGGTAAGGCACAAAAAAAATCCCAACATCTTGCGATGTTGGGATTTACTATTTTTTCGAAAGAAAGAAAAAATCTATTCCTCTTCTTCGCCAGCAGCCTTAGTGGCTTTTGTTGCTTTGGCGGTTTCCTTTTTAGGTGCAGCTTTCTTCTCTGCTTTTGGCTTGGCAGCCGGCGCTTCCGCCTCTGCTTCTACCAACTGACTTTTCAATGCAGCAAGACCTGCAATGTCACCTAAAGTTGAACGCTCAACATTCTTTTGCGTGCGCTGAATGTTGCTTCTAACTTCTTTTCTTTCTTTATCTTTCTCCTTACGAACTTCGCCTTCTGCTTCTCTGCGGATGTCCTCCAAGTAGCGGAAGTGAGATACGATGATTCGTTTGTCGTCGCGATTGAATTCAATCACTTTTACGGTCAATTCTTCATCCACATTGGCGAAAGTATTGTCTTCTTTGCGAATGTGTTTTGAAGGCGCATAAGCTTCCAAACCATAAGGCAACTGAAGGATTGCTCCTCTGTCGTCTCTTCTGATTACGGTTGCAGTATGGTAAGACCCTTGTGGGAATACGTTTTCGAAAGTGTCCCATGGGTTTTCTTCCAATTGCTTGAATCCAAGTGACAATTTACGATTGTTCTTATCTACTTCAAGAATCATTACCTGAATCTCCTCACCTACGCTTGTGAATTCTTTTGCGTGAGAGTAGCGCTTCGTCCATGAAAGATCAGAGATGTGAATCATACCTCCGATTCCGTCTTTCAATTCAAGGAAAACACCATATTGAGTCAAGTTCTTCACCTTACCAGTGTGTGTGCTTTCTGGTGGGAACAATGTCTCAATCTCTTCCCATGGATCTTTAGATAACTGCTTGATACTCAAAGACATCTTACGCTCTTCGCGGTCGATAGTGACCACTTTGGCGTCCATTTCCTGACCCAAAGAGAAGTACTCTCTTGAGTTGACAGGCTGGCTGCCCCAAGAAATTTCTGAAACGTGAATCAAACCTTCAACACCTGGCTCAATCTCAAGGAATGCTCCATAATCTTCGATATTGACGATTTTACCTTTAACGGTCGAGCCTTCAGCAATTGTTTCTGCCAATACATCCCATGGATGTGGTGTCAATTGTTTCAGGCCGAGAGAGATACGACGTTTGTTCTCATCGAAATCAAGCACAACGACGTTGATTTTTTGATTGAGCGCCAAAATCTCGTTCGGGTGACTGATACGTCCCCAAGAGATGTCTGTGATATATAGAAGACCATCTACACCACCTAAATCCATGAATGCACCGAAGTCCGTGATGTTTTTCACGACGCCTTCGAGTACTTGACCTTTCTCAAGTGTCTCAAGGATTTGGTCACGCTGCTCTGCCAAGTCGCTTTCGATAAGCGCTTTGTGAGAAACAACTGCGTTTTTGATGACCTCATTGATTTTGACTACTTTGAACTCCATCTGCTTTCCAACATACGAATCATAGTCAATGATAGGCTTAATATCAATTTGCGAACCAGGAAGGAAAGTCTCCAAACCAAGAACATCTGCAATCAGACCACCTTTGGTCTTGCTGACGATGGTTCCTTTTACGATGGTTCCATTATCAAATGAGTCTTTGATTTTGTCCCATGCGATTAGCAATTTGGCTTTTCTTCTCGAAAGCACCAATTGACCACGCATGTCTTCTCTCTGCTCCACATATACATCTACTGAATCTCCGATACCCAAATCTGGAGTATCTCTAAATTCAGAAAGTGGAACCAATCCATCTGATTTATAATTTAAATCCAAAACGACATCGCCGCTATGGATTGCCTTCACAATACCAGACACTACCTCAAATTCAGAGATAGAAGAAAGTGTACTTTCATACTCCTTCAACATTTTTTCTCTGTCTGAATCAGAATAGGAGTTAGAGGCTCTTACGCCTGCGTCCCAATCGAATTCGTCATGTGGTGTGTTGTCTTGTGGTGGCGTTTCTTGCAATTGAGTCTCTTCAGTTTTAGCCTCAATTACTTCCTCTACAACCTGTTCAACTTTTTTATCGTCGGCCATAAAGTGTGATTTGTATGCCCTCGCTCAATATTATAAGGTAAGTAGCGATGGCAGTGGTTAAATAATAAATTAATCTTCCCTTTCAGAAAACGACCTAAATAATTGATAATCAATGGATTACGAATGAAATTTTAGCCATTCCCGATTTGGGAGCGCAAATTTACACTATTTTAGCGATATAATGTTCTAATGAAATTCAATATTTTGAATATTTTTCCTCAAAGTATTTTTATCCAATTGGAACTTTTCTATTTTTGCGCCGCTTTACTAAAAGTTGTAAAGCATTCCGATTCGTTTTGGAATTAAAAATGGTGGGTATAGCTCAGTTGGTTAGAGCACTGGTTTGTGGTACCAGGGGTCGCCGGTTCAAATCCGGTTATCCACCCAAAATTTAAGCGGCTCCCGTTCGGGAGCCGCTTTTTTTGTTTTTGCACTTTCGTAAAATGCCCTCATTGAAGACATAATTCACATCGCTTTTGACCTTGGGTAATTGAATTTCTGCCAAATGTGAAGAATTCTGAAGATTTGCCGAAAGGCACCTCCAAAAGCGGTTAAGGCACATAATTCAAAATCTTCCACAACGAAAAATGCCCACTCCGAATCGAGAACGGTTGCGAGGCGGCTGTCTTCTTGTCAAGGTTTAAATACTTTTCCATTGTAAAGGTGCCGCCACATTTGCGGCGATATTCATCCAATTTGAATTCGACACTCACCACGTAGATGTGGAACACAAACATGAAATCATCAATGCGAGCGGCAGGGAAATTCATTTGCCGTAAGGCAGCAAAAGCGGCCTCTTTCTGGGCATTGAGTTGAGTGATCATGGAGGGCATATCGGGCAGTGAATTGGCAGAGGTCACAATGCCTTCTTTGCCATCTTTGTAGAGATCCACTGCATCGTTCATTTTTTGCATTAAGCCGCCGACTTGGTAGTAGGCGCGTTCCTCGACTTTGGTCATCGGGGAGAGGATGGCGCGGCAGAGGAGGACGGAGGTGCCGCCTTTTTCCATGATGACGCGCTCAAGTTCTTCGGGAGAAATGTTGGGGTCGAATTGCTGCCCGCTGTCAATTTGTGATTTATGAAAATCCTTAAAGACTTTCGTCAAATGCGCGTGGCACTCGCGAGGCGTATTTTCGTACAATGCCGAGTTGTATAATTGAAAAATCTGCTCTACGCCATGATTGCTAACTGATTGATAATCAGATTGTAAGAGTTGGTTAATCTGACTTTCGTCAAATTTAAAATCATCAATCAAAATATCCGACAAGCCCAAAACCGGTCCCAAAATCATGTAGCGCAATTGCTCTGCTTTCGTCAACTTTCGCCCCTCCAAATCTGCAAACATCTCACCCATCAACAAATGCGTCACCATGTACCATTGCAACTTCTTAAACATCCTATCGGATAGTTTTCCCTCATTGGCTTGGTCATTAATGGCTTTTGATTGGGCTATTATTTCAGCTGCTTCGCGTTGCACCAGCTTGTGGTAATTGCCCGCCTCGCGGTTGGCATGAAAGACCGTTTTAGCAAGTCGGGTGAGGCGGCGAAGGTTGTGCAGTCTGCTCATGTATTTGATTTAGGGCGCAAATATATAAAAACGGTTGACGGGAAGGGATGGGGGACGGAGGACGGTCGCTTCGCTGGACGGGGGACGGAGGACGGCCGCTTTGCTGGACGGGGGACGGGTTCATTTAAACATTAAAAGTTTCAAAATGGCGATATGGCGCGTAGCGACATCAATGTTGGTAGCTGATAATTGAATCATTTTTGGATGGCGCGTAGCGACACTGACGTTAGTTCAACGTTTTCGTCGCTACGCGCCGATAGATCAAGGTTCTTCTACCAACATTAGAATCGCTTCGCGCTTCATAGGCTTAAATTGTTGATTATCAAAATGGCGATATGGCGCATAGCGACATCAATGTTGGTAGCTGATAATTGAATCATTTCTGGGTGGCGCGTAGCGACACTAATGTTAGTTCAACGTTTTCGTCGCTTCGCGCCGATAGATCAAGGGGCGATGTTTCTTCTACCAACATTAGAATCGCTTTGCGCTTCATAGGTTTAAATTGTTGATTATCAAAATGGCGATATGGCGCATAGCGACATCAATGTTGGTAGCTGATAATTGAATCATTTCTGG
>CALCJP010000223.1 GCA_937967625.1 uncultured Saprospiraceae bacterium
AAAATATAGGTTTACTAAACTTCGCTCCCGATTAAAATACGGGACAAGTTTTCGCTAAATGCACTGATTTAATTAATTCTATTCGCGAGTTTTTTAAAAATTAAGTTTAGTAAACCTCTCATTTCACTTTTGTCTTGTACTTAGAATTCAGATATGAAATTCAAATGGTGCTTTGAATTACATAAATAAGAAACAAACTTGATTAAGCAATTGCTTCAGCCAGAAAGGATGTGTGATATGCCACCCAAATATCCCCGAAAGCTTTCGGGAGGGTGCTACAAAAAAAAAGAACCCGTGAGGGAATCTCACGGGTCGGAAAAAACGAATCTTACAATTCTTTAACCAAAACTTACACATTAAGATAAATTGCAATATCTGTGCCAAGTATGATTAAAAAGTAGTATATGTTTTTGTAAATAATTGTTAATCAATGATTTACGAAGTTTAATTTATTTTATACAAAAATTTCTGAAGTCAAGTCAGAAATGATTTTTTTGCTTCTCGCTTGTTCGATGAGCTTTTCGACGGCTAATTTTCCTTTTTCGCCGAGGGAGATGGAATATTGATTGACGTAGAGTTCGATGTGTTTTTTCATTACGGCTTTGTCCATTTCTTGGGCATGAGATTCCACGAAAGTGGCAGAGGAATCTGGATTTGCGAAAGCGAATTCAACACTTCGGCGCAGCACTCTATCTACTTTTCGCTGCAATTCCTTTTCCATTGATGACTTGACCACTATGCCTCCGAGGGGGATGGGCAGGTTCATTTTCGTTTCCCAAAATTCACCACAATCCATTAATTTGACCAACCCTCTTTCATGATAGGTAAATCGGTTTTCATGGATGATCAGCCCTGCATCAACTTCTTCATTCAGAACCGCTGATTCGATATCGGAGAAAAGGGTTTCAACCTTATTTTGAGCAAGCGGATAGGCGAGAGAACATAGAAAATTGGCAGTCGTCATTTTGCCTGGGATGGCAATTTTGGCATTATTTATTTCCCTTTCGGGCAATGCACGTTTCGCAATCAGCAAGGGGCCACAGTTATTCCCCAAAGCACTTCCCGAATCCAATAATTGATAAGTCCCCAAAAGATGGGCAAAGGCATGATAGCTCAACTTCGTAATATCGAGCCTTCCGGCAAATGCCAACCGATTCAATTCCTCCACATCACCCATCACTACCTCAAATTCCAAACCTTCCGTATCCACCTTTTGGTGAATCATCGCGTCAAATATAAAGGTATCGTTGGGGCAGGGAGAAAAGCCGAGAGATAATTTCATGTGAGTAAAACGTGTTCGAGTGATAATGTGTTCACGTGTTGATGTGTACAAGTATTGAGGGAGATCCGCGAAAATCCGAAAAAATCCGCGTCCTCCGCGTTCCTCTTCATCCTAAGAGCAAGTCCTAAGGGAAAATCATTTGCCGAAAATCAAAAATCCATCTTCAACCTCAAATTAATCCGCCTTCCCGTCAAATAATTAGGAATCGAATACTGCTGCTTAAATATCGTCTTGATCCAAGTCGAACTTGCCTGATTTTGCACTTTCATCAAATTAAACACCTCCAAACTCAACCAAGTGCTCTCCGTCCATCTGAGAAAATGCCTCGGTCTTTTCTTTCTTTTTTCTGCATTGAAAAGTCCATACGAAAAACCAATATCCACTCGATGATAAGGAGAAAAGCGGTAGGTGTTTCTATAAATGCGATTGTTGCCACGCAAGCCATAAGGCAGTCCAGTGCCAACTGACAACTGCACGTGCGTTTTGAAATTTTTGTTTTTAGGCAGGTAATCTTGGAAGAACATCGCCATATTAAAAAACCGATCGGTCGGTCTTGGCACGTCGTTGATAATCGTTCCGGTAGAGTCGCCGATTTCTCTGCGCATGTGGTCGATGCCATTTAGATTTTCGCGAGCGCGTAAAAGGGAAACATTAATCCAAGATTCGGCGCCTTCAACAAACTCGCCATTTAAACGCAAATCCACTCCTGTTACATAACCTGTGGCGTCATTTTCTCCTGCATAGCGAATACGCACATTGTCAATGTCATAACTGACCACATCCCAAAGACGCTTATAATATGCCTCTGCGATGAATCTAAACTTGATTGGACTTCTTTTTCCTAAGAGGAAATCATAAGTCAAACCACCCACTACGTGCATGGATTTTTGCGCCAGCACACTTTCATTAATCAACCCCTGCGGATTTCTCAACTCCCGATAAAACGGCGGTTGATAATACAAACCTGTCGCCAATCGCCAACTAATATCTTTCGCTCCCGGACGCAATGATTTATACAAAAATTGCGCTCTCGGCGTGACATTAAACTCCTTATTCAAATCCCAATAGTTGGCGCGCAAACCAGCAGAAATCTTCCACTCTGCAATACTATCCTTTTGCCAAGAGTAGGTGTCTTGAAAGAATGCCGAAACCCGATTTGAAGTTAATTCGTTTTCGGACTTAACTACCTCATTTAGAAGGACTTGTGACGGATCGTAGGGTAGGGAATAGAGTGCCGAATCAAGGCGTTCCCATTCGTTTATTTTATCATCAATGTACTCACGTTGGTACTTTACGCCCCATTGCAAAAAGTGCGCAATCGTCGTGCTATAATCGCCTCGGTCAGTTTGAAATTCAATACCACCTTTATGTGCCAAATTCGCAATCTGAGAAAACAAAGTATTGCGCACATATTGATGCTGAGTTCCCTCTGCGAGTTGGCGCACTACGTTTCCAAAATTATCACTTCCAAGCGCTGATTCCACTTCTCGAAGCGAATAATCACCGATGATGTCAAACCGCTCATTTTCCAAAATCTGAAAACCGGAAGCCAAAAATTTGAGGTATAAAGGATTCTTCTTTCGGTCGGGCAGATAGGTCAGCGAAGTCCCCGTCATGCCGACGGTGAAGTCATCAATTTCTTGCCCTTCGAAATCTGAGAAGAGTTGCAAAGCAAAATTAATGAGTCCAAAACCAGTGCTTCGTTGGTCGGGGATGAAACGGTATTCGGCTCGATTGAAATTGCCAATCCAACCCAATTGCCAGTCGCGATTGAGATCATAAGTTACCCAGGCTTGGATGTCGTAGAAGTCAGGTAAGTACTCGCCCGTCACATCCAAAGTTCCCAAAAGATACCGAGTGGTCTTATAGCGTGAGCCAACCAAATAGCGCAATCGCCGGTTTTTACCCATGCCAAAACTTCCTTCCAAATGCGCTGCTCCTCCCAACATACTCGCCTCAACTGAAGCCCTCGTGCTATCAGGAATTTTATATCTGATGTCGAGCACACTCGACAATTTATCTCCATATTTTGCCTCAAATCCACCTGATGAAAAAACCAAATCGCGCACCATGTTCATGTTCGCAAAAGTCAATCCTTCCTGCTGTCCTGCGCGAATCAATTGCGGTCGGTAGATTTCAAAATCGTTGACATACACTAAGTTTTCATCATAATTTCCACCACGCACGTTGTATTGAGAACTCAATTCGCCGCCCGTCCCAGAGCTGACGCCGAGGGCAATACTTGGCAATACTGATTCCAGGTTTCCGGTGGTAGAAGGTAGCAACCGTAATTGCTCCATATTTTCTCGAATGATGCCCGCGTCTTCGATTCGACTTTCAGTGACGACGATTTCGAGGTCGGATTCGAGTTCGGTGAGTTGTACGTCTATTTGACGAAAGTCATTTTCTTGCATGGCTCTGATGCGCACGGCGGTTTCTTTGTAGCCGAGTCGCGAAAAGCCCAGTTCGAAAGATTCGCCAGCAGGGACTTCGAGTTTGTATTCGCCTTTGGCGTTGGTTTCGGTGAGGAGATTATTGGCTTTGATGAAAACAGACGCGAATTCGATTGGCGTGCCAGAGGTGCCATCTGTAATCGTCCCGCCGACGCTCGCCGTCTGGCAGATTATCCTTACGGAAAATGAGAGTCCAATTAAAAGGAGTATAATTTTTTTCATTGCGCAATTGTAGTTCTTTTTAGGCATACGGGTGTTTGCGGAGAATGGTTTTCAAAGCGATTTGTCCTCCAGCTAATGCAACTGAAAAATGACTGTCTATTATTTTGCGAAAGCTAAATTTTATTTGTCTTGGATCAGGTCAGGCGACGAAAACAAGGTTTGTGACCCATGTCGCACCTCCTGAAATGTCAATTTCCCCTTTCGGAAAACATAGCGCACCAATTTCAAATTTTTCCACTCCTGCGAACGTGCCGGACGCATACCATGCGTGAACTTCCGACTCCCAATCACCTCCCGTTTGTCCAACACATGATCATCAAAATCAAGTGCCACCAAAAACGCCTGAATCATCTCATAGTCGCCATAGCAATATTCAGAATTGACCCAATCGACATATTTCATCAACTGCTCCAAATCTTCCATAAATGCTTTTCCTTTTTTCAGTTCTGCCACTAAATACTTCCCCCGCGTCGGCTTATAACCTGGGATGAATGAGTATCCAAACACATCCATCTTATCCATGTAATCCACTGGTTTGAAAGGCGACGCAACCACCTGATGACTCAGATAATCCCACTCTCCAAACACCTCACAAGTCGCCTCATCGCGCACTGCCAATTGGTGCAACATGCCCAATTCAATTGCCATCTCATGTCCCAAAGCACCACTATCCGCACAGCTTTGCAAAACCGGTTTCATATCTAAATCATAGCCGCCTTTTTTCACCTTTCGGGAAATGTCCTTGTGCGTTCCCTCATAATCAGTCGCGAAGACCGATTCGCCAAAATCAGGTTCCAACAACTCCTTTTGATTATGTTTCAATATCACATCTCGAAACGCCTGATTTTCCTCATCATCAAACTTGAT
The DNA here is from genome assembly GCA_937967625.1 of uncultured Saprospiraceae bacterium. Taxonomy (GTDB): domain Bacteria; phylum Bacteroidota; class Bacteroidia; order Chitinophagales; family Saprospiraceae; genus JAGQWW01. Next base: position 4,825 of record CALCJP010000223.1, read on the forward strand.
AAACGATACCTTCCAAAATGCCCGCAACATCCGAAATGCTTGTGGACGCGATGACAACACATCATCCATATCAATCCCACCCATGAAAAAATAAGGTGCGGGTTTAAACAAACAAATACACCTTTGGTCAGCTGAAAAAGCCGCTTCATTCCAAAGCAATTCGTCCTTAATCTCTTGATAGTCAGTAGGTTGGGGTGTCCCCGCTTTCGCGAAATTGAAATATTTGCAGTCCTCACCCACGGCTATTAATTCGCCAATGCCATAGATTTTTCTTTTGATGAAAAAGTAAATATTATCTCCCGCCTGCATGGTCGCATAATCCGCAAACGTCCCCTCGTGGTGAATTTTCCAATTCCCCTCCGGTGTGCTAAGTTTGGTGGCATAGACGCCATTTTTCGCATATATTTTCAGCGAATCCAAACTGTCTAAATTGAAGATGTAACCTGCCATTATTAATCAAAATCAAAATCAAAATCAAAATGAAAATCAAAATCAAAATCAAAATGAAAATCAAAATGAAAATCAAAATCAAAAACTCAAATTCAAACTCAAATATCAAACACAAACTCAATATATTCAATAAATTTGTGTCCTCTCTGTGAATCTCTGTGTCTCCTCTGTGCCACTCTGTGTAACAATCGCGTCCCATGTGAATCACATTCTATCATTCTATCATTCTATCATTCACTAATTCAATCATTCTCTCATTGAAGTTGACAACCGCTCAAAAGTACAAACAAACCTTAGATTTTCTTTTTGCTCAATTGCCGATGTTTCAGCGAGTGGGCAATGCCGCATTCAAAAAAGACTTATCGAACACTTTAGCGATTTGCGAGGTACTCGATAATCCACATCAGAAATTCAAATCAATTCACGTCGGCGGCACTAATGGTAAAGGTTCGACCTCGCATATCATCGCCTCCATTTTGCAGGCACAAGGCTTGAAAGTAGGCATGTACACTTCGCCTCATTACAAAGACTTTCGGGAGCGCATCAAAATCAATGGAAAACTGATTTCAAAACGCTATGTCAATCAATTTGTCGAAAGACATGAAGCCGCTTTCGCGGAAATACGTCCCTCCTTTTTTGAGTGGACGGTTGGGTTGGCATTCGATTATTTCGCAGATCAGAAAGTGGACATTGCTGTGATTGAAGTAGGTTTGGGTGGTCGATTGGATTCTACCAATGTTCTTACGCCACTTGCCTGTGCGATTACCAATATCAGTTTTGACCATGTGCAGTTTTTGGGAGATACTTTGCCATTGATTGCAGGAGAGAAGGCAGGGATAATTAAATCGAATATTCCAGTGATTATTGGAGAGGAGCAGGAGGAAACCAAACCCGTTTTCATCAATAAAGCAAAGGAAGTTGGCGCACCCATCACATTTGCCGAAAGGCATATTGAAGTCAAATTAAAATCGGTGGAATCAGACTATCAGATTTTAGAGGTCTTTTTTGATAAGCAATTGATCTTCAATGATTTAGCCCTCAATTTGATGGGTGATTATCAATTAAAAAATGTGGTGACAGCACTGGCAACGCTCCATTTTGGTGGACTATTAGACTTGCAAAAGTCAGAAGAATCAATTAGAGAAGGATTAAAAAATTTACGAAAACTAACTCGCTTCATCGGCAGGTGGCAACGTTTGGGCGAAAGCCCGACTATCATCGCTGATAGCGCTCACAACGAGGGCGGTCTCAAATGGGCGATGGGTCAACTGACCAATATGACTTACCAAAATCTCCACTTCGTGCTGGGTGCGGTGAATGATAAAGACATTGGAAAAATGTTAGCTCGTTTGCCGAAAGGCGCTCAATATTATTTCGCGAAAGCGAAAATTCCGAGGGGACTTGATGCGAAGATTTTGAAAGAAAAAGCGGCGGAATTTGGATTGAAGGGTAGGGCGTATTCTTCTGTGAAAAATGCTTTGAAGGCTGCGAAGCGAGCGGCTTTGAAAGAGGATTTGATTTATGTGGGAGGGAGTACGTTTGTGGTGGCGGAGGTGGTTTAGCGGTTTTGATTTGCTGGGGTTTGCCCCCTGACCCCCGACACGGGGGAACCAAGCGTTTAAAATTAGATTCGTTTGCGAGGGACTTCCCGAAACAATAATCTAAGTCGCTTTCTTCAAGAGTGTCAAAGAAACTTTTGAAGAAGGAAAAAGATAAACTTTTGCAGATGAGAA
>CALCJP010000224.1 GCA_937967625.1 uncultured Saprospiraceae bacterium
TTCCAGTACCGTCGCATTCGACAGTCATATCGCTTGGTGTGATGGTGTAAACTGGTGGTGAATTATCCACCGCCGTTACCGTTGCAGTTGTCGTTACTGAATTGCTGCACTGATCCGTTGCAGTGAATTCATAAGTTTCTACCAAAGCGCCTCCGTTGGCACAATTGGCTACTGAACTGGTGACTACTGAAGTCCAAGTGACCGCACCACATGCTTCTGAAACCGTTGCGCCTCCGTAGGTATTTACCCATTGCGCTTTTGAGCCGGCACCAGTTACGCCACATTGGACATTGGCGTCAGCCGCAGGAGTCACTAACATGGGAGCAGTAGTATCTTCGATGATGAATTGAGCCGTGCGCGTTGGGCTACTATTGCCACAATCATCAGTTGCTACAAACGAGTAGGTAATTGTTCTTGCATTGCCACAATCCACTGCATCGGTCTGGAAAGTTTGGCTGATAGTTGCATTGTTGCAAGCATCGACTGCGACTGCTCCGGCATTGGTAATTAGCCAATTGTTGAAGTCAGCAGTGTTGCCGCTGCCATCACATTCGACTGTCATATCCATAGGATCAGTAGAGAAGAATGGCGCGTCGAAATCCACTGCGGAGAAAGTCGCAAAGGTGGAAGCAGTGTTTCCGCAACCATCACTTGCTATAAATTCATATAAGTAATCTACTGAACCAGCGACACATGTCGGTGATTGAGAAGATAAGACCTGTGTCCAAGAAATTGAACCGCAATTGTCAGAGGCGGAGGCACCTGCATTATTGCTCAACCAATTGGTTAAGCCGTTGCAGCTTCCTGAGCCATCGACCGCTTGCGCTAAAATGGTCGGATTGGTATTGTCAATCACAGAGAACGTTGCCGTTGCTGTTGCGGTATTTCCACAACCATCAGTGGCAGTGAATTCGAATACTTCTGCTCCTAATCCGCCACATGAACCAGTGGTTCCCATGGACTGATAGGTGATGGCAACTGAGCTACAATTATCTGTTGCTAACGCGTTGGCATTGTTTGACAACCAAGTCGCTCTCTCTAAAATATTATTTGGACCACATTGTACATTTAAGTCCTGCGGAACAGGTCCAAATGTTGGTGGTGTATTGTCCATGAAAATAACTGACGCAGTGGTTTCTGCTGTGTTGCCGCAATCATCTGCTGCAATAAAGCGATAGGTTTCTGCTGGGAAGTTGGTACATCCACTTGGTGCAGAATTCACTACTTGGTAACTCCATGAAATATTTCCGCAAAGGTCTGTGGCAGTTGCACCTCCGTTACTATCTAACCATGCTTGTTTTTGAGCAGCGAAATTGCCACCACATGGGATGGTTGTATTTGCTGCCGGCGTTCCAATCATTGGATCCGTCGAGTCATTGATGGTGAAGAAAGCAAAAGCAGATGCGGTGTTGCCGCAGTTGTCTGTTGCTGTAAATTCATATTGCGCACTTGAGGTACTTCCACATCCTGAATTGACAGTTCCTGTTGCAGCAGCAGAAATTGAAACCGTGCTGCAAGCATCATCTGCAATTGCGCTGGCGTTTGTTGCTAACCATGCGTTGAGGTCGGCATTGTTGCCGTTGCCATCGCATTCCACGGAAGTGGATTGAGGAAGCATGGTGAAAAATGGAGCGGTATTATCTGAAACGCTGAAGGTGGCGGTATGCGTCGTGGCATTGCCGCAGTCATCAGTCGCAGTAAATTCATAAGTATAATCTGAACCTAACAAGGCACATGAACCTGTGGTGCTCATCAAAGAAGCAGTCCAGGTTAGGCTTCCGCAAATGTCGTTTGCTGCCGCGCCGCCGTTGTTCGCTACCCATGCGTCTCGTTGAGCCAATGGGTTGGCAGTGCTGCAATCAATTGATGCATCTTGAGGTACAGTAGTCACATCAGGAATTGTGGTGTCTTCAATAATGAAACTCGCCTGTCGGCTAACGGCGTTGTTGCAGGCGTCCGTCGCGGTGAATTCCACGACAGTGGTCTGAATTGAGCCGTTGCAATCAGGAGTTTGAGTAACTACCATAGAACTCCAATTGAATGTATTGCAATCATCTGTCACCATCATGCCGCCGTTGTTGGAGACCCAATTGACAAATTGAGAGGAACTGCCTGCACCGTCGCATTCAACGGTCATGTTGGTTGGGTCAGTATCGACAGTTGGAGCAGTGGTGTCTTGCAATCGAATCGTTTGAACGCAATCATCCGTATTGCCACAGGCGTCGGTTGCGGTCCAAGTTCTCGTGATGGTCAAGATGCAGTTATTCATAGTAGTCACATCAGCGAAAGTTATCGTAGGATTACCATCGCACATATCAGTTGCTATTGCCATTCCTGTTGAGGCTGGAGAGGTATCCATGCCGCAGGTGAGATTGGTCATATTGGCTGGGCAGGTGATGGTTGGATCTTGGGTATCTCTGATTCGGAGTGTCGCGGTAGTTGTTGTCGCGTTTCCGCAAATGTCGGAGGCGGTAAACTCAACAATCATAATTCTTTCGCCTGCACATGGATTGGTATCAGAGATTGTGTTTTGAGTCCAACTGATAGAACTACAATCATCAGCGGCAGTTGCTAAACCATTGGCATTGAGCCAGTTATTTATTTGAGGTGAATTGCCGTTACCATCACATTGGAAGGTTCTGTTTTGAGCGCTTCGGGTGATGGTAGGAGCGGTATTGTCATTGATACAAAACTGAGCAGTTCCTAACGAAATTTGATTTCCACAATCGTCTGTGGCAAAAAATTCGTATTCGTAGCAACCGGAACCTGAGCAGGAAGTTGGAACAGCAAGCTCATTTGCCGAAAGGCTGACAGAGGTACAAGCATCACTTGCCGTTGCTCCTGCGAATGAGTTTCTCCAATTATCAAAAGCAGCGGTGTTGCCGCTACCATCACAGTTGACGGTCATGTTTGATGGAGGAGTCAGTTGCACTGGATCGACGTCATCTTTTACATTGATGATCTGATCTTGGGTAATTGAATTGCCACAATCATCACTAATCGTCCAAGTTCGTGTAATCACTTCAATGAAGCCAGGGCAACCTGGATTCGTAACGACATCAGTGAAGGAGGAGTTGAATGAATTATCACAATTGTCTGTCGCAGCTGGCGTGCCCACTGAAGCGGGGGTGGTATCATCACCACAACTTACTGTTACCATTGCTGGGAAGTTGGTGAATACTGGAGCTACATCGTCAGTGATTGTATAGGTTGCTGTAACGATTGCTGATTGATTGCCACAAGCGTCTTGTGCATAAAATTCATACACATAAACTCCTGCCTGAGGGCAACTTGGGGTGTAGCTTTGCTGCGTTGCATTCACTGAGGTCGCTCCACACATATCGCTCGCATTTGCAGTTCCTAACCAGGCTGCTAAGTCTGCATTTTCGCAACTTACCGTAACGTTGGCAGGCGGAGTAACTGTTGGATTGCTGGTGTCTTCGATGATGAATTGAGCGGTTTGACTTGATACGTTTCCACAGTCGTCGGTGGCGGTGAAATTGTATGTAAGTGTCTCAGTATCACCGCATTGCGTATTTTCCGTAAGGAAAACATCGTCTAAAGCAACATTGCTACAGGCGTCGGTTGCGACTGCTCCTGCATAGTTCACGAGCCAAGCATTAAGCTGTGTATGATTGCCCGTTCCGTCACACTCCACGGTCATGCTTGAAGGCATGGTGGTGAATATCGGAGGGGTCAGGTCAGTTGCCGTAAAGTCGGCAGAAGTATTGGCAGTGTTGCCGCAATCATCCATCGCGGTGAACTGGTAGGTGTATTGAATCGTACCTGCATTGCAGGTGGTTTGATTGGTTTGAACCATTGACCAGGTGACGCTGCCGCAGTTGTCTGTTGCGGATGCGTTTCCGTTGGCAGCGAGCCATGCTCCCATGTCGTTGCAGCCGCCGGAGGCGTTTGTTGCGTTTATGGTGATGGTTGGGCTGACGTTGTCGGTCACGGTGAATGTCGCTTGAGCAGTGTCGGTGTTGCCACACTCGTCGGTTGCGGTGAACTCATAGGTTCCGGCATTGGTTCCGCCACAATTGGCAGTAGCCGTGCCTACCTGCTGGAAGGTGATGGTTGTGTTTCCACAATTGTCAGTGGCTACTGCACCTCCGAAGTTGTTGAGCCACGCGGTGAGTTCCACACCGTTGTTGCTGCTGCAATTGATGGTTTCGTCCATTGGAGCAGTGGTGAAAACTGGATCAACATTGTCCGTAACAGCAAACGAAGCGGTGGTGGTCACGCTGTTGGCGCAAGCATCAGTGGCAGTGAATTCGTAAGTTTCTGTATCGTAATTAGAGCAAGTACCGGCAGCGGTAGCCACCAATTGATGACTCCAAGTTACGCTTCCGCAAACATCGGAGGCTGCTGCGCCACCGTTGCTGTCCAACCAGTTTTGCTTATCAGCGGCTATGTTAGCAGAGCAAGCAACGGTCATGTTGGAAGCTGGAGTATCCAATGTCGGATCGGTCATGTCTTGAATCGTAATTGAAGCTGAACGACTGTCTGAATTTCCACATTCATCGGTTACAATGAACCAATATGAGTGGGCCTCAGAATCTCCACAATTTGGAGTAATACCAATAAATTGATTCGTGAAAACTACATTTATATCGCAGTTATCAATAGCGCTTGCATCTGCATGAGTTAGCAACCATTGATTAATATCTCCAGAGTTGCCATTGCCATCACATTCTACTGTCATGTCTTGGGGTGTCATCTGAAATGTAGGAGCAACATTATCAATAGTAGAAAATGTAGCTGAAAAAGTAATAGAATTACCACAAGCATCTGTTACTGTGAAATCGTAATCGTAACTCATCATGCCCATACAGCCAGGTTGTGCATCAGTTTGGACATTCGTCCAAGTAACACCTCCGCAGACATCAGCGGCCACACCCCCTGCATTGCTATCAACCCAATTGTTGAGTAAAGTCATAACGTTGCTGGCATCACAGGAAACTGTTTGATTGCTTGGAGCAGTCGAAACGACTGGGTCAGTTGTATCTTGAATGATGAAATTAGCTGTCCTTGTTACGCTATTGCCGCATTGGTCAGTAGCTGTGAATTCATATAAAGTGGTGCTGGTCTGACCACACATATTTGTTGGCGTAAGACCATTATGTGACCAAGTGATATTGGTACAATCGTCAGTGACGGTCATGCCGCCATTATTATTGAGCCATGCGTTCAAAGCAGTAGTATTGCCGTTGCCATCACACTCCACCGTTTCGTTAAAAGGGTTCATGGTGACGGCTGGCATTTGACTATCAGTCAGGGTGATGGTTTGCACGCAAGAAGTTGAATTATTGCAATCGTCTTCAGCAGTCCATGTTCTGGTGATGGTTTCCACGCAAGTGGTGATATTGGTCACGTCGGCAAAAGTCACTGTTGGGGCACCACCACAAAGATCGGTTGCGGTTGGGTTGCCTGTATTGGCTGGAGCAGCACTTGCGCCACATGCTAAAGCTGCATTGGCAGGACAAGTCAAAGTTGGGACGGTAGTGTCTTCGATAGTGAAAACAGCTCCTTCTGTCACTGACAAACCACAATCGTCTGCTGCCGTAAAATTAACTGTATAAACAGTCGAACCAGTGCATGGATTGACGGTAGAAACTACGGAATTGGTAATCGTTGCGGGGCCACAATTGTCTGAAGCCATTGCTCCGGCATTGGTGTTGAGCCAGTTATTATAAGCCGCAGTGTTGCCGCTGCCATCGCATTGAACCGTCATGCTTGATGGACTTACGTCAAATGTCGGTGCTTGATTGTCGGTGATGCAGAAGTCTGCTGAACCCAAAGAAACGGGAGCGTTGCAACCATCCGAAGCGAAAAATTCGTAGGTGTAGCAACCCGTTGATGCACAACCGGAGGGGGTTGCCAGCTCATTTGCCGAAAGGCTCACTGAATTACAAGCATCAGTGGCAGTTGCACCTGCAAAAGTTGCCAACCAACTCGCCAAAGTTGGGCTGGTTCCACCTCCAACACAAACGGCGTTGGCATTGGACGGAGCCGCACCTGGCACAGGAGGCGTTGTATCTTCTAAATTAATGATTTGATCTTGTGAGATGGTATTATTACAAGCATCGGTTGCCGTCCAGGTTCTTGTGATGACTTCAACGAAGCCAGGGCACCCCGGAGCCGTGATCACGTCCGAATGAGAAATCGTAACGGTTCCGCCGCAGCCGTCGGTTGCCGTTGGGGTGCCGGTGTTGGCTGTGGTGGTATTTGCACCACATTCCAATGTCAAGTGATCAGGGAATGTGGCAAAAGTCGGAGGCGTGTTATCTACCACTGTGTAGGTGCGTGTCTGCACCGGAGAAGTATTTCCACAGGCGTCAGTTGCCATGAATTCGTAGGTAAACACCGCAGTATTTCCACAACCTGGAACATTGGAGGTAACTGTTGCTTGGATGGAAGGGGTTCCGCAGTTATCAGTGACTGTTGCGGTATTTGCCCACACATTGACATCATCATTTCCACAGCTAACAGTCGCCGAAGCGGGTGCCGAAAGCATTGGGCTGATATTGTCCTCAATCGTAATGATTTGGACTTGAGCGGGTGCCATATTGCCACAATTGTCGGTAAGCATCCAGATTCGAGTAATGGAACCAGTACCTCCACAACCGTTGAGGTTTTCCATGTCTGAAAAAGTAGCCTCCCCTACTCCGCAGTTATCCGCCTCATCTGTCACGTCACCCGTGATAGCTATTGAAGGATCATTCGAGCAGGTGGCATCCATTTGAATCGTAATATTTGCAGGAGCAGTAAAAGTCGGGACAACACTATCAAACTCGGTAATGGTTTGAACTTGCTCCACGAAATTTCCGCAGCCATCAGTCGCGCGATAGGTTCGCTCTGTCGTGCGAGGACTGCCGATGCAAGCCGTTGCACCAGGGTTCGTTACGACGTCGCCTATGTGCGAAATGACTATTGAAGTGTTGCAAGAAGCACCGTCAGTTGCAGTAACAGCAGTCAAGTCCACTGCCGGAATCGCTCCCGGACAAACCGTCACATCAGCCGGAAACATCGTGATAGTCTGTGGATTATTGTCCGTGATAGTCAAAATCTGAAGATGGGTTGCGGTATTGGTGCAGCCATCAGCAGCGGTATAGGTTCTTTCGATGATGATTGGGTCGGTTCCGCAGCCAGTTGAAGATGGATTAGTCACGACATCCGCCACCGTGATGGTGGGGGTTAGGCAGTTATCCGTAGCGGTGGCTTCCGCCAAATATGCATTCAAATCAGGAGTACAATCTAAATTTGAACGGTTTGCTGGGGTTGCAGTAAAGATTGGATCTTCCTGATCAGACACCGTGATTTGTTGAATAAAACGGGTGCCCGCAGCAGTGTTGTTACCGCACTCATCTACTGCCTGATAGGTCAGATTTAAAGTACGATCGCAAGTCGTTGTGTTAGTGATTGCAGCAGATACTAATGTGATATTTTCAATGGCGCAGTTTTCAATAAACTGTGCATTTCCAGCTCCTGGGATGGTTGCAGTTGTAGTTCCATTATTGAAAGTTACAGTTCCCAAACCTGTCGAGACATCGTAGCTAAATGAAAAATCTCCCGGCACAGCATCTGACGGGCAAGCAGAAATAGACTGATCAATAGCAACGGTACTGGCTACTGGTCTCGCTCTGTCATTGATGGTAAACTGCTGGTTGAAGCTTTGCGAGTTCCCGCAGCAGTCTTCGGCAGTCCACTCCACTGTTGCAAGAAGTGATTGACAAACTACTGCTGATTTGAAAAAGGAAAAGGAAATGTTGCCTGGATTCATGCCGATGGTGTTTTTTGATTGACAATCATCGACAATGGTTGGACCGGCAAAACTATACACCTGACCAGATACTGGATCAGTGAGGTCTAATTCATTATTTGTAGCATCATAAGAAAAATCCGCTGCGGTAAAATCAACGGAACAAGCCCCTCCCGCTTCCATGAGATCTATGATTCTATTTGGTAGCCCCGTCAAAGTCGGTGCCTCATTGTCGGTAACGACGAAGGTTTGTGTTCTCGTCGTGGCATTGCCGCAGTTGTCAGTGACTTGCCAAGTGATGGCTACGTTGGCTTGGCAGGTAGTTGGTGTTCCAACTGAAGCAATATTTATGATGCTTAGAGTATTATTGACACTACAGCCGTCACCTCCATATTGTCCAAACATGGTGGGGTTTGAAGAGGCTGTTGGAGCAGTATAGTTCACGCCTGCCACAGTGAAAGTAGCACCTGATGCTACTGTTCCTGTTCCGATAGAAACCATGCTTGCTGGATTATTTGGATTGGGACATGTGGCGCCATTGCTTGTTTGAACACTAATCGGTGTTGCAGGAGAAATGAAGGTTGGAGGCGTATTGTCTGTGATGGTGATCATTTGCGCGAAAGCGCTACTCACTTGCCCACAGGCATCTACGACATACCAAGTACGTGTAAAAGAACTGACTCCTGCCGTACAGGCACCCGCTGTTCCATCTACGTAATAAAAACCGGTTGCAGAACCCGTTGCTGGGGCCGCTGTCGCGGAAATGTAATTTGCCGTAAGGCTGCAATTTTCATCTATGTTAGCCACTACTGGCACATTAACATTGCCGCCTGTCGGCGAAATATCCATAGTGCAATCCACATTGTCATCGAGACTTCCCGCTGCAATATTCCAAAGCGGAGTGGCGGCATCGGTGAGCGTTAGGGTTTGCGTAAAGGTGCCAATATTGCCACATTCATCTTCTGATTCCCAATTGATGGAATAGACTACGGCGCATGGATTGGTAGCATTGGCAGTCACTGAAGCAAGTCGCAATATGGTCTGATCATTACAGTCAATTAATGCTAAATCACAATTATCACTTACAGTAGGTGCGAGGAAAGTGTCTAAGGGATTTCCCGAAAGGGGATCTGTTAAAAATAGATCGGTGCCATCATAAGTGAATGCATTCAAAAACCCGCCGTTGTTAGGGCAGGAGTTATCGACATCAGTGATTTGAAGGGTTCCTAAGTTAGGGGTTCCGTTGATTGTAGGAGCCGTATTATCATTGACCCAAATGGTTTGATTTAAGGCATTGGTGGCATTACCGCATTCATCGGTAACTATCCAAGCTCGTGTAATAAATATGGTACTGTTGGTGATTCCGGTACAATCAAAACATGTGTAAGAATCCGAAAAACTAACGGTATAACCTTCGTCTGTGGTCCAACTTGTTGCCCCCATGTTATAGTCATCTATGATCAAAGCTTCGGGGTTCGTACAGTTGTCCATCAAGTCGGTCGGAAAGCCATACGCGGGATTGAGTCCATGTAGGTAAAGTGGATCAAAGTCATTATCACTTTGACATTGAATTCCTATGCTTGCGGGCACATTGGTCGGGCGCGTAAATGTTGGCGCTTGAGAATCCGTATAATTAATGGTTTGTTGAAAAGTGGTCGATAAATCTCCGCAGCCATTGGTGGCTTGCCAGGTACGCGTTACTGTAGAGTTATGAACACAACTCCCCGGAGGTGCAACGTCCGTGTAATATAAACCTGTAGGAGAAGCGGCAGTTGGGATTCCTATAAAAATAGGGAAACTCGCGTTGCAAGTATTACTCGCAGTTGGGTTGATCGGGGTTCCATCGCATGAAAGCGTCTGGGTAGCTCCAGCTGGAGTAATGGTTGGTGCTTCATCATCTGAGATGTTGAAAGTCTGATTATTGAATCGCACATTGCCACATAAATCAGTAAAACTCCATGTCAGAATAATACTACCGGCACAACTATGTTGGGTCACGTTGATGTCATGAAGCGCTAAAGTAACTGTATTGCAATCATCTGCATAGGCAGCGTTCAACACTGGTGCAGTGAAACTATTGCCCGCTAAGGTATAGGTTGCCCCTGAGGCCACAGTAGCTCCTTGAGCAATGCTAACTGAAGCCGCACTTATAGAAGAAGGACACGCCCCCCCTCCGCTGGTAGATATATTTTGGGTGACAAGCGCTTTCAAAAAATGTGGTGGTTGATTGTCCTCAATGGTAATTCGTTGAACCGCCTGAGTGGTATTGCCACAAGCATCTTCTATAATCCAAGTAATCACTTTGTCTTGAGAGCAGCTATTAGGAGGCGTAGGGTCGTCAACAATTGAAAGGACATCCAAAGTGATTGTCCCACCGCAGTTGTCAGAAACAAGGGAGGTGTCAGGCGCATTTATGGTTACTCCACCAATCGTATATGACATACCAAAAGGATAAGGACCACCGCCCGCAGTTATGCCCGCCACTGTTGCAGTAGCAGGACATTCTGCATTATCAGGGGTATATGTTCCTATGGTTAAATCAGTTGGAGGGTCAAATGTAGGGGCGGTATTATCATCGATCATAAACCAAACACCATGAACCGGAGTAGAACGACTTCGGAACCCATCATTGTCGTAAGAAATGACTTCCACGAAAAAAGCCCCCGCAGCGCAATAGTCCGGAGTCGTAGGACGAGTCGAGCAGAGGGTTGTAGGATCAGAATTGGATGCAGGACACGAGGTTGGATCAACATCGACTGCCGTATAAACGGCACCGCTTGGACCTGTTCCGTTAAATAGGTAATCATCAATTTCAGATTCACATCCCACCATGATGGGGTTGGAAGCCATGTCGCCCGGAAGTCCCGAACTCGCCCAAAATGGGTCTGTAGTCACAGGACTATCACAAGGTCCTTCGGGCAATGTGGTATTACATTGCGAAAGCAGTTTTTGCGTCGTTAACATTCCTAACAAAATCACGACAGCGCATAAAATTCGCTGATTCATAGATTACTCAGTTTAGTTATAAATAAATTCTCAGATTTTCTTTTTTGAGTCATTTGCCGAAAACTTGTCCCGAACTCGCTTCGGGAGGCGAAAATGACATGGCTACGCCAAGCCAAATCAGGCGCAAGTCCTGTTTTGGCGATTTCAAAAGTGATTGATACCGTTGCGTGTTGTTTTTTGCCCGATTGATTTATCTTCCTTTCGGAAAATATCAATAGGTCTAATTCAAAATGTATTGGGCTATTAGGAAAGCTGTCGCTGAAAGAAAAGCTAATGAGGATTTTGACTGACGCCTTTTCAAGGCTCTCAAAGCAAGTTCGAGACAAATTGTCGCCAAATGAGTAGATGAGTACCCTTTTGCATCATTCAATAAATGGAAAAGGTAGTATTCAAGTAACTCAGGTATTTGTGTCAGGCGAAAATACAATCAGGGGAACTCCTGCATTTAGGCCTTTTTTTCCAGGGGATGATATATTCTAAAAATCAATAATTTATTATTTTCAAAATTCGTTCCAATTTATCTTTTGGGTAGTCTTATATGAAACAAAACGACCTGCTATCACAACGAGCAAGCCGCAAAAAATCATCTTTGCCTATGCAAATACAGATTACTCCAACAAAGTTAAAGAGAAAGAAAAATGATTGTTCATGTGTTCACGAACTCGAACAGATGAACACCCAAACACATAAAAACATCAAAAGCTTATTTCAAAGCATGTTGCTGCAACTGTTCCAAAGTCACTACCTCCAAAGCCTTCTCATGAGTGCTTTCCAAAACGACTGGTGGAGCGACTCCTTTTTCCATTGCCTCCTTCCATCTTGCCACACAAAGGCACCACTTATCGCCTGCTTTCAAACCTGGGAAGTTGAATTCAGGAAACGGTGTTATCAAATCATTGCCACAGCTTGCGCTGAAATTCATAAACTCATCCGTCATCAGCGCACAAACGACATGGACGCCTCTGTCTTGAAAATTGGTATTACAATAGCCATCGCGAAACCAACCCGTGCGTGGCTCCATGCAGCAGGACTTGAGTTTTTGTCCTAATACATTTTTGGAATCAAACTGCCCATTGTTCATTGTCATATTTGCTTGCTTTATGGAGAAACTAACTATTATAGTGCCTACGGCAACAACTAAAAAAGCGATAAATAATCGTCTCATTGTATTAGTGGTTTGGTAAGTGTAATAGCATTCCACGAAAGTGGTTTAAAAAATCTCTGTGAAACTCTGTGCCTTCTCTGTGAATCTCTGTGTAACAACCCACCATGATTGAATTATTACACAGAGAGCCGCAGAGGACACACAGAGTTTCACAGAGAGACAAAAAATGCGTTCTTTTGCTATGTAAATTATGACTAAAAAACAACTCTCCCCTGGCTGGCGCTCCCGAAAAGTCTATTGGAACACCTTCGTGATTTCGATGGATTATGCGTGGTTGTTGCTCAAAGGGAAAATCTTTGGTAGCAGCTATTTCGAAAAACATAGCACCAAAGTACACGTCCGATCTGCGCAACGATTGCAGCGCGTGTTTATGGAATTGCAAGGTCTGTTTATCAAAATTGGTCAGTTGATTTCTATACTTTCCACCTTTTTGCCGGAGGAGTTTCGGAAGCCATTGGAAGACTTTCAGGACAATGCGCCTGCTCGCCCTTATGAAGAAATTCAAAAAACAATCGAGGAGGAATTGGGGATTTCATTAGATACCGCTCCCGAAGCAAGTTCGGGACAAGTCTTCGCGCAAATATCGAAACAACCCATCGCCTCCGCTTCCATCGGTCAAGTACATAAAGCCACCCTGAAAACGGGCGAAGAAGTCGCCGTCAAGGTGCAGCACCGACACATTCCTTTGGTGGCAGATGTGGACTTGCGTTTGTTTGAAAATGTGAATTCGTTGGTGGCTCGTATCTTCAAAATCAAGGGGATGAAAGAAGTCGCCGGAGAGGTGCGCGCCATGATTTTGGAAGAACTCGACTATGCGCAAGAAGCAGAAAACATGCGCCTCATGCGCGAAAGCTTAAAAGACGAAGAACGGGTCGTCATTCCAGATACATTCGATGAATATTGCACACCTCGATTGTTAGTTTCTAAATTTTGTAAAGGCGTAAAAATCAATGACTTACGTCAAATAGAGGCATGGGGAATCGACCGAGACGAATTAGCCAAAGACGTGCTGGAGTTGAGTTGCAAAATGGTCTTAAAAGATGGACTCTACCACGCCGACCCACACCCGGGCAATGTCCTCATCAACGAGCAGGGCGAGATGGTTTGGCTCGACTTTGGTGCTATCGCGACGCTCAATCCACGCATGAAAGCAGGCATGGCAAAACTCTTCGAAGCATTGGCTCGTCAGGACTCGGAGGAGATAGTGGAGGCATTGAAATTTATGGGTTTTGTGAGTCGCGGGGATGACGCCACGAAATTTGCCGAAAAGGCATTGGATCAATTACAAGACTTCGTGCAGAGCGAAATCAAGATGGAGGGTTTCAACTTCAACGAAATCGAATTTGACCCCACGACGGCGGACTTTAGTAAGATTATGAGCATC
>CALCJP010000225.1 GCA_937967625.1 uncultured Saprospiraceae bacterium
ACGAGTTGCGGGTTTACGGGTTTCGAGTTGCGGGTCATCTCTCAACCCGCAACTCGCAACTCGTCATTTAGTTAGGAACTTTGTTGATTTGAAATGGCTCAAACATTTTCTTGAATTTGTCTTCCAATGCCTTGTCGCCCATTTGTTGAGCAGCTCTTATGAGTTCGTCTTTAGTACGGTCAGTAAATCTGAAATCGCGCCCAAAAGTCCCTGAATTAGGGTCGAGCTGACTTGGGTCAAGGGAGTAGTAAAACTCCAAATATTGTCGCGTCTCTTCAGCGATGTCTGACATCACAGTAGCAGCTTTTTCTTTGGCTCCTGCTTGGACATAGATGTTTGCCATCATCCAGGCATTGTAATCGTATGCGAAATTCATTTTGGGGAAACCCTCAAAATACTTGTCAATCAAATCAATGGCACGTTTGTTATCACCTTTACGAATCAGGTGCTCTGCGGCGCGCATGATAGTCACACGGTGACTCTGAACACTTGGCCCATAGGAGTGATTGATGAAATGCTCTTCTTTATCGAAGTTTCCGAATCTCCATTTATTCATCACGTTGTCGTAAAATTTATTCACCTCAACGCGACCGTTGCCCATGACACTGTACTGTCCTTCGCTCTTGTTTTTGATAGGAACGATGCGCATTGCCAATCCTTCTAACTGCATGTAGTCTTGAAGTCCATGCATATTGTCAGGGCGACAAGTCACTGCAAAATAGACAGGACGCTCATGGATGTTGGAAGCGATGATGTCCAAAATTGCAAGGTCATCTTTAGTGTAGTAATTCTCTTTAAAGTTGAAATTAATTCTATCCACTATCTGATCGGCGTCTTCGATGCCCAAGACTTTGTTTTGCAAAATTCGATTGCGATCGATTGGCAAATAGACTTTTCGACTTGGGAAATAACTTTCAATTTTTCGCCCTCCTTGCCCCATCAGCGGATGGTCTTCTCCGATGAATTTTAGCCAATTCAAAAGCGACATTTCTCTATCTGTTCCCTGGGGATTGTAGTAAAGAATTGAGTTTCGTTTCGGCCCCCTGATGGCGGATGCAGGGACAGTCATCTTGATGGCAGGCGACTCATTGACCTTTCGGCGCAACTGATTGATGTACCAATCGACTGCAATCAAACTGAGGTTGACTACACGCACATCCGTACGAATGCCTTCCACCTCTTGTGCATACCAAAGCGGATAGGTATCATTATCACCATAGGTGAAAATGATGGCGTTATTCTCGCAGCTATTGAGGAAGTTGGTTGCATAGTCACGAGAGGCATAGATACCGTTTCGACTATGGTCATCAAAGTTTTGAGTTGCCATCAGCACCGGTGCGACCATCGCAATGGCAATGGCAATTCCTGCCCCACCCATGCCGCTGACTTTATCTTTCAACATCTCATACATGGCAGGCACTGCGAGTCCAATCCACATACAGAAGGTGAAAAACGAACCCACTAACACGTAGTCCCGCTCACGCGGCTCGTTGGGCGGTTGGTTGGAATAAATGATGATACCAATACCTGTTATCACAAATAGAGCAAACAAACCGAGGGCATCATCTGGCTTTCGCCGAAAATGGAAAAACATCCCAAACAAGCCCAATATCAGGGGAATGGCGTAATATTTATTTCGTGCCTTATTGTTTTTCATGGTGTCAGGTTCCTTGTCCATATTGTAAAGACGCGCCTCATCGAGTGGCGTGATACCACTCATCCAGTTACCATCTTTGACATTCCAAGAGTAGAGACCTTGATCACCGTTTTGTCTTCCGACAAAGTTCCAGAAGAAATATCGGAAATACATCCAACCCATCTGATAGCGCATCATAAATTTGACATGGTCGCCAGCAGAAGGTTTTTCCCCTTTTCGGAGGTCTGTCCATTGCTCATAGAGCGCTGGTCGTCCCTGAGTGCCATCGGACATTCGAGGGAAGAAGACTTTATCTCCGCTTCTGTATTCGTAAGAAACTTTTTGGTCTGTATATTCATATCTATCGCCTACTCTTCCGTAGCGATCTTCGATTTTAGTGCCGCTTGGTTTGGCTTTGTAAGTTGGGCCATTGATCAAAGCACGCTCTCCATACTGCTCCCGATTCAGGTAGGGAATCAAACGCATGGCGTCACTTGGTGTGTTCATGTTGATAGGCGTATTCGCTTCTGCGCGAATGACGATAATCCCAAATGTCGAATACCCAATCACAGTCACCAACGCCCCAATCGTCAACATCTCCATCAGATGACTTCCGCGCTTTCGCGCAAATGTGATTAAAAAATAAAAGATACCAACCAAAATCAACAACAACGGAATCAATCCAGAATAGAACGGCATGCCCATCCCGTTGACCATCATCAATTCGAGTTGTGCCCAAAGGTTAGGGATACCCGTGATGATGAGGGTTTGCAATAAGACAATCAATCCAACACCCACTGCCGATGCGGCAACTACTCCTAAGAAGTTGGGTTTTTCAAATTTCTTATAATAGTAGAATATCGCCAATGCTGGAAAGGTCAAAATACTCAACAAGTGAACCCCAATCGAAAGCCCAGCAGAATAGACTGCAAAAACCAACCATCTGTCCGCACGAGGAGTATTTGGTAATGCGTACCATTTCATCACTGCCCAAAGCGTCATGCAGGTAAACATCAGCGACATCGCATACACCTCGCCTTCCACTGCTGAAAACCAAACAGAACTACAAAAAGCAGTTGCCAAACCAGCGACAACTCCGCCGCCGATGACTGCGTACTCTTGCCCTTCCGTCAAATCTTCTTCTCTTCCCACCAATGCCATTTTGCCTAAAATCATCGTGGACCATGCCACGAACATTGCCGCGAAAGCGGTAACCACTCCCGACATGAGGTTGACAGCGAAAGCGATATTTTCAGGGTTGTCAGAAACGATTTCTGCTACCCAAGCAAACATCCTTCCGACCAACATAAACATCGGCGCTCCCGGAGGGTGCACGACTTCCAATTTATGCGCTCCTGCGATAAATTCACCACAATCCCAAAGACTCCCTGTGCGCTCTGCGGAAAGAAAATAAACAATCATTGCGATTGCGAAAACCGCCCATCCTGCTATGTTGACCAGTCGTTTATTCATGCCTAATATTTTTAATTTCAGGTTTTAAAAAAGTTTCAAACAATCCCTTAGATGATGGTATTTCAAAAAATGGCGTTTGAGCCTTATGTTTTGTTTATCTATTTTGAAAAAATAGAATGTGTTTTACGTTGATTTTCAAACGTTTAAATGGAGATTTGTTTCCAATTCCTCAAAAAACGCACAAAGGTAAAAAAAGTAGGTTGGTAGGGGATATTTTCCGAAAGGAAAAAAGGAGTATCCCCTCAATTTCATAGCCAGTTGGCAAAAGTGATTTTTATGCCTCCCGAAACGAGCTCTGGACAGGTCATCGGCAAATGGTCGCTTGGGTACGCATTTCTAATCCTCAACACATCCTCCCGAATGCCAGAAACAAAGATTCCAACTATCTACCTTCTCTGCTGCTTTTCTCGCATTCCAAAACACCTCAAACCTAAAAAGAAACCCCGAATGCTCATGGGAACATTCGGGGCTTTTATTACACATTATCAAAAAAAAACTCACAAAAAACATAATTGAAATCAACGCATTTAGCAAAAGCGAAGTTTAGTTAACCATGAAACCATGAAACCATGAAACCATGAAACCATGAAACCATGAAACCATGAAA
>CALCJP010000226.1 GCA_937967625.1 uncultured Saprospiraceae bacterium
GTAACGCCACTTTAAATTTTCTATTAACTTCATTTTTACTATTTTTTTGCTTAAAAATTTTAATGCAAAAATGAAGTGATTTTATTTTTCACACGTATATCTATTCCTCTTTCTTGAATACATTTTACTGTTTTTAGTTTCCTCTAATTGAGCAGAACTAAAAGATACCGCACCTACGGAGCGGACACGGCATTTATACAAAATGATTTCTACAAAGATGTCGCCCCAAAATGGGGCGATAAGCGCATAAAAAAAGAGGTGCCGTGAAGCACCTCTCAAAACCAAAAAGCAAGTTTCCCAATTTTTCCGGTAAGCAATAATCAATTAAACTGCTATGCGGATTAATTAGAATAGTTCTTTATTTCACATAGATCATTTTGCGAGTTGCCGCAAACTGGTCTGTTTCTAATCGGTAGTAATAAACACCGCTTTCTAATAGGGTGTTTTTGTCAATTTCAACTTGATTGTATCCTTTCGGAAAATCATTTAAAATCACTTTGACCACTTTTCCCGAAAGGGAGAAAATAGTTAAGGTTCCCTCCATCGCTTCGGGTAATTCGAAGCCAATGCTCGTTCCTTCTCTGAATGGATTTGGCATGTTTTGGTACAATGCAAATCCTTCTGCGGTCGCGGTGTCGTCGCCGAAATTGAGGCTGACGTCTTTCAATTCGCCGTCTGTGCTGTATGCTTCTGCGGGGGTGTATTGAGATGTGATTTTTATCAAATCCTTCAACTCCATTTCTGCCTTAACGGCAAATGTCAATTCGAAAAAGACTGCTTCAACTTCGGTTGATTTATGCCAACTTGAAGTGATGATTCCTTTGTCCAAATGAGCGAGTCCGAAATTGGAAGTGCTCACGGCGCCATTCTCGGCTATGTCAATTAATTCCGCGAAAGCGGGATCAAACTCAAGCGTAAATTGGAAGCCTAACAAATCAGGACTTTCGTCCAAATCAAATCGAATCGTCGTCTCCTCGCCTACTTTCAGCGTCTGATTTTCGACATGGATAAATTGCCTCCCGAAGCGAGTTCGGGACAAGTCTTCCGCAAATGTTCTATCATCGACTGCAAGCGCATTCGTCTCTGCGTCGCCATTAATATCTCCAATTTTCACGGCGATGAAATTGGCGTTCAGCTCATCATTTGAAAGGTTGTTGTAATTGACCGCTTCCGGGAATCCAACTGCAAATGGATCTTTCGGATCGTTAAAAATGAAGTCTTTGTCCACAAACCTCCAGGAAGTATTATTACTAAACTGGTGATTGATTCTAAGTATCATTTTGCGCAATTCAACGATGTCCAATGTGGACACATTTCCACTTCGATTGGCATCAGCTGCGATGATTTGATAAGGCGTCTGAAGTAGTCTCGTATTCAAAACATGTCCTGAAATCAAAACCAAATCGTAAGTTGAGATACCATTGAGCGGATCATTATTCTTAATCGGTCGGATGGTGTAGTCATGATCATTGGCCACATTTGCAAATTCGAACATACCGTTATCATCAGTCATGATTGATTGCATGCTGTTGCCGCTTAGTTCGACTTTTACATCCATCACGCCGTCGCCTCTGTGAGTGGCAATGTTACCTGCCATTTTGGAGCCGGCGCCACATTGAGCCATGTTGTCCTGAATTTCGATGAAGGTGACGCAGTAGTCCCAATTGCCATAATCATCGCCTACCCACATTTGAACCATTTGCAATCCTAAATGGTCGCAGTTAAATGTCACTGCAGAAGTGGTGGGAACGGTCATGGTATAATCATCCGAGGTGATGACGCCATCTCGGTTGGTGTCTTCAATTCTATTGATTCTATATTTTAAATCATCTACATCGGTGCAATTGTCAAAACTTGAGGCGTTGAAATCAACTGCCCAAATTTCGAGCATACCACTATGCATCAATGCGCCTGAAAGTCCATTATGACAAACTGGAGTTGGCTTTTTACAGTCAATTACTTCGAAGTCAATTTCCAAAACACCTGTGTTGCCGCAGCCATCAGTAGCAAAGAATTTAATTCGATGCTCGCCAAGTGGAGCCATTTGGTTGAATCGATTGGTGCCATTTGCATCATAAGAACCGTCTTTGTCGAGGTCTAATCTCCAAATTAGCGTTACGTCAGTGGTGCATTCTTCATCTACATCAGGAAGGATATTCACCCTGCCAGTGCAAGCGTTATTGGTGCTGCAGAATTCAAAGTCTTCGTTATATGAGATAACGGGAGCTTTGTCGTCTGATACTTTTATAAGTTGCGTGTAGGTATAGTAACCATGAGCGCCATAATCCATACTCATGATTGAGTCTCCTTTTGGAGAATTTGGAATTTCAATCGGGTCACTGTAGCCATCATAAGAGCAGAGGTTCAAGACTGTCCACTTTCTGATGATTTTGTAGCAAGCGCCATCATTTGAGATGTCGAAGCGCAAATCTTCGTAGTGTTTGGCGAGTCTATCACAGCCAATTTCGCGAAAGCGAACCGTGTCTGCGTTTTCCATTTCTCCACATTTGCCTTCCCAATCGGCAGGGAAGTAGATTTTGTATTCGTTGACTGCTGTGACAGTGATTCGCTGGCGGCAAGCATTTGCGGATCGGTTTCCTGCTCCATCATGTGCTCTAAAGTTTCTGATAATGGTTCCGCTTCCGCACATATCAATATCTACACTTGGTGTTAATTCCTCTACGTAACCTTTACAATTGTCAAAGAAAGTAGCTTCTCCAAAGAGGTTTTTCAAGGTAGCAGTATCAGTCAAGTCATAATAATTAGGGACGTCTTCACAAGTTGTCAAAACATCTTCCGGAGGAATACAATCTGGCTTTAACTTGTCGAAAACGGTAAGTTCTATCATGCATTCGTTGTGATTGCCTGCGAGGTCGTAGCCTCTTAAAACAACCATTGCTGAAGTATCATGGCAAGTGAACGACAAGCATTTTCTGTAAAGAGAATCTGGTTCATCCATGAGTTTGACAGCGAGACTATCTAAACCACAATTGTCATAAGAACCTTCGTCAAATGCTTCTGCACAAATCTCTGTGGTTCCGTCAAGTGTCAAACCAATAGTGGTCAGCTCGCGACAAATCATGATTGGTCTCCCTCTATCTTGGATGACTACCTGTGTCGTCGTTTCTGTATAGTTGCCACAAGCATCAGTTACATTATATTGAATGGTATGCGTTCCAATTGGAAGTCCGGGTGAAGGAATTGCTCCACCGTTGGTACCATCGACTCCGTTGACATAAACGGCTTCGCCGATTGGGGTGAATATTTTTACGGTGAAGGTGCCTCCGCAGTTTTCAATTACATCTGGTGGAGGAAGTGTTGCTGTTGAAGTACACTCATTGGCGAAAGGAGCCGCGGTGGTGTTGCCAGCTATCAAGGTGTCAATTTGTAGATTGACAATCGGAGCGATTTTATCAACCACTTTGATGATTTGAACATCTGTGAAGAACTCTCCGGTGCATGAGTTTATGATTTTCCAAGTTCTAAAGATTTTGAAAACTGAAGTCGTATCTGCTCCCGGACATGCCTCTACTCTCTGATCTTTGAAGGTGACATGATATGGACAATCGGAATTCATCAACTCAGGAACACCTGAACCAGTCATCGCCAAGATGTCTGCGTCTTCTAATCCATTTGCTGGTTGAGCAGGGTTGTATATCGGCGTTTGGACGAAAGTCGGATAGTGCGCATTTGGAGTCACATCGCAATCTTGTAAATATGGGCAACCGACATTGAAAGAAATATTGAAAAGATCATTGCGAGTATCTACCTCTGTAGTGGAGGTGCCGCACGCAGAGGGTGCAGGATCATTTATCGGATTGTCGTAATTATCATCATAGCGAGGATCAAGCCCAACATCCAAGTCTTCATTGTCTAACCAATAGTCCAAGCCTACATTCGAAAACGGATCTACTCCCGCCACATCGTCTCCATCAGCATAATCGCAGTAGAGTGCGGTAGCATCAAGCAAGGCTGCATTGAGCCTAATGTAGCCATGAAGCGTATTGGCTTCGATGATATTAGGAAACGTATTGTACTGGTCGCAAGTCCAAGTAATATCCTCAGGGAAGGTCGGTTCCAGTGGCGCCGTTACTTTGATAAATTGCATGCAAGGTGCTGAAAAATTACCTTGATTATCAGCTGCCACATAGGTTCTTTTGAGATATTTAATGGAGCAATCGCTATCGTTGATTTCCTCTTGTGCCAAATTAATTTGAGTCACTTCGCAATTATCGATCACCTCTGGAGGACTAATCGTGTCCAAATCAACGGTACAATTCACAATGACCGTATCGGTCATCGGCGGACAGTTAAAAACCGGCGACTTTTTGTCTTTAATTAAAATATTGCTCCAGCATGAATTGCCGGTACAATTGTCTAAAACCGTTGCAAGAAGATATTGGCCGACGTGGCTGCAGTCTGCTTGGTTGCCATAGGAAATATTTCCCTTTTTCAACTCGACCGAAAAACAGGTCATGTCGGGATAGGTTCCTTCCAAAATCATGTCTGGTGTCAGAATGGACACGCCGCTCTGATCCAAAGAAATCTGGAGAGAGTCGTTGCACGCAATAGTCACCTGCTCGAAAAGAGCCACTTTTTTTGCTTCCGCAAAACCCAAAACTGAAAAGAAAAGGAAAAAACCTGCAAGAACGGATGCCTTGATAAATCTCCCCATCAGGAGAGAAGTTGTAGAAACTCGGCGTTTCATGGGATGTACTTTTTGGTTAAAGAAAAATTCGGTTTATACAAATTCGTAGAGCCACGTCATGTAGCTCATTACATTTACTTTTTTGCCGCTTTCGCGGAAATACGTTTGTAGGAATGAAAGAAGGCAAGCATCAATGACCGAGGTCATCAAATTCTAATTGTGTTGGAAATAGTAGAAAATTAGGAAGGCAGTCATGTAAGTGTTTTTTCTAATGTAAAAACTATGCCAATTGGGTTACGGACGTGGTTTTTAACTTTTTTCACTTTCGTGAAATATCCTTGCTACGCCCACCCAAGCCTCAAGACTCGTGAGAAGCATCACTTGGCGTCTTCGCCAAGAAAATCACGCTGCTATTTTAGGACTGTTTTGCCAGTCTGAAGATCAACTGATCAAAGACACGAGCTTGGAAGTTCGCGCCAACGTATTTCACGAAAGTGGAATAAAATCGCTATCGCAAAATCAAATCTGCCCAAACGCAAAGATGATCAGAAGCAGTTCCATCTTGAATCAATACATGAAGTGGGTCAGATTTTAGGGGCCAAAAAACGCCGCTCTGCAAGACATCAAAAGTATTGGAAGGCAACACATAGTCAATTCGCAAGCCAAAGAAAGAAGTGTCGTGAGAGGGGTCGCCCTGATGTCCTGCTGATTGATTATGCTCCGCGCCGCCGGGACTGGAGGGGATTTTATCTCCCTGGGCGATGTCCTGATTGATCGAAGGATGATCTAATAATTGCAAAATGGCTTCATCCGCACTGTCGCCATCGAAAGGGTCTGCATTCAAATCGCCCATGACTACGAAGTGCTCATTTGGCGAAAGCCCACCACTGGTGCCTTTGTCATCTATTAAGTACGACTCGTTGGAAAGGTAATCTGCGAGTAGGCGAATTTCATCATGATTGCGCTTCCCATTGCGATCTTCTGCGCCATCAAAAACGGGGGGAGTTGGGTGCGCTAAAATGATATGCACCTTTTCGCCATCAGGCAAAATAATGGGGACATCTACATGATTTTTTGAGGAAACTCGAAAAACATCTAAAGCGTCATCTGAATAATAAGAGCTGCCATTGGCATTAGTAGGAAGCAGGGCATTGGGCATGTCTTTCCAAAGGAAGTTGCGAAAAGTACGCATGCCATCCACATCAATTGGATATTTAGAAATAATGGCAAAAGCATATTGTCCCGGAAACCTGCCAAAACCGAATGCGTCATTGGGAAGCGAAACGGAGCCGTTTCCGTCCAAATCTGCGCCACTCAAAACGCCGGTATTGGAGATAATTGAGCAAGCATATTTATAATGCAAAGTGTCGCCTCCATTTTGACTGATTTCTAAAAAATTATGTTTGAAATGAGCTAAGGCTTCACTCTTTTCGTCAAAGTCAAATTCCATCAACGCGATGACATCAGGGCGTACTTCTTGAATTACCGCCGCCACGCGCTGTACTTGCGCGTTGTTGGGGTTTTGCAATTCATTATTTAAAGCGCCTTCTGCATCTCTAAACATCGAAACGTTGTAGGACGCAAAACGAATCGTATCCCCGATTTGAGTAAGTGTCTCAACGGGTTCGACTTCTTCTATTAAGACTTTGGGAGTATTGCACTGAGTAAAAAAGAAAAGCACGAATAAGCAAAAAAATAGGTGGCGCATAGGATATCATTTTGGGTAAATTTAGGGGTTTATGATTTCGCTAACGTTATATCTGTCTGAATTTTTCAACAAACTTGAATAAACAAGTATTTTTGTCGTTGGTGTTGAGGCGCTGAAGAAGTGCCGACCTTTTCAAAAATAAAAAAATTGAACCAATGAAGAATTTATTTGCATTGATGATTTTCTGCGTTCTTTTCGTTGCGCAACTTTCTGCTCAATCACCTTTGGGCACTTGGAAGACTATTGATGATAATACCGGCGAAGCCAAATCGCATATTGAAATCTATGAGCAAGGCGGAAAGCTAAATGGTAAAATTGCGAAACTCCTACTCTCTCCTCCTGATAAGATTTGCGACAAATGCACGGGCAAGAAAAAAGGAAAAAAATTGGTGGGTATGGATATTTTGGAAGACCTCTCCACCCACAAAGATTATTGGAAAAACGGTACCATCATGGATCCTGAATCAGGAAAAGAATATGGTTGTAGCATCTGGTTTGAAGAAGGAAAGTCGAATGAGTTGAAAGTGAGAGGAAAACATTGGACAGGTATCTACAGAACGCAAACTTGGTATCGAGTAGGCGAATAGAAATTGAGATTTCGCGAAAGCGAGAAAACTTAGTCAGTGCAGAGACGATTCATGAATCGTCTCTGC
>CALCJP010000227.1 GCA_937967625.1 uncultured Saprospiraceae bacterium
TCCTGTATATAGACGACGTTGACGTTCATTTAGCGTCTTGTAAAACTGTTTTTTTATATCCAAATTTTCAATTTCCATCTCTATGAATTTTTTTTCAAAGATAATACAAATCGGGAAGTTATTTTTTGACCGTTACTTAGAAGGATAATTATTTAGTGTTGGATTATTTGCCGAAAGGCGTTAAAGTGTTGATATCCAATTTAGTTAGGTTGCTAATAAAAGTGTGCTTTGATAGTTTGTTAGTATCACGTAATGTGCTTTTAAACCTTCAAAGTTTGAACGTGGAAACTGTCCCCCTTTGGAGGGGGATAAAGGGGGTGGAATATTCCAAAAGATTTGAGTAATCCACCCCCGCCCTTCGGGAACCCCCTCCGAAGGGGGACAGCTTGCGTTTGGACTTTCTGCAAAACTATACCTATCCTGGCTCCGCCTCCGATCCACTCTCTTGTCGCAACAACCCCCGAAACGCGTCCTTCGCCGAATTGCCGTTGACCACCACATTATAAACCTCTCTGGCGATGGGCATGGAGACATTGTATTCTTCTGCCAATTCGATGACAACGCCGACGCTTTTGACGCCTTCTGCGACCATGTTTAAACTGTCCAAAATTTCTTGGAGTTTTCTGCCTTTGCCGAGTTCAAAGCCGACCGTGCGGTTGCGGCTGAGAGAACTATTGCAGGTGGCAAGCAAATCGCCCATTCCAGTCAAACCAGCAAAAGTCAAGGGTTGACCGCCCATCGCTACACCGAGACGAGTGAGTTCGGACAAACCTCTGGTGATGACGGCAGCTTTGGTGTTGTCACCTGCGCCTGCGCCGTCGCCCATTCCGGCAGCGATAGCGATGATGTTTTTCAATGCGCCACCCAGCTCGCAACCAACGACGTCTTCATTGGTGTAGATTCTAAAAAGACCAGTGCTGAATAGTTTTTGCAAACGCCGAGCAATCGTATCATCGACCATCGCGATTACGCTTGCGGCAGCTTGACCCGCCATGATTTCACGAGCGAGATTTGGACCTGTCAGTACTCCTGCCGGATGACCAGGCATGACGGTTTCGATGATTTCGGTCATGCGCATTTTAGTGCCTTTTTCCAGTCCTTTTGAGAGGCTCACAATCGGCACCCACGGGCGAATGTGTGGTTTGGCTTCTTCCAAAACATGACGGAAACTTTGCGACGGTATGCCCATCACAATCACATCTGCGTCTTGCACTGCTTCTTTGATAGAAGTCGTTGCAGTGAGTGTTTTGGTCAGTTTTGTTCCTGGTAGATAGCGTTCGTTGCTATGATTTTGGTTGATGTCGTTGACGGTATCTTCACGCCTTGCCCAGATTTTTGTGGGGCTGTTTTTGGCAGTGAGAGAGGCGACTGTGGTGCCCCATGAGCCGCCGCCGAGTAGTCCTACTTTTAGCATGGTTTGAGTGTTTTATATCCTCTGTGAAACTCCGTGGTTCTCTGTGAATCTCTGTGTAACAGCTCGAACATCGTTTAGCTATTACGCAGAGTTGCACTGAGGAGACACAGTGGTTCACAGAGAGTGTTATTCTTCTTGTCTTAACTCTTTTAGGAACAAACCTCTAATTTTTTTTATGTTCTTATCAAAAGTATTTTTCGTCCAACGCTTAGTTGAAATAGCAGGCAATACTTTCACCTCAATCGCCGCCGGTTTGAAAATATTAGTCCCGCGCGGCATGGAGTCATGCGCATTTCTGATGACAATCGGGATGATGGGAACACCCGCTTGCATGGCAATATGAAATGCCCCTTTTTTGAACTTGCCCAATCGATAATCATAACTCCTTGTCCCTTCCGGGAAAATGATAAACGAGGTACCATTTTTCAATGAATCGACGGCAGGCTGCATGGCTTCGATGGCTTTTTCTCGATTTTTTCTATCAATGAAAATCACCCCAGCGGCTTGCATGAGCTGCCCGATGATGGGGTAGAATTGCAATTCTTTTTTGGCGATTCCCGTCGCGTCTTTTCTGATGAGTTTGGCAGCAATGAACATATCGACATTGCTCTGATGATTGAGGATGAATACGGCAGGGCGTTTTTTCCAAAGATTTTCTTCGCCCTTCACCACGAGTCGAATGCCCGCTGCGCCGCATACCAAATCACCCACCGTAGCCATGAGCGAGTTGATTCCATCGTCCCAAGACATGGTTGCCAAGCCATCCGTTGCGGCTTTCATCACGGCAGGGAGCAAGCTGCCGAATGCGAGCCCGGTTCGCATAAAATCAGTGACACCTCGTCTTTCATTTTCATCATCGAAGCGA
The DNA here is from genome assembly GCA_937967625.1 of uncultured Saprospiraceae bacterium. Lineage (GTDB taxonomy): Bacteria > Bacteroidota > Bacteroidia > Chitinophagales > Saprospiraceae > JAGQWW01. The sequence goes on from CALCJP010000227.1 coordinate 2,280, forward strand.
TAAATGGGCCAGTCATTTTGAAAGGCAATAGCGGTCAATTTAGTGTCTGGATTCATCGGTCGTGGGTTGCCGACAATTTCGAGAAGGGGTAAATCTTCGGCGCTATCGGTATAGAAAAAACTTTTTGCCAAGTCTAAATTATGGTCTTTGACCAATGCTTTGGCGGCGTGCGATTTGCCTTCGCCCCAGCAAGCAGGCTCGATGATTTCTCCCGTGAAAACGCCGTTTATGACTTCCATGCGAGTGCACATGATATGGTCAATTCCGAAGTCGCGTGCGATGGGATTAACTTGATAAGGTGTTGCTGCGGAGATGATGGCGACAGTGTGTCCTTTTGCGACATGGGCTGCGACGAGCGCGCGAGCTTCAGGATAGATTTGGCGTGCTAATTCTTTTTCAAAAACTTCCTCTCCTACCTCGATGAAAACTTTTTCTTCGATGTCTTTGACGCCTCTTGCGCCCACTGCGGCAAGTCCTGCGAAGTTGCCGTTGCCGGTGGCATAGACCATGACACCAGCGAATTGAGCGACGATTTCTTTCCTGGTCATTTTTCCGCTTAGTACGCGCGATTGCATGAATTCCTTGGCGGAAAAACTTTTGATGAGCGTCTTATCCAAGTCGAAAAATGCGCCGATATGGGCACCTGATTCGCCATTGATGATTTCGTGAGTGATCGCTTCGGTTTTCGAACCAGGGACTTCATTCCGCGAAAGCGGTACCGCAGGTAAAGACTCGGGTGGTTTGGTGAGGGTGATTTTTTGCAGTTGGGTTATGCGTTCCCAAATTTCATCCAATTGCTGGATGAATTTATCAATTTGCTCATGCTTTTTGTCGTCGTTGTTGGGAACTAAATTTAGGTTTTTGATCAGTCGTATTCCGTTTTGTAAAAATGGTTTGGAAATGGACTCGAGGCGTTGGATCATGCCTTGCCATTGCATAGATTCGCCGATGAAGACGCAGTCTTCTAAGAATTGACTTTCGTTAAATACTCTGGAGGGCTCCCATGCTTTGAGTGAATGCGCGACCACGCGATAGGCTTCCACGTAAGTGGATAAGACGACGGGTGCGACCAACATGCGTTGGCTCTCCACGAGGGCTTTTACTTTTTCGGCTTTCGCCAAAATGAGTGTTTCCCAATCTCTGTCAAGGAAAGACATGTTGCGCTCGATTTCTTCTGTAAACTGCTCTTTTTTCGAAAAGAAAAATTCGAATTTAAAGAGGTTTCGGAGTTGCATGATTTCTTGCCAAAAGGTGTAGTCGCCGCCGTTTTTATTATCAGAATGTGCAACTTTTAATAACGCCAATTCGATAAATGCTTGATGGTAGAGGTGATGAACAGCCATGTTGCCATAATAAGTTGCTTGCAAATAGTTGTGCGAAGCAATCACATATTTTGACTCTAAACCAGCGCTATGTTGGCGGATGAGGTTTGCTTTTTTGAGTAAATTGAGGGCAGTCTGAACGCTCTCTCCGATGGGTCTTCCTCTGTCCACCAAGGCGTCGGGTTGCGTGGACTCGATCAGGTTCATGATGACTGCGACGTAGCTTTCGATTTCCTTTTTCCGTAAGGTGTATTTGCTCATCAAAATCACGCAAATCAGCGAAGCCGTAGTGACGGGCGTGATTTGATTGATTTGATGAACGAGTTCCAATGCAAAGTGCGAAATGCCTTTTGGCGCCCCATTTTTTAAAACTTGATTTTGGTGAATGAGCGAGGTCATCTGCGAGGTGTCACTAACCGGTTCTCCAATTCGAATCGAAATGCGTCCAAACTTCTCATTCATTTTTCGAACGTAATTCAAAAACCACGAGAGACTTTCGGGTGCTTTTGATTTGCCTCGAGCTTCGAGGGTCATTTCCTTCACGTCAGGAATCAGGTCATAGACTATCGACACGGGCACATATTTGACCTCCGATTTGGCGTAAGCCTCTGCTTCTTTGATATATTTGAGAATGCCCATTTTGGGCCACACCAGTTTTCCAGTTCGCGAGCGAGTGCCTTCGATTGCCCACATGAAACTGTTTTTCTCCTTAACCAAATGCCCGATGAAGTGACGCAAAGTGGCTTTATAAATAAGATTTTCTTTAATCGATCTTCTGATAAAGATCACCCCATTCTGCCGCCCAAACTGACCCAAGCCGAGGAAGTCCATATTGATACCCGCAAAAATATTGGGAATCGGCAAACCATGCCGCTGCAAAACGATACCCAAGACAAACATGTCGATATAGGTCTTGTGCGTCATCACAAATGCGATGGAGTGGCGGCGCGCCAATTTCGTTAATGCTTGAAGTTGTGCGGGATTGACATCAATGGTTTTTTCGTAGCCACGCGCGAGGATAAATTGCGCCATCTGAGTGGCAAAGATGTTGGCGACGGGTTGGTGGATGGTATAAAGTTCGCCTAAATATTCAGCCGCTTTTTCTTCCACTTCCGTGAAATCCATTTGCTGTGCCTCCGCTATCTCCAGCAGTGTCTTTTGAAAAGTAGTGTCTTTAAGTATGGTTTGCATTTAGTCAGTGTGCATTTGTGATTTCTTTATAAGTGTTGCCAAAATAGTTAAACCCATTGAAATTCGTAGTGTTACAAAAAGTTTTCTAAACCGTTTGTGTAGTCATAAGTTGGTATTTAAAATTCCAAATTCTATTTTTCATTTTGAACATAGGCATAATTTTTAGGCTAAATCATATATTGCAGCCGAATAAATATTCGATTTTTGTATTAGAAATTATTTGATATGAAAGAGAGTGATGAAAAGCAACCTTCCGTAAAGCGTCCTTCCATATTGTATTGGGGGACAGAAGTAGGTCGTGCGATTGCAGAGATGGGCTTATCTCTTCCTTATCGGAAATTTCGAGATGCCGAAGCCAAAGGCGATGGGCACCCTGTCTTGGTTTTGCCGGGCTTCATGGCGAGTGATACTTCAACGAGTCCGTTGAGAAGTTTTATAGAAAAGTTAGGTTACGAATCCATCGCTTGGGACTTAGGGCGCAACTATGCGAAAGTTGAATACTTAGATCGCCTTCTCGAAAAGGTCGAAGAAATCTATGAAACGCGAGGCGAAAAACTCTCTTTGATTGGCTGGAGTTTAGGTGGCGTTTTTGCGCGTCAGTTGGCGAAAGAGCGACCACAGATGATTCGTCAGATTATCACATTAGGCTCTCCGTTTCAGGGGGTGCAGCATGCTAATAATGCGGCTTGGGTGTATAACTTGTTAGTCAAAAGACAAAAGATAAAAGAGGCAAATCCAGATTTATTTTATGATTTGCCTAATCCAGCGCCAGTGCCTACCACGGCGGTCTATACCAAAGAAGACGGCATCGTCCCATGGCAGCTTTGCATGGAAAAAGAGGAAACGTTTTTTCACCAGAACATCCAAGTACGAGGTAGTCATTTGGGATTGGGCGTCAATTTAAGTGTCCTCAAAATCATCGCCAATCGTCTCCAGTTAAAAGAAGAAACGTGGACTCCATTCGAGCCAGACTCTTATTTTGATGATTTGGTTTATTACCCTTCTTTGTAACAACACATCGTCTTAGGCATTGTCTTTGAGTTCTTTTTGAATAGCTAAACCACTCCTCACCTTACACATTGTTGGTCTCAAAACCAAGGTGGTTGGCTTATTCAGATAGATTCTTTGGTTGAAGAAAGCCGCGATAATGATTTCTTTGGATACATCAAAGGCGATGTGATTGACGATGAAGCATTAGAAACCACGAATTCCGTAGCTTCTCTAATTTTGGAGGACGTCATTGTTTGTTTTCAGAAGGTCATTTTGCCAGTGGAAATTAGAAGTGAATCTATGATTAAAGACTGGCAATTTGGGATGAAATTTCCAAAAGGTGAGCTGGAATTTGTGGAAAGCAAAGATTTTTATGCTAAACAAGATGAGGACTATTTGTATGTCATGAACATAAACAATCACTATTGCGATTCATTATACAAAGATCCAAAAAAGCGAAATGAACCCAATGTTTTCGTAGAAGAAATCTTAGGCTAATTTACTGGATTTTTTACTTTCTGGAGTCCGAGGGCTTTAATCATCCACCTTGGGAGGTCTTTTTTAGGATTTCGATTTGAGAGATTGAGGTTCCAACCGATTTTTTTTAGGATGGGGACTTTGTGGGTTTCTACGAATTCGATGAGGGTGCCGTCTGGGTCTTCGATGTAGGCAAATTGTCCTGCTGCGTCGCCCATATCAAAATCGCCACTATCGACGGTGAATGGATGTTGAGCAGATTTGCATTTGTCGCGCATGGCTGCCATGCCGGAGATGTCAAAGCAGAGGTGGATATATCCTAAATCGCCCCACTGTCTGTCTTGGAAGATTTTGTTGCCTTGCCCATTGATGATTTGTAGGAGTTCGATTTGAGAGTTACCGAACAGTTTGCTGAAAGGCCCTGAACGGGGCGCTTTGTGGGTTAGGAGGACTCTTCTGAATTGGGCATTGCCACCGGGAAGGTTTGCGAAATCTTCATACGATTCAGTTTTATCATAAAGCACTTTATCGTAGCCCAAGATATTTTCATAAAATGGGAGAGACTGCTCCATGTCGGAGACCCCGATGGTGGCGCCATAGACGCCGCCGCAATGGAATCCTTTTTTATTGAACCAATTGTCAGATTCGACGATTTCGATGAGGTTGCCGTCTTGGTCTTTTAGGTAGAAGTGTTTTTGACCGAGTGGGTCTGTTGCGATATTTTCCGAAAGGAGATGTTGGTTTTTGAGCGCCTTGAAAGACGCTTCAATGTCTTTTGATTTGTACTTGGCGATGCTGATGCCTAAGTCCCCGATTTTTAAAGGGGCGATTGGGGGCTGAGGCGTTCGCCCGTTGTATTGCCAGATTTCTGCGCCTGCTCCTCCCATCATATTGAGGGCGAGCACGGCGTGTCTTTTTTGTGGTTTTCCGCCAGTATAGGGCAACATCAAAGAAGCCTCTGCTGCCTCATCAAAAACGGGGACATCAAAACCGAGATTTTTTCGATACCACTCCCAAGTGTCGTAAACGGAAGCGTTGCCTATGCCGATTTGTTGGATTCCTGAGATGAGCGGAAGGTCTGACATGTACGTTTAATTTGAGAGTTCAGAAATTTCTTTGTAGGCGTTTTGCTTCAGTTTGACTGCCACTGCTTTGAAGGCTTCTATGGTTTCTTCAATGTCTTGAAATGAGTGGGCAGCACTCGGAATCAGTCTCAACAAAATGATGCCTTTTGGCACCACCGGATACACCACGATGGAGCAGAAAATTCGGTAATTTTCTCGGAGATCATAGACCAATTTCATCGCTTCTTCTACGGTACCTTTCAGATAGACGGGGGTCACGCAGGAGTTTGTTTTCCCAATTTCGAAGTCGGCGTCCAAGAGTCCTTTTTGTAGAAATCGCACATTTTTCCAAAGCATTTCTTTTAGTTCGGGCATGTTTCTGAGCATTTTCAGTCTGACCAAGTTTCCTTCCACATAGGGCATGGGGAGTGATTTGGCGAAGATTTGAGAACGCATATTGTACTTTAGAAACTTTATCACCTCTCGGTCTCCTGCCAAAAAAGCGCCGATGCTGCCTAAAGATTTGGCGAAAGTCGCAAAATAAATATCAATATCATCTTGCACATTTTGTTCTTCTCCAGCACCCATACCAGTCGCACCCAAGGTGCCAAACCCGTGAGCGTCATCTACCAAAAGTCTAAAATTGTAGGTTTCCTTTAGCGCTACTATTTCTTTGAGATGCCCCTGGTCGCCTCTCATGCCAAAGACCCCTTCTGAGATGACTAAAATTCCTCCTTTTGTCTCTGCTACAATCTTGGATGCGGAGCGCAGGTGATTTTCTAAACTTTGGACATCATTGTGCCGAAAGGCAAATCGTTTTCCAGAATGCATTCGGACGCCATCCACAATGCAGGCGTGGCAGCCAGCGTCATAGACCACGACATCGTGTCGAGTCAAGAGGCAATCTATGGCAGACATGATACCTTGATAGCCGAAATTGACTAAAACGGCGGCTTCTTTTTGTTCGAAATCTGCTAACTCGTTTTCGAGTTCGTCATGGAGGTCGCTGTTGCCGGACATCATTCTTGATCCCATCGGGTAGGCGAGTCCCCACTTGGAAGTGGAGGCGGCATCCGCTGCTCGCACATCTGAGTGGTTTGCCAAGCCTAAGTAATTATTGATTGACCAGACGATGACTTCTTTACCTTTGAAATTCATCCTTGGGCCCAGTGCTCCCTCAAGTTTTGGAAAAATAAAATAACCTTCTGCGACATCGGCATATTTGCCTAAGGGACCTTTGTCCTCTTGAATTCTTTTGAAAATATCTGACATGTAATTTTTTTTATTTGCACTCTTCGATTGCAATAAATTCGTTAATCTTTTGATTTTCAATGGTTTATGATGGCTGGAATTATCAATTTTGTTGTTGACTATGTCACTTTTGAACGAGCGATTATTTTTCTAAATAAGTTAGGAAAGAACCTACTCACAAAAGGTGCTAAGTGCGCTTCCCTAAAACCACCTACGAAGTATTCACTCTTTTTGGCTTTTATTGCGGCAACTGTTTTTTTCGCCATCAACTCCACGGGCATTCCGTTGCTTTGAGCTTCATCTTTGGTGCCGTGCAGCGAACCGTCGCCACTCAAAGCATTTTTTGAAATATCCGTATTGATAAAACCCGGACAAATCATGGTGATGTCAATTGCTTCCTCCACCAGTTCTGCGCGGAGGGCTTCAAAGAATCCGTGAAGCGCAAATTTTGAGGCAGAATAGCCTGAGCGCAAAGGAACTCCAAATTTGCCAGCCGTACTACTAATAATGACAAAGTGTCCTTTTCCCTTTATTTTAAAATCTTTTAGCATCAATTGGCTCAATCGCACAGTGCCTAAATAATTGATGTTTATCAATTTTTTATAAACATCAAAAGTGGTGTTTTCAACCAAAGATCGTTGTGAGATACCAGCATTGTTGATTAGGATATCAACATTTTTTAAAAGATCATGGTGGGCGTGATACATCGTTTCTATCTCCTCAAATTTACCCAAGTCCAATGGCAGGATGATACAATCGTCTTTTCTTTGGAGGAGCGACTGAGTTGCTTGGAGTGTTTTTTTCGTCCTTCCGGACAAAATCAATGAAGCCCCCTGCTCATCAAGCGCAATCGCTAAAGCCCTTCCGATTCCTGATCCTGCGCCTGTGATCCAGATTTTTTTTCCTTTCAAAATCTTTTCAGTTTTTCTGCAAATGTAAAATGAGATTTGATACTAATTATTTATCCACTCAAATCTTTTGAAAATAAGTATGTTTCTAACTCAGCGAATTAAATCCAAAAATACTTTTGTATAAATGCGTCCATTCGGTAGCTTGCCCAAAATATCAAACCATGCACAAATATATTTTACTTCTTTTCTCAATTTTTTTGTTTGCAAACTGCTCAAGTCCAAAACCTATCTTGGGTTCCCCAAATAAGCCACTGAAGGTGACCGCAGAAAACTTCCAAAGTGACATCCTACCCAACAAAAACGTTTCGGTTCTTTACTTTTGGGCGACTTGGTGCGGCCCCTGCCGAATGACGGGTCCAATCATCGAAGACATGGCAAAAAACGAAATCGGAAACACCACCTACGCCAAAGTGAATGTAGATCAAAACGCCCCAATTGCTGCCAAATACGGCATTAGAAACATCCCCTCGGTAGTCCTCCTAAAAAATGGAGAAGTGGTCGATATGCATGTTGGTACCTTCACCCATGTCATGATTGGGAACATGGTCAGGCTGGCTTATGAGAATTAATTAACCCAAGTTGCGATCTACAATTTGAGCATCATCTCTTGAAAGGGACGATGCGGTATTTGTGTCGCATCGTCCTCTTCGAGAGACGATGCTCAAAACTTTATGGTTCGTCGCAACTTGAATTAATTAGGTGTTGCTGGCAGGTTAATTATGATTTGCATTTTTAGCCTTTCGGCAAATAATCCCATTTAGCGAAAGCGTATTCTAAACCTGCTCCAGAGCGAAAAAAGGAGAGTAGATTGGAACTAAGAAGGTGGATTGCCAATCCACTCCACGTTTTTGTAACTTTGACGAGAATCCTTTGTTTAACCGATAAATTGATTCGTATTTCTAAAAAAGTACCATGCAGATAGACAAAGAACTACTTTTGAAACTCGAACACCTCGCCAAGCTCGAACTCTCCGAATCGGAACGAACCGAAATCGCAGGTGATTTGAATAACATCTTAAAAATGGTCGAAAAACTCCAAGAAGTGAACACAGACGGAGTCGAACCATTAACCCATATCACGGAGGGCAACAACATTTTCCGAAAGGATGAAGTAAAAAATCAGTTGACCCAAGAAGAAGCTTTAAAAAATGCGCCCGACCACAATGGCGAATTTTTCAAAGTGCCGAAAGTGATAAAAAAGTAGATTTAAAACTTATGAGTAAAACAATCATCAAAACTGAGCACCTGCGCAAAACCTATGTCATGGGGACGAATAAAGTGCATGCCCTCCAAGACATTTCGATTACCGTTTCTAAAAACGAATATGTCGCTTTGATGGGACCTTCTGGTTCTGGCAAATCCACTTTGATGAACTTGCTCGGCTGCCTTGATTCGCCAACAAAAGGCGGTTACTTTCTAAACGGAACGGATGTCAGCACGATGGATGATGCAGAATTGGCAGAGGTGCGAAATAAAGAAATCGGTTTCGTTTTCCAGACCTTCAATTTGTTGCCTCGATTGTCTGCTTTAGAAAATGTCGCCTTGCCACTCGTCTATGCAGGCGTCACCAAAACAGAGCGCCTCGAAAAGGCCGCCTCCGTTTTAGAATCAGTCGGACTCGGCGACCGTATGGATCATAAACCCAACGAACTTTCAGGTGGGCAGCGGCAGCGTGTAGCAGTCGCGCGCGCGCTGGTCAACGACCCCGCCATCATCCTCGCCGATGAGCCGACTGGAAACCTGGACTCAAAGACTTCCGTCGAAATCATGGCATTGTTTGAAGAAATCCATAACGCCGGCAACACCGTCATCATCGTCACCCACGAACCCGACATCGCGGAACATACACACCGAATCATCCGTTTGAGAGATGGGCTGGTGGAGACGGATGTGGTAAATGAAAATCCAGTAAGTGCGCTTTCCTTAAACGGTTGACGAGAGACGGTCGCTCCGCTGGACGGGAGACGGGAGACGGGAGACGGGAGACTGGAGACGGGAGACGGGAGACGAAAAAA